>CP098402.1:301465-602931 GCA_025916675.1 Phycisphaera sp.
TTCAGGTTCTCGCCGAAGGTGCGTTCGTGCCCGATCGATTTCGCGCGCCGATCGGTGACGATGGGCCGATCATCGATGCCACGGCAGCGGTTCCACAGCGCGTCGCCCATCGTGCCGAAGAGACGCTTGAGCGTGGGCTTGTCGAGCGCGCGGAGCTGGCCAAAAGTAGAGATGCCCAGCTTCTTGAGCTTCGCCTCGCTGGCCGGGCCGACGCCCCAGAGGCGAAAGATCGCCAGGGGCTCAAGAAAGTCCTCGACCTCGCCGTCGCGCACGATCACGAGCCCGTCGGGCTTGTCCAGGTCGCTGGCGATCTTGGCCACCAGCTTGCTGGGCGCCACGCCGATGCTGACGGTCAGTTGCGTCTCGCGCTTGACGTCTGCGCGGATCTTTTTGGCGATGGCCAAGCCATCCCCCAGCAGACGCAGGCTGCCGGTGACATCCAGGAACGCCTCGTCCACGCTCAGCGGCTCGACCAGCGGCGTGACGGTCTCGAAGACATCGAACACCGCCTGGCTGGCCGCCCGGTACTTGGCGAACGAGCCCTTGACGAAGATGGCCTGCGGGCACAGCCGCCGAGCCACCGCCCCGGGCATTGCGCTGCGGCAGCCAAATTCTCTCGCCTCATAGCTCGCCGCCGCGACGACCCCGCGCGGCCCGGCCCCGCCCACGAGCACCGGCTTGCCCCGCAGCTCGGGGTTGTCCCGCTGCTCGACCGACGCGAAGAACGCGTCCAGGTCGGCGTGAAGAACGACCCTGCGGGGGCTGGGAGAAGATTCGCCTTCGGCGGGCATGAGGCATGATAAGGTCGCCAACGACAACGCCCGGGCCGAAGCCCGGGCGTCGCCGCTCGTGGGGGTCAATCCATTTCGCGACGGCGGAGCCGGTGCACGGGCCCGCCGCCGAGGCGTCAAGACGAATCAGGCCGCGTCCGCCGCCGTCGCCGGCCCGGCCTGGCTGCCCTGGCTGCCGAAGTTCAGCGGCTCGGGCGTCGACCACGCGCCCGTGTTGTTGTTGCCGATGATGCCCCGCACGCGGTAGCTCACGCTCCGCAGGCCGCCGGGCACGGCCGGGTCGGTGTGCATCTTCTCGCCGGTCACGGCGATGGTCGCCCAGGGGCTTTCCTGGCCGACGAGGTCGGTCGTCGACCGCTGGACCTCGAAGACCGCGCCGGCGGCGGCGACCTTGAAGGCCAGGCGCAGCGAGCCGTCGGAGAAGCTGGTGAGCGAGAGGTCGCCGGGCTTGGCGGGCGCCGGGCGCTCGCTGGGCTCCTTGGGGGGGTCCAGCTCGGCCCGCACGTAGACGCCCTCGTCCTGGGTGTCCTTCACGTAGGCGTCGATGGTGGCCACGCAGCTGCTCAGGCGGTTCTTCATCAGCTTGAAGGCGTTCTTCTTGGCGGTTGTGCTCGCTTTGGCGGCCGCCTTTTTTGCCGTTCGGTCGACCAGCGAATCCTCAGCCGCAGAAACGGTGGCCTCAAACGCCTGGATTTGGGCCAAATCGAGCCCCGTGTCGGGCGGCCCGGCTTGCCCGCCGGCCCACACGGTCGCGTGGTGGCGGGCCCAGGCCAGCAGCAGTGCTTCCTTATCCGGATAGCGCGGTGAACCCATGACCGAATCTCCAGCATTGTGCCCCGGGCGGGCGTCCGGCACCGTGCCGGGCGAGCGTCAGGGGCGGTCTGGAGGGTTCATCGGGGGGATGTGGGGGTGGGTTTAGTGGGAATCAGAATTTCTAGACCAACTTTTTGGTCGTGGGCAAAGACACTTATGGAGTTCAAGCCGCTTGGCGGCTTTGCAAGAGCAGTTCTCCCGAGAGCATCGTGTCAGTCATCGCTGGAACTGGACGGGGCTTCGCTCTCAGTGGATTCATCTGCATCGCCATCATTGCAAGAAAGACCCAGAGGCATCCACTCGCCGTCGTCGCACCTGTGCAGATGACCTTCCTGGCACTTTTCCGCCCCGTGTGAATAAAGCTTCCCATCGTACTCACATTTGTCCATTGTAGCTCCTTTGTCAGAAGTTAGTTTTCGGATCGGTCAATTGCAACATGGAGATCGATCATGCTCCGTCGCGGGTAAACACGACTTCGCTTTTGCTGTGTTTCGACAAATTGCTCAAGTTCGTTTCTGAACAGCCTGTAGTACGAGGGCCACAGTGTGTCGTCATTTCCGCGATCTGGGTCGGCTTTATAGAGATCGTCTGTTCGCCATCGAAGAACTTGGCTCACACTAAACTTGCCGCCCCCGCGCATGCTGAATGCCTGCTGGGCACTATTTGCGTTAACGACAGCATCTGGCCATGAGACCGTCTTCTGGTGCATATCAAATTCGTAACCGATCTGCAAAGACTCAGTAGCTGGCGAAGATCCCATTCGAAACTTGATCGTAGTGTGCTCTGCTGCCGTGAAAGTACATTCAGCGGTCCCGGGTGCCGTGATTCGCCAATGGGTAGAACCAAGCCGTCGAATCGGCTCAAAGCCTTGGCCGCTGTCGGCAAGCAAGCCCGTGGTGTTGAGGTCTGAAACAACGTTTAGGGGTCGACGCTGCCACTGTTCGCGTTTTCCGTGGTAAGGAATGGTATCCAGATACATCGCATGCTTTTCTCGATCGGAAATGCGGAATGGGGGAACCGACACGGTCTCTTCGTTTACTACTGCAAAAACGTGCTCATGGTGGTGGCCACCCACCACCACGCGAATTCGATCACCGGGTCGGAGGTCGACGGCCAGTTCTTCTTGATCATCCGTCGCCCAATCGATCTTCGAATACCCTACATCTGCATCAAATGGCCTTGCGTCTGATTCGCCAGCAGACACAAGCACAAGCCACACTTCACCCCCAAAGTCAGCAATTGGCAATTCGAGCAAGTCCTTGTGCGAGCGGCTTATATCAAGGGCATCGGCCGCGAGATGCCAGCGACTTTGTGCTTCGCCACCGTCTGCGGCCGGGGTCGCTGAAATACCGGCCACGCTAAGGATGGTGTCCGCGCTTAGAGCGATTGCATCGTCGGCTGAAAGACAAAGTTCAATCGCTCGCTCTAGAGAGATGGGATCGCCGTTCAAATCTCGGTGAGCTATCCGTCCGCGATGGTGTCGGTCGTCGCTCACCACGTGAACATCGGAAGTACGTACCTGGGAGATAGCTTGTTGGGCTACGAAGCTTCCCTTGAGGCTTGGTTCATGCGTCACGAACTCATAATCCAGACTTGAAAGGGCGACGTGAAAAGACCGGCCTTGCTCGACAGCGTCTCGTAGTTCTACGGTGTTTATCCCTGTCAGTTCTATTACAACAGGTTGTTGTTCGTGGGGCATCAAGATCAGGCCGAGTGCTCCATCAACCGAGTGTTGGGCTGCGATTGGGTTCAGTTGGGTCGTCGCGGGCGGAGCTGTTTGATGAAATGTGGCGCGAAGACTCTCGATACGGATGGGATGTCCGGTGGGATTATACAAATTTACGCTTGTGCGAATCCGTCCCGCCTTCGGACCAATCTGCATGTTTTGCTTTTGGACAAGCTCGCGTGCCTCCGATTCAGATTGAAGAAATGTTTGGACGTCCTTGGCGTCAAACCGCGATCCTGATTTCGAAGTGTAGCTCAGCGAGGCGGATAGCTTTGAGGATGCTGTCCCCACGCCGTCTTTCCAGCCAACCTCTGCGGAAGCCGTGATATTTGCGATGGTCTCAACCTCACTCCACGTGGAATTGGTTTGAGTAAATGAAGAGGAGTTAGTGATAGCAGCTTTCACCGTCTTGGTTAGTGTTGCATCAACGATGAGCATGTGCTCGAAGCTGACTTCAAGCGGACCATTTGGTACGATCACGAGCGGGTAATACTCATTCACAAGAGGATTGAATACCCTCTGCATCACCGCATCGCCCTGGAGTTCTAACTCTCGTGCGTCTGGGATCCCATCGCCATCGCGGTCAGTGACGGCGTCGGCAAGGCAAATGGTCAGTGCCAGCGGGAGGACTATTAGCAACATGGTGAGAATCTCCGGATCGATCAGTGCAATCGTTTGCTCGCTGAGGACAGCGGCACTTACGCGCAAGGCGGTGGCTGATCTGTTGGGGTAAAGTCATTTACTGGATGCGCAATATGCTAACGCTCCGACACCAGTTCACGGAACAGAGAAGTTTTTTCCTGGCAGCATTAGCAGGCCACCGGTTGGGGGCTGCTAAGCCCAGTTAATGAGTGAGGTTACGATCGCTCGGTCAGGGTCAAAGGAGATTCGACGACAACTGGGCGTGTGAAGCAGGGCGGCCCATTCCCGCTCGCGGGCAGATCATTCCGGCTTCCGGACGGACCGTTCCCGCTCAGGGACGGACCTTTTCCGCTCTCGGACGGAGTGTTTCCGTACGGAGATGGACTGTTTCCGCACGGGGATGGACCATTTCCGCTCTCGGATGGAGTGATTCCGCACGGAAAAGGTCCATCCCCGGCCGGGAATGGTCCGTCCCCGGGGGCCAGAGCCCGCCTGGGAGGCAGTGAGGGGGGTTTTGGGGGGTTGGTGGGGGTGGGGGTCGTGGCGCTCTTGCTCCCTCTCCCCGTCTTCGGGGAGAGGGCCGGGGTGAGGGGTCTTGGAATACCACGAACGCCCGGCAGACCCCTCACCCCAACCCTCTCCCCGAAGACGGGGAGAGGGAGCAGGAGGGGCCTCGCGGCCTTGTTCAGAGGCGCCGATCGCCGATTGCCGATCTCCAGCGTCGCGGCCGGCACGGCCGTCGCCCGATACCCTGATGCGAGGGCCACCGGACGGCCCCGCGCCCCCGCCCGTCCCCCCCCAACACCCCCCCCGGAGGGGCCGGCAAGGAAGCCACCCATGGGCATGTACGAAAAAGACGGCATCGGCATGTTCCACGGCCGCCTCATCATGCTGGCGGGCCTTGGGCTCGTCGGCTTTGCGGCCCTCACCACCCAGCTCGGGCGGTTGAGCTTCCACCTGGGGCCGGGGCTGCGAGACCAGGCCGAGAGCCGGCTCGAGCGGCTGGCCTGGGAGCCGACCGTCCGCGGCCGCATCCTCGACCGCACCGGCCGCGTGCTGGCCCAGGACCGGCCGACCTTTGACGTGCGGATCGACTATTCGGTGCTCAGCGGCTCGTGGGCCGAGGCCCGCAGCATCGAGTTCGCCCGCCAGGTGCACCGGGCCGTGTGGCGAGAGCTGGCGCCCGAGCAACGCGACGCGCTGGCCCGCGGGTACGAGCCGTACTTCGACGAGCACGTCGAGCACGGGCTGGCCGAGCTGGCGCTGGTGGCCGGCGTGCCGCTCGAGGCCATCGTGGCCCGCAAGGCCGAGGTGCTCGAAGAGGTCGAGACGATCCGCAAGGGGTACGTCGATCGCCGACGTGAGCAGATCGAAGACCGTGCCCTGGCCCGCGGCGAAGAACTCTCCAAAGAACTTGTGGAGCGACAAGCCAACCGGCCGGTGGCCGAGCAGAAGCAGCCGCACACGATCATCCCCCAGGTCGAGGACGCCGTGGGATTCGCCGTGCTGGCCTTGCGCGAGCGCACGACCGTGCTCGAAGCGCCGGTACACGATCTTGAGGGCAACCCAACGGGCACGCTGGCCCGGACCGAGCTGCCGCTGGTGCCCAGGCTCGACGCCGGGCACTCGCGTAACCGCCAGTACCCCTACAGCTCCATCACCACCGAGATCGATCGTTCCACCCTGCCCGGCCCGCTCAAGGGCGATGGCGGTGGCCGTGGCGGGGGATCGATCGGCGTGACCGTCAAGGGCACGATGGACGCCATCATCGGCTCCGTGCGCGACACCGTCCACGCCGAGGATCCCAAGCGCCGCGAGGACTGGCTCAAGACCACCGCGACGCCAGAAGAGGCGGCGATCGCTGAGACAAGCCGTGGCGTCGACCGCGGGCGCTACATGGAGGGTGACCACGTCGGCCACACCGGCGTCGAAGCGAAGATGGAGCACACCCTCCGCGGCCTCCGCGGCCTGCGTGTACGACGGCTGGACACCGGCAAGCAGACCGTCATCGAGCGCACCCCTGGCCGCGACGTGACGCTGACGCTGGACGCCATGCTCCAGGCCCGCATCGCGGCGATCCTGGCCCCCGAGGTCGGCCTGGCCGTGGCCCAGGGCTGGCACGGCAACCCGCCGAGCCGCCGCGACGACGGGCAGCCCCTGGCCGGCGCGGCGGTGGTCATCGACATCGAGTCGGGCGAGGTCCTCGCCCTGGTCAGCACGCCAACGATCGATCCCGACGATCCCGCTGGCAGCGCGACCAGGCCCGAGGGCGTCGAGACCCAGGACTGGGACGACCCGAGATTCAACCGCGCCACGTCGGCCGTCTACCCGCCGGGCAGCATCGCCAAGGCGCTCACGCTCACCTGGGCCGCCAGCCGCGGCGAGCAGGAACTGCATGAGCGCATCGAGTGCACCGGCCACTTCCTGCCGGGGCGCGAAGACATCTTGAGGTGCTGGATCTGGCGTTCCGATTTTGGGTTCCAGACCCACAGCTCGCAGCTCGAGCACGACCCCGACGAGGCCGAGGCGCTCATGTGCTCGTGCAACATCTATTTCTACACGCTCGGCAGCCGGCTGGGCCCGCAGCGGATGCTCGACGCCTACCGGGCCTTCGGCGCGGGCGACCCCCCGCTGGACGCGGTGGGCAGCGCCGCGGGAATCCTCGGTCCCATGACCAACACGTCCGGTGACGATCCCACACGAGGATTGACCAACGTCGACGCGGCGCTCATGGGCATCGGGCAGGGGCCCATCGCGTGGTCCCCGCTGCACGCCGCCGACGCGTTCGCCACGCTCGCGCGCGGCGGGAAGAGGCTCGGGCCGACGCTGGTACGCGGCGATGAACCACCGCCGATCGAAGACATCGGGCTCGATCCCGCGGCGGTCGAACGGGCCCTGCGGGGGCTATGGCTGAGCGTCAACGACCCAAAGCTGGGCACCGGCAACCACACCACAATCCGTGGCGAGCGGGTTGAGTACTTCAACGCCCCCGGCGTGGACGTGTGGGGTAAGACCGGCACGGCCCAGGCCGTCGCCACGCTGACCAAGGAACTCCGCATCGCTCCCAATGGGAACATCATCGACGACCCGGACGACGAACCGCCGGGCACGACCACGGTGTTCAGGCCGGTCAAGAGCCGTTACACGCACGCCTGGTTCGTTGGGCTGGTCGGCCCCGAGGGCCAGAAGCCCAAGTACTCAATTAGCGTGATGATGGAATTCGCCGGCAGCGGCGGCCGCGTGAGCGGGCCCATTGCCAACCAGGTCATCCACGCGTTGCAGGCCCAGGGGTACCTGCCCGGCGGAGGCCCCTGAGCCATGCTCGACCGTCTGCACGGCTTCATGCTGGCCGAGGGCTCGGGCTCGCGCGCCAAGTGGGCGCTGGCCAACTTCGGCTGGCTGAGCTTTGCGGCGGCGCTCGCGCTCTCGCTGCTGGGCGTGTACGCCATCGACCTGGCCACACGCGCCGAGGACGCGACCGGCCTGAGCTCGACCGCCCACCGCCAGCTCATCTTCGTGGGCGTGGGCATCGTGGCCGCCGGCATCGTGTGCGTGCCGCACTACCGCCTGATCGGCCTCCTGCGCTGGCCGCTGGCGCTGGTGACCATCGGGCTGCTGATCTTCCTGCTGCTGCCGTTCATCCCCAGCTCGATCGTGACGCCCCGCAACGGCACGCGCGGGTGGATCGACTTAGGACCCATGGACTTCCAGCCTTCCGAGGTGGCCAAGGTCGTGTTCGTGATCATGCTGGCCTGGCATATGCGCTACCGGCGCAGCCACCGGCGCTTCCTGGGGCTCGTCGGCCCTGGGCTGGTCGCGTTCGTGCCCATCGGGCTCATCATGCTCCAACCCGACTTCGGCACGGCCATGATGATCGTGCCGGCTTTGGGCGCCATCGTGATCGCCGCGGGCGCCAAGCTGCGTCACATCGCCGTGATCGCGCTGGTCGCCGCCATGGCCGCCCCGGCCAGCTACCCGTTCCTAAAGCCCTACCAGAAGGAACGCGTGGTCGGGCTCATCCGGCAGATCCAGGGCAGCCAGGAGGGTGCCGACGACATCAACTACCAGAGCTACACCGCCCAGAAGGTGATGGGCTCGGGGCTGGCCACCGGCAACGCCGACGACCACGCCCGCGCCCTCATCCGCTACAACCGCCTGCCCGAGGCCCACAACGACATGGTCTACAGCGTGCTCGTCACGCGCTTCGGCTTCTGGGGCGGGGTGGGCATCCTGGGCATCTACCTGGCCTGGCTGCTGGGGGCCCTGGGGGTGGCCGCCATGTGCGCCGATCCGTTTGGCAGGCTGCTGTGCGTGGGGCTGGCCGCCCTCATCGCCGCCCAGACGATCGTGAACGTGGGCATGAATGTCGGGTTGGTCCCCATCGTAGGGATCACGCTGCCCTTCCTGAGCTACGGCGGGTCGAGTATCGTGGCGGTGTGGCTGACCACCGGATTGGTGCTGGGCGTGGGTTTACGCCGGACATCGCAGTCGTACCGCCCGTCCTTTGAATACGCTGAGGGTGATGCCCAACCGGTCCTCAGCAACGTCCGAACCCGGCCCAGCCCCTGATCGCAGTGTCGAGGCGTTCATCGCCGAGATCATTGCCGATGCACCCGCCGAGCCACTCGAGGCTCCGCCGGAGTTCCTGGCCGCCGCGGCCGAGCTGGGTATCGCCTTCGAGCCCGGTGAGGTCGAGAAGCTGGGGCGCTTCCTGGGGCTGCTGCTCTACGCCAACACGCGGATGAACCTGACGGCCATCAAGGAGCCGGCCGAGGCGTGGACGCGGCACATCCTGGACTCGCTGACCCTGATGGCCCCGCTGGCCGAGTTGCCCGAGGGCGCCACTGTGATCGACATCGGCACTGGCGGCGGCGTGCCGGGCGTGCCGCTGGCGATCGTGCGGCCCGACCTGCGGTTCACCATGCTCGACTCGACGGCCAAGAAGACCGCCTTCGTGCGCGCAGTGGTGGATGTGTTGGGCGTGGAACACGGGAAGACCATCACCGCGCGCGCCGAAGAGGCCGGGCGCTTCCCTCAATACCGCGACACCTTCGACGCGGCCATCGCCCGGGCCGTGGGGCCGATGGCGACGATCGCCGAACTGGCGACGCCGTTCGTCAAGCCCGGCGGCGTGGCGCTGCTGATCAAGGGCGAGAGGGCGGGCGAGGAACTGGCCGAAGCGAAGGCTGCATTACACCTGCTGCTGAGCCATCACGCCGGCACGGTCGAGACCCCCACGGGCCGCATCGTGATCCTCGAGAAGATGCGGCCGACGCCCAAGGCGTACCCGCGCGGCAACGGCGAGCCCAAGCGCAGGCCGCTGGGGGCATAATGCCCGACGCACGCGACCTGTTGGAATCTGGCGGCCCCATCGCCGACGCGCTGGGCGGGCGGTACGAGCCGCGCGAAGAGCAGCTCGGCATGGCCGACGCCGTGCAGCGAACGATGGAAAACCGCACCCACTTGCTGGTCGAGGCGGGCACGGGCGTGGGCAAGAGCTTCGCGTACCTGGTGCCGGCGATGGTGCGGGCGATCCTGTTCGGCGAGTGCGTCGTCGTGTCGACGCACACGATCGCGTTGCAGGAGCAGTTGATCGCCCGTGATATCCCGTTGCTTCAGCGTGTGTTGCAACCGGTCCTGCTGGCCCAGCCCGGGGCGACGAGCGAGTTGCACGCCTCGCTGGTGAAGGGGCGGGGCAACTACCTCTCGATCCGGCGGCTCGAACTGGCCAGCAAGCGGCGGTTGAAGCTGTTCGGCGACGAGCCCAGCCGGCGGTCGCTCGGCACCATCGAGGAGTGGGCCTACGAGACCCGCGACGGCACGCTCAGCTCGCTGCCGCAGCTCGAAAAGCCCGGCGTGTGGGACCGCGTGCAGAGCGATAGCGGCAACTGCATGGGCCGCAAGTGCCCGCGGTACCAGCAGTGCTTCTATCAGAACGCCCGGCGAGACATGGAGCGGGCCAACCTGCTGGTGACCAACCACGCGCTGTTCTTCAGCGACATGGCGCTGCGGGCGCGCGGCACGGGATTCCTGCCGCGCTACGACCATGTCGTGCTCGACGAGGCGCACACGGTCGAGGAGGTCGCCGCCGACCACTTCGGCATCTCGCTGACCGAGGGCCGCGTGATGCACCTGCTGGGTGTGCTGCTCAACAGCCGGACGAACAAGGGGTACCTGGCCAATCTCGAGCTTCCCGATGATCGGGCCACACTCGCGGCGGCGGATGCCGTGCATGAGGCCGAGTTGGCGGCCCGGGAGTTCTTCGGCTCGCTTGGCGTGGTCGCGGGCGAGAAGAGCGGTGGCGAGGGTGGCAGCCTCCGCGTGCGTGAGCCCGAGATCGTTGGCAACTCGGTCACGCCGGCGTTCGACGCGCTAGCTGGCAAGCTCAAGCGGCTCAAGGAAACCCTGCCCGAAGAGCCCCAGTACGAGCCCGACAAGTTCGAGCTGAACAGCTACACCATGCGGGCCGCCGAGATCGCACGGGCGTGCGAGCAGCTCATCGAGCAGAAGCAGCCGGGCTACGTGTACTGGATCGACGCGAGCCGGGGCAGTACCGGGCGGCCGCGTGTGAGCATGACGTGCGCGCCCATCGACGTCGGGCCGTTGCTCAACGAGGAGCTGTTCGGTCGCGATTTCTCCGTCGCGCTCACGAGCGCGACGCTGGCGACGAGCTCGCAGGAAGAAGGCAAGGGGTTCGATCACGCCATCGAGCGGCTCGGCGCGGCCGGCGCCGCCACGCAGCGGCTGGGCTCGCCATTCGACTACCAGAGCCAGGTGCGGCTGATCGTCGACGAACGCGTGGGCATGCCCGGGCGGGGATTCGATCGTGGGTACGAGGAGCGGCTGGCGGCGGCGATCGTCGAGCACGTGGGCACGACGCGGGGCGGGGCGTTCGTCCTGTTCACGAGCCACCGGCTGCTGCGCGCGATGGCGCGGGCGTGCCGTGATCCGCTTGGGCGGCTCGGCATCAACGTCCACGCGCAGGAGGCCGACGGCTCTCGGGCGGTCATCCTCGAACGCTTCCGAGAGGATCCGAATTCGGCCCTGTTCGGCGCGGCGAGCTTCTGGCAGGGCGTTGACGTTCCGGGCGATAGCCTGCGCAACGTGATTATCACGAGGCTGCCCTTCGACCCGCCCGACCGTCCGTTGGCCGAAGCGCGTGCCGAGCGATTGAAGGAGCAGGGTAAGGATCCATTCCGTGTCGACAGCTTGCCGCGTGCGGTGATCCGGTTCAAGCAGGGCTTCGGCCGGTTGATCCGCAGCGCGAGCGACACAGGCCAGGTCGTCGTGCTCGACCCTCGCATCGTGACGGCCCGCTACGGCTCGAAGTTTCTCAAGGCGATGCCCGAGGGCGTGCCGGTAGAGCGGTACGAGGGTGAACCGCTCGGAGAGCCGAGCTGGTAGTCAAGAACGCTTGATCGAGCGGATGATCTGGGCGATGGTGCGCCAGATGATCTTCAGGTCGAGCCACAGGCTCATGTTCTCGACGTACTCGATGTCGTAGCGGATCCATTCCTGGAAGTCGCTGTCCGACGCGCGGGTGCGTTTGACCTGCCAGAGGCCCGTGACGCCCGGTCGCACGCTCAGGCGTGCCTCGCGCCAGCCGGGGCAGTACTGGTTTTCTTTGTACGGGCTGGGGCGTGGACCCACCACCGACATGTGGCCGACCAGCACGTTCAGGAACTGCGGCAACTCGTCGATCTGGACTTTTCGAATGAATTTGCCAACCCGCGTGAGGCGTGGATCGTTCGCGATGTAGAACTGCGGCCCGTCGACCTGGTTCATCGCGGCCAGCTCGGCCTTCATCTTCTCGGCGTCCTTGCGCATCGAGCGGAACTTCAGGCACGGGAAGTCCTTGGCGTTGAGCGATTCTCGCGTGTGGGCGAAGAAGAACGGCCGGCCGTCCTCGAGCCAGATCGCCAGCATCACGAACGGGTAGATCGGCAGCGTGAAGAGCAGCGCGACCAGGGCGAACACGATGTCGAATCCGCGTTTGATCACCCGCTCGATGGGTTGCACCGAACGCGGTCGCAGCGGCTCTGTTCGCTCCGTGGGTTCCAGGTCGAGCCAGTGCACCCCGCCGGGGTCGGGCACGTGCTGGGGATCGTCCCACACGATGTCCGGCCCGACCATGAGCTGGTTCGCGTCCACGGTGCGTCCCGCGCCGATCCAGACGCTGCCGATGCATTGGGCGCCCGGCTCGATCACGGCTGTGGGGTCGGCCCAGGTGCGATCGGTACGCGGCTCGGCACGATCGATCGTGCTACTGGGCTTGCGCCAGCGCTCGACGAGCAAGCGGGCGCACCGCGCGAGCTCGGTCGCGTCGTCGGCATCAAACACGCGGGCATCGATGACCATCGGCCAGCGCTGCTCGCGGCGGACGGCCTTGCGGAGCTTGCGCCAGCCATCGCGCGGCGAGTCGGCCCCTTGCCACAGGCGTGCGACGGTCGGCCGATTGGTCATGGCCGCCCTCGCAAAGCGCGAGTCGTCGCTGCCGTAGACACGCTCGAGACGAACGAATTTGCCATCATCTTCTGAGATAATCCGCTCGCGGTAGGCGTGGTCGTCGAAGTCGTGCATGCGGAGCAGCACCAGGTCGGCGTCGTCCCATACGATGTGGTCGACCACCGGCGGGAGTTCGAACAGGCACAGCGTGCGCTGCTGGAGCAGCAAGAACAAGTGGGCGTGGGGCACCAGCGGTGTGGGCATCGCCCGGCGGACGACCTGCACGCCCCGCGACGCCCAGAAGCGGTCGTGCAGCGCAACGGCCGAGAGGCCAAAGACGGTCGGGGTGGCGGGGGGTTCGGCGATCATCGTGTGCCCGCCGTCGCAAGCTCGGTGGCCAATCGATCGGCTACGCGTCGTGCTTCTTCCCGCAGGATGTCCGCATCCGCGGCGGCAGACCCGCCGCCGTGCAGCACTTGGACGATCGCGCCGGGTCCCGGCCAGCCGGGCCCTCCGGTGCTCACGGCGTGGGTGATGCCGGGCGTCGGCCCCCATAGCCCAGCGATAACGAATGCGGTGTCCACCACGAGGAACTCGTCGACCAGGTCAGAGTGGCGTGTATGCCTGGTCTGCCAAAGGTTGCTAGATTCTTCAGCACCGATGGACGACCAGCCGCCCGCGCGCATCGCGTGGGTCGGCTCAAACGCCAGAAGGTCGCGGCGATCTTGGGCGATGACAACGCGCAAGAAGGCTTCTGCACCTGTTGCGGACGACATATATCGCGCCGACGTATCTAGCACCTCGTTGTGTGGTGGATACGCGATCGGCAATGTATCATCCCACGTCGGATCCCGATTCCAGGTGCCAACGCTCTGCGCCAGCCCTTGCTCGGCGGTCGGCAGGCTTTCGGGCGAGATCATTGGCGCTGCGGGGCGCGCGGGATCGACCAGGAAGACGCCGAGCGCCAGAAGCAGAACCAGTATGATGGGAAGCGTGCGGGTCAAGGGGGTTCCTCGTGTCGTCCTTTCGTCGGGTTATTGGTATGCCAGCGCGTACCGGCGCGCGGGTACCTGGGCGTATCGCAGCAGGCGGATGCCGCCGTACAGCATCCCCAAGGCGAGCGCGAGAGTGAGCCAGCCGCTCATCTGCGCCAGCATGGTCGCGGATGCCGGCCAGTTGTCGGCCAGGATGGCAAATGGCACGAGGCGTACGACGTTGGCGACGATCGCCACGAGCGGGCTGGCGAGCACGAGGCCGATCCTCACGCCGTGGCGAAGGGGCATGCCGAACGCGAAGGCGTAGGTGACCAGACCGATGGCGGCGATCATCCGAACGCCCGCGAATCCACCCAGGCTGAGTTCGGCTGTCCCGACGATCAGGTCGCGGCCATTGACGTAGGCGGTTACGCCGAGGATCTCAAGCAGCCCCGCGGTGACGGCCAGGCTCCACGAACCCAGGATGTTGCTGACGGGCAGCAGCCACTCCATCGGTGCGGGTGCCAGGAAGAACAACGCGAACACGGCCGGCGACATACGCAGCATCACGCTGCGACCGACGACCGACCAGATGGCACCGATCAGCACCCCGATGGCCCCCAGGTGGAGCGCCAGGGTTGGGCCGAAGGTGCCGGCGAGCACATAAATCAGCCCGGCGACCGCCACGATCACCGGACCAAGCCATAACCCGCGCCGCCCCGCGCTGCGCAGGCGTCGCCGGCGGCACAGGGCGAGCCAGCCAGCGACGGCCGGCACGAGCACGATGTACCCGTTGTCGGGGTCGGCTGTCGCGCTGATGTAGATGTCGCGCCACGCGGGCAGGCAGGCGAGGATGGCCGCAAGCGTTGCGGCGATAGCTTGCAGCGGGGCCCAGCGGCCCCAGGTTGTTGCTTCGACGCTCATGCGCCGGCCCCCAGCGTTCGATCGGTGAGGACCTGTCCGGCCGGAACAACCGCGCCCGGGCCCAAGAACGAACGGGCGACCACAGACTTGGCACCAATGCGCGCGCCGGCGAGGACAACAGCATCCCGGACGCGGCCAGCTGGTGACACCTCCGCACCATCTTCAACGACCTGGAATGGCTCCCCATCCGCTTGGTAGGCCAGCGCCTCGAGGTACTGCTCACGGTTGCGGATAGGCAGGCACACCCGCTCGCCTCGTGCCGCACGGGCCACACGCACTCGGTGCCGCTCGGCAATGCCCGGCAGGCATTGCTCTTTAAAGTCGATGTAGCCCGCGCCGGGGATCTCACGCATCACGGCCGCCGACACGAGCATCACACCCGTTGGGGTACCGTCGTGCTCGGCCAGCAACGCCACGTCGGCTTCCAGGGCGAGCAACCGAGCCACGACTTCAGGCAGTGTTCGCGTGAGCACACTCCCCCCGGTGGCGACGAGCATCATGCCGTCCTGGTCCTTGGCCGCGGCCCGCAAGACGCCGCCGGTGCCCAGGAAGGCCACGTCGTCGGGCTCGATCGTGGCCTGGCCCTCGGGCATGGACGTGGGCTTGGGATTTTTGCGATCGATGAGCACGCGCAGGGGTGGGGCCGAGCCGATGCTCTGGCACAGTTCCTGGTGGGCGGCGATCCACCGCTGGCCGATGGTCTGTTCGTCCAGCAACGGCAGGTCTAGAACGTTGCGCGCGGCGGCCTTGAGCAGCGGGGTGGGCCGGATCGCGCCGGCGAACAGCAACACCTGGCGCACAGAAGCCGTGCCGCTCATGGTCGCCCCGCCCGAGGCATCTGGTAGGGTTGTCGCGGCCTCGGCCGAAGGTCCCATAGCACTGCGCCTGATCCCATCTTCGCGTGCCCAACCCTGTGGGCCCAACGGTACATCGGCACTTCAGCAACGCCAGTGCCGACCGAGTGGGGATCGTATTGGGCAATCCGCTTCGGGCCCAGCCGCTGAGGTTTTTCCGAGCAGTTGCTGGATGCTCCGCCCGAAGTCCTCAGCCCTGGGTCATCGAGTACGTCAGCGGGCCGTTCTGGCCGAGTTCGATGCCAAGGGCCATCCAGACCAGCAGCATGATGGTCCAGACGATGGCGAACACGATCGTGTAGGGCATCATCATCGAGATGAGTGTGCCCATACCCGAACGGGGTGCGAACCGCTGCATGAACACCAGCACGATCACCAGGTACGCGTTGAGCGGCGTGATGATGTTGGTCGTGCTGTCGCCGATGCGGTAGGCGGCCTGGGTCAACTCAGGACTGATCCCTACGAACATGAGCATGGGCACGAAGATGGGCGCGAACAGCGTGTACTTGGCGCTCATGGACCCAATAAACAGGTTGAAGAACATCGTCATCACGATGAAGGCCACGATGAGCTGGTACTTGCTCATCCCGCTGCCGGCCAGCCACTGGCCGCCCGAGTGGGCCATCATGACGTCCAGCCCGCTGTAGCTCATGTACTGGATGAACTGGGCCGCGAAGAACGCCAGCACGATGATCGGTGCCATCATCTCGATGGCCTTGATCATGACCGCGCCCGCGTCCTTGGTGCTCTTCACGTTGCCCACGACGATGCCGTAGACCATGCCCGGGATGATCGTGCCGATGAGGATCAGCGGCGTGATGACCACAACCCACCGCGCGAAGGGCGGCGAGCGCTTGGCCAGCACGACGCCATCGGTGGTCACGAAGCCGGTCTGGGTTGCGTCGGTGTAATAGCCCTCGCCCTCGACGACGATCGCGGTCTCGGGCATGGTCTCGGGTGGCGCGACGGGCTGCCCGTTGGTGTCTTTGACCACGTCGGCGATGGGCACGCCCGGGTAGCTGTGGTCGTACAGCGGCCAGTCCTTGATGACCACAGAGGCGAAGATGACGCCGATGACCACTAGGCCGGCCAGCGTGGCCGCGAGAAGCCCCTTTTGCTCGATGGGGGTGATCTGCTGGCTTTCCAGGTCGACCGCTTCCACCGGCGCGGCTCCACCCTCCTCGATACTCTTGCGGCTCAGCCGGCGTTCGACGAACCACGACGAGGTGGCCCAGCCGACGCCGGTAATCACGAACGTCGAGGCGATCATGAACCACCAGTTGCAGGTGGCGGCGACCTCGTAGTCGGGGTCGATGATCTGCGCGCCCTGCGTGCTGAGCGCCGCCAGCATGGGGTCCAGGCCGGTCACCATGAGGTTGGCGTTGAACCCCGCCGCCACGCCCGCGAACACCGCGGCGATGCCCGCAAGCGGTGAACGCCCGACCGACTTGTAGAGCAGCGCCGCCAACGGTGGCAGCACCACGTACCCCGCGTCGAGGCCGAAGCTGCTCATGATGCCAAGGAAGATCATGGCCGGCGTGAGCAACCGGTTGGGCACGACCTTCATGAATGCCTTGAGCCCGGCACCGATGAGCCCGGTCTTCTCGGCCACGCCGATGCCCAGCATGCCGGTGAGCACGACGCCCAGGGGCGCGAAGCCCATGAAGTTGGCGACCATTGTGCTCAGGCACCAGTAGAGCCCGTCGGGTGTCAGCAGGCTCTTGGCGGTCAGCGGCTCGGCTCCGGTCGAAACCAGTTCGGTCGTCACGGCGCCCGTCTGGGGGTCGACGACCTCCTGGAGCGACTTGACGTCGACCGACCAGCCAAGCCGGAACCCGATGTCGCTGATGACCATTACGATGATCGCGCCGACGAGGAACAGCGTGGCCGCGTCGGGCAGCTTGTTGCCCAGCCACTCGACCCAGTCGAGCACGCCCTTGCGTTTGGTGCTCAGTTCGGGCTCGGCCATCGGGTTGGTGCTGCTCGGGTCCATCGGTGTCTCCCACGAGGCGTGCGGATCGCAGGCAACCTACCCCCGCCGGGCGCGGCAAGCAAGCCCTACCGTGGCCGATGTTCGGGTTGGTGCCGGCCTGAGCATCGGCCAGAACGAGGACAAGAGCATGAGCCAGCCCGATTTCCTCCGCCTGCCAACCACCCGTCGAGACGCTGGAGTTGTGCTCGTGGGCGTGCCCTTCGACGCCACCACCAGTTACCGCCCGGGCACTGCCAACGGCCCCATGGCGATCTTGGAAGCCTCATCACAGATCGACCTGGAAGACACGAGGCTGGGCCGCATCAGTGATCGTGGCATCATGATGGAGCCCATCGAGGGCTGGATCGCCGAGCTGTCGGCTGCCGTCAGGCCCGACGCCGAGGCGTTGATCGAGGTCGAGGGCGAGCCCCCGGTGGACGAGGCGGCCCGCGAGCGCGTGAACGCCGCGGGCGAGCGGGTGCGCGAGTACGTGCGAGATACCGTCGCGAGCATCCTGAAGGAAGGCAAGACCCCCGGCCTAGTCGGCGGCGAGCACAGCGTGCCGCTGGGCGCCATCGAGGCCTGCGCTCAGCACGCTGGCGAGATCGGCGTCCTCCAGATCGACGCCCACATGGACCTGCGTGATGCGTACTGCGGCCTGACCCACAGCCACGCCTCGATCATGCGTAACGCGCTCACGATGGTGCCGGGCGTGAGGGCGCTCGCCCAGATCGGCATCCGGGATTACTGCCGGGAAGAGTTCGAGTTTGCGCGCGCCGCCGAGGACACGTTGGGCAAGCCCGTGACGACTGTGTTTGGCGAGGACATCGCCGACACGGGCGGCGATCCGGTGCTGTTCAAGAACCTTGTCGAGCGAGCCCTCGAGACGCTGCCCGACACGATCTACGTCACCTTCGACATCGACGCCCTCGAGGTGTACTTATGCCCCAACACCGGCACGCCCGTGCCCGGCGGGTTGAGTTTTCCCCAGGCGGCGGCGATCATCAAGGCCGTCATCGAAAGCGGCAAGAAGGTCGTCGGCTTCGACCTGGTCGAGGTCGCGCCCGATCCGGATCCGAGCGTGCGATCCATAGACGCGGTGGTGGGGGCGCGGCTGCTTTATAAATTGTGTGCCATGACCGGGACGTAACCGAGCCGCGTGCGTGAGCACGCGGACCAACCTCCGTACCGCTAACGGGGTTGGGCACTTCGATACATCTTTGGTTGTTGAAGGTTGGTCCGCGAGCTTGCGCTCGCGGCTCGGTAAGAAACTTCCTACCGATCCCGTTCCCGGATCAACTTCAGTTGCAGCCGCGCCCGCTCCATCTGCCGCGTGATGCGCTCCTGCTCGGCCACCGGATCGGGGTGGTCCTTGGGCACGCGGCGGGCTTCGGCCTCGGCCAACTCGGCCTTGGCGTCCTGCTCGTCCAGGTCGGCGGGCAGCTTGGCGCTGCTGGCCAGGATGCGGATGACGTTGTTTGAGACCTGAACGAAGCCGTCCTCGACCAGGTACACCTCTTCTTGGCGCTCGCTGGTTTTAAGGGTGAGCAGGCCCAGGCCAAGCTTGGCGACGATCGGGGCGCGGCCCGGCAGCACGCCGAACTGGCCGTCGTGGGCGGGGATGGAGGCATACTGCAGCGGCTTGTCGGCCAGCACGCCGTCGGGGGTGATCAGCTTGCAGGAAAGGGTGCTCATTCGTGCCCGGCTCCGTCGTAGGAAGTCAACTGAGACCGGCCCAAGGTAGGTCAAGGGCCGGGGCCGCCATGGTAGCGCCATACGCTGGGCCATGCCCGTCCGGGTCGCCCTAGCCCTGCTCGTCTCGCTGCTGGCCATTGCTTTGGCGCTCAGGCTGCTCGTCGCACCCGGCGGTGGGCTGAGCCTGCCCGAAAACTCATGGGTCTGGGGCATCCGCCTCGACCGGGCCATCGCCGCCGTTATCGTGGGGGTCTGCCTCGGCACCGCGGGCGTGGCGCTCCAGGCCATGCTGCGGAACCCCCTGGCCTCGCCAGACCTGCTGGGCATGTCGGCGGGGGCCGTGCTGGCCGTGACGCTGGCCCGGGCGATCGGGCTGGGCATCCGCGACGACGTCGCGGCCCTCATCGGGTCGATCGGGGCGCTCGGGCTCGTACTGCTGCTGGGCCGGCGGCGGGGGCAGGTCGAGCCCGTAACGCTGATTCTGGTGGGCGTGGCCCTCGCCATCGGGCTTGGCTCGCTGGCCAGCGCCGTGCGGGCCATCATGCCGCCCAGCGCCCGGCCCGAGGGTACCTGGTTCTTCGGCTCGCTCACCGAATCGCTCGCGCTGCACGAGGTCGTGCTGGCCGGCGGGCTCGCGCTCGCCGGCGTGCTGTGGGTGGCGTGGCGTGGCCGGGCGCTCGACGCGGCGGCCATGGGTGAGGACGAGGCGCTCACCAGTGGCGTGCCCCTGAAGCGGTTGCGAATAGAGATGGTGCTGGTGGCCGGCGTGCTGACGGCGGTGGCCGTCGTGCTGGCCGGTCCCATCGCGTTCCTCGGTCTGGTGTGCCCGCACCTGGTGCGCATGCTCATGGGCCCGCGGCACACGCCGCTGGTGTTCGGGGCGGCCATGGCTGGGGCGGTGCTGATGCTCGTGAGCGACAGCGTTGTGCGTGTGCTGCCGCTCGAAACTGGGCGTTTACCGACGGGTGTCGTGGTCGCGGTGCTGGCAGCGCCGGTGTTGGTCGTTATTTTGCGATCACAAGCGAGTAAGCCGGTTTAGGCCATAACGTCGATGTGCGGCGCGGGCGTTGGCATCTCGTCGGCCCGGCGATCCTGCTTGAGCTGGGTCGAATCGCTCAGGGCGCTGACCGTCGACCAGACCTCACCGCCAAGATCGCCCGGCGACAGGGTGTTCTGCGCCTGAGATTTCGCCTGCGGATCGGTTTGCGGTGTAGCCTCTGCTTTGGATCGTGTTTGGGTTTGAGACTGGCCTTGGAGCTGGATTCCAGCTTCTTCCGGAGGTTGGGAGGTGGGCGGTGCGGCGGCGACCGGCATCTCAGCCGGTGCGCTCGCGACTACTTGGGGCGCCTCGGGCCGGTCCATGCTCTGTTTCGTGAGCGCCCGTCGGGCGGCATCTTCCATTCGTGTGGCCTTCGACGCCACGGCACGATCGGTACCCGACGGGTCCATCGGTGCCAGAGCCGCGCGGCGGATCTGGGCGGCCTTCTGCACCGTTTCCTCGGGCGTGCGGCCCGGCGATGTATCGATCTGCACCGACCCCGCCACGGCGTACCGCTTGCCGTCGGGCCCGGTCTCGTAGGTGTAGTTTGGCCCACCCCGGTACAGCGCGCCGGCCGCAGCACGGTGGGCCTCCTCATGGCGGCGGACGCGTGCGTCGGTCTCGCGCAGTTCTCGGAGCTTGCGTTCCTCGGCCTCGCTCAACTGCCCAGGTTTCTTGCTCGGAGCGTCATCACGCTCCGGCTTGCTGGCAGCAGCCGCGATCGGCAGGGTGTGGGCCGCGGTGTACTGGGTCGGGGTGTTGGCTTCCGTTGCCGAGAACATGGGACTTCCTGCATTCAAGATCGGTTCGCGGCGCGGGGCGCTGGATCACTTGAGTTCTTTTGAAGGTGATCGCATGACAATCTGTGCGCTTAGTAGGGTTGGGGCAAGCGCGGGCGTCCGAGTACACGCCCGGGTTCCAATAAATTACGAACCGCGCAACAGGGTCGCGCGGTTCCGAGAATGCACCAGATTCGAACGAGCCGGGCTTACTTGCCCTTCTTGTCCTTGTCGGCGAAGTAGTTGCCGCCGAACTTGCGCTGGAACTTCTCGACGCGGCCGGCCGCATCGACGAAGGCCTGCTTACCCGTGAAGAACGGGTGCGAGCCCGACCAGACTTCCACGTGCATGTCGGGCACCGTGGCCCCCACGGTCATCACGACCTCGCCGTTGTGGTAGACCTTGCAGTTGGGGTAGTACTTGGGGTGCGTGTCCTGCTTCATGGCCCGGCTCCGATAGCCCCCGTGGGGGCCCCTGTTGGGGGGTTGCGTTGAACGGAGAGTATATCCGCCAAGCACTGGATGGCCAACCCGGGGTGCCCCAAACAACGCCAGCCGTCAGGCTGCCCCGCTCCGGCGGCTCGAGCCGCACTGGTTCAGCAGGAAACGCAAGATGTCCCGCATCGTCACGATCCCGACCAGGATGCCGTCGGGATCCACGATCGGCAGGGCCGAGATCCGCTGTTGGAGCATGATCAGAGCGGCTCGCTCGGCGTGCAGAGCCATCGGAGCGGTCTCCGGGTGGCGGGACATGATCTGGTGGGCCTTGCGGCGAAGGCTATTGGCGTCCGCCGGCCGCTCGTTGATCGTCCCCGCAAAGGGGCTGACGTTGGCCAGCATGTCCCGGTCCGAGATGATGCCAACCAACTCGCCCTTGTCGCCGGTGATAGGCATGTGCCGGAATCGGTAGCGGGTGAACAGGTCGCGAACACTCTCGAGGCTGTCATCCATGCTGGCGGTGATGACCTCGCGGGTCATGATGTCTTCGATGCGCATCAGGCGTTCTCCGATACAACAGGATCGCTCCACATGGATATCGGCTGGTTTTGGTTGCGCGCGCATCTTCCTACAGTCGTCGCATGCCCAGTCCCGATCGCAGCAGGCCCGGCCAGGGCCCCGATAACCGCCCCGCTGGCCCCGACGGCATCCACGCCCCGTGGCGGATGCAATATCTCGAAACCCTGGGTGACGCCGCCGACACCCCCGCCAACGACTCGGGCGGTACGTTCCTCTCGGCCTACTGGGCCAACCCGCAGGCCGACGAGGCCAACCACGTCATCGCCCGCACGAGCCGCGGCATGGTGCTGCTCAACGCCTACCCCTACGCCAACGGCCATTTGCTGGTCGCGCTGGGCGAGCCAAGGCCCCGGCTGCTTGACTACGAGCCCGAAGACCGAGCCCACCTGTGGATGCTGTTGGAACTCGCCTGCGACCTGGCCGAGCGGACGCTTGAGTGCCAGGGGCTGAACGTGGGCATTAATCAGGGCCGGGCGGCGGGCGCGGGCGTGCCCAGCCACCTGCACGCGCACATCGTGCCGCGCTGGGCGGGGGATACCAATTTCGTCACGACCGTCGCCCAGATCCGCGTCGTGCCCCAGGCCCTCGACGACATGGCGCGGCGGTACCGCGCGACCTGGGTGGGGATGCGCCAGACGCTGGAATAGCCGAGAAAACAAGTACGCGCTTAGTACGTCAGGCCGAGGTCGTACTTGCCGTCCTCGCGGCGCACGCACCGGGCGACGTGGCCCTTGATGAACGTGGCCCGCTGGCCCTCGTCGTACAGGGTCACGCGATCGCCCGGGCTCAGGACCTGGGCCGAGATGAGCCCGATGCCGCTCGCGCTGCTATCGCGCAACTCGAGGGGCAGGAGCCACCGCCCGCCTTCGACGCCGAACACCACGCCCAGGCGCTGGCCCGAGGCCGGGCCGCGCGAGCAACGCCTTCGGTCGAAGGTGTAGGGGCCGGGCTCGATTTCGCTGGTTTGCTGATTCGTGTCGACAGGTTTGAGTTCGATCTGCTGTGCCGCATCCATGACAGTCACCACCATGTGGAAGATTCCGTTCCGCCCCAGGGCCCACCACTCGGCCCAACTGGGGCGATCCCTCTCCTCTCCGGCTCCATCTCCACCAATGGCATCGGCAGCGATGGGGTGTGTGGTTTATTCGGGTTGTCGGTTCTGCGTGAAAATTCCTGAATCGGCGGATCTTGCGCCCCGCGGGCCACGGAGTGGAACACGGACAACCCCAACGGCTGGCCCCGGGCCGCTTTGCGCTGTAGCGATAGGGTTGCCCGGCGCGTAATCTGCCCACGGAGGAGACCCATGGCCAAGACCTCGACCCATCGCGCGGTGCGTACCGGCATCGTTCTTGCTTCGTTCGGGTGCATCGCCGGCAGCGCAGCCGCCCAGGATCTGCTGGCCGACAACGGCCCGCTCTCGGCCATGCCCGGTGCCCACGAGACCGGCGGCGACCTGATCTGGGCCGTGCCCGAGGGCGCGTCGGCCGGCGTGAGCGCCTACTCGACCATCGCCTACCGCCTGGCCGAGGGATTCGAGCTGACCGCCGGCGCGACGATCGACTCGGTCGTGGTCTACGGCTACCAGCAGGGCGCCATCGCCGGGCCGACGACCGACTTCATGGCCGTGGAGCTGTGGGACGGGGTGCCCGGCGCGCCCGGCAGCAGCGTGATCGCGGGCGACATCGAGCAGAACGTGCTGGCATCCGCCGAGCCCACCGACGCCTATGTCGCGATGTTCGGCGTCGACTTCCCGATCGACCGCCGCGTGTTCGCGCTCACGGCCGACAACCTGGGCTGGTCGGTCGGGGCCGGTGAGTACTGGATCGCATGGACGCTCAACGGCTCCATCGACGGTGGGCCCTACAGCCCATACCTGGGCGACGATGCCGAGCCGGTGATCGGCGACGCCATGCAGCGGGTGCTGGGCGCGTGGCGGGCCGCGCGCAACCGCACCGAGGGCGGCGTGCAGGTCTCGCTGCCCTTCGAGGTCTACGGCTCTCTCGCCTGCGTGGCCGATTGCGACGGCGACGGCGAGCTGACCATCTTCGACTTCCTGTGCTTCCAGAACGCGTTCTCGGCCGGCGACACCCTGGCCGACTGCGACGGCGATGGCGAAATCACCGCGGCCGACTTCACCTGCTTCCAAGCGGCGTTCATGGCGGGGTGCAGCTAAGAACTGGCGGATTCGATCAGCGAACGCTGGGGTCGATCAGGCGGTCGATCGAGAGGGTGGTGGTCGAGGGGGCCTCGATGCCGGTGACCACTTCCCAGAAGGCCTCGTCGAAGCCGTCGGGCAGCCAGACGTTGAACTGGCCGGTCGGGTCGTCCGCGTAGGTCTTCATCGCGGCGTTGCCGGCAAACATGGCGCGCTGGATGAGCAGCAGGTCGTCGCCCACGTACTCCGACTCTGCCGACACGCCGATGATGGCGTCGACCAATTCGCCAAAGAGCTGGCGGTCGCTCTCGAGCAGCACGTGCGCGTCGTCCCAGAGCAGGTAGCGGTAGCGGCTGGCCGCCCCGCAGTGGGCGGGGTCGCGGCCTCGCAGCAGCGAGACCACGCCGCGAGGCCCGTGGACGCGCCGCGCCAGCGTCGGCCCGGGGATGCCGTGCTCGAGCTGGGTGCAGAACGATTCGAGGTCGTGGATGTGGCGGCCCTGGAACCGGAAGACCTCGGTGTACCGCTGGGCCTGGAGGAACTGGCCGATCGAGGCCAGGAAGTCGAGCTGCCTGCGGGGCGAGGGCGACCACGCGACGAGGTGGGCCTCGTCGGTCATGGCCAGGACGTCAGCCTGCCAGCGCCCCCCAAGCAGGGGGTTATTCGATTGGCTGGTAAGAACACCCATACCCCGGAGCCTTCCGTCCAACACGCGGCCACATGATAGCCGAACAATTTCCTAATTATTGGCCGCCGGGCAGGGGGCCACCGTTCCTCTGCCTCAATTGTGCGCCGGGTTTGGAACTCGGCCAGCAATCGCCCGAATAGGCAGCGCAACCGACACAAACGGACCCACTTCAGCGGGTTACCGAAGGTCCGCTTTGAGTTATTGTGTGGGTTAATCCTGACTCATCTGGCGTTTGCGCCGCCACTCGGCCCGAGCGTGGCTCCAAGTTCGGACTCGGCAACGTCTTCGGACGTATCAGGGATTGCCGTATTCTTCGCCAGTCGTTTCTCGCCCGAGCCGGCGACGGTGGGGCGATCGTGCCCGGCGGCCTCGCGGCCATCCTCGGTGACCTTGTAGACGATGCCGATGGTGTGCTCGGGCTGGCCCAGCACTAGCCGGTCGACGACCTCGACGCCCTGCATGAGCGTGTGGTCGGTGTTGGCGACCTCGTACTTCCACATGCCGAAGCGGCCGCGGCTGTAGATGCCGTGGGCCTCGAGCCAGGGGATGGCGACCGATAACCGCTCGTCGCGATCGACCGAAGGGGTGGGGTAGCTGTACTCCACGGCGTGGTGCCAGGTGCTGATGATGTCGTCTCGCTCACCCGGCTCGAGCAGGCCGGCGTTCTCGAGACCGGCGATGGTGTCCTCGACGATGGTGGCCGCGTCGACCGGCTTGTGCCCGCTGGCGCTGGTCTCGCACAGCAGGGAGTAGTGGGTGTCGTTGGCCCCGGACTGGTTGGGCGTCATGTAGGGCGAGTAGTTGCTGAGGTAGGTGACGCGGTAGAACGGGCAGTTGTCTTCGGGGAAGTACATCCAGCTCTTAGTGCTCGGGCACGGCCGTTTGAGGCCGATGCCCACCATATGGCCGGCCGAGTGGAGCAGGCCGCCGGCGGCTTCACGCACGTGTTCCGGTGCGTCGCTGACGATGTCGGTGCAGAGGACGTCGAGCGGCATGGCCGAGATGATGACGTCGTAGGGCAGCTCTTCGGTCGAGCCATCGGCGGTGCGCACGGTCGCGACCTTGCGCGAGGTGTCGATGCGCTCGACGGGGGTGGAGAGACGCGTGCGATCCTTGAGCCGCTCGGCGATGCGGTGGTAGAACTCGCCCGTGCCGCCGCGGAGTGGGAACTTGAACTGGTTGTTGGGCCCCCAGCCGAAGTCGTCCTTGCCCTCGACGACGTTGCGCACGGCCCGCTCGACGTCGATGACCGCGACGCGCTCGCCGATCCAGTGCTTGTTCATCATCTCGGGCGGGTGGGCCCATACCTTGAAGTTGTACGGCCGCATGAAGAGTCGCGCGATGCCCTCGCCGAACACGCGGTCGATGAACTCGCCGAAGTTGGCCGCGTCGCGGAAGCTCGGCGCATCGGCGGCTTGCGCATTGATGAGCCCGACGATGCAGTCGGCCGCGTCCTTGGGCGGTAGATAGCGGATGTTGTTCTGGAAGGGGTACGGCACCCAGGTCTCGCGCATACGCACCCAGCTCTCGCGGTTGTTAAGGGCGAAGTCGCTGCCCATCACCTCGTCGAAGACTTTGTCGTAGTACTCGTAGTGGCTGAACATGACGTGGCCGCCGATGTCCCAGGTGAAGCCCGCGTCGTCGGTGAACGAGTGTGCCAGCCCGCCCGCGTAGGGCATGGCTTCGAAGATGGTGAAGTTCTCGCAGCCCAGCTCGCGCAGCCGCCACGCGGCGCCCAGGCCGGTGGGGCCGGCACCGATGACCAAGACGCGGGCGTCCTTGGGCAGTGTCGGCTTGGTCTCCCCGGCTGCGGGGGTGGGCTGGGTCGTCAAAAAACTTCGTCCTCAATCGATCGTCGTGGATCGCTCGAAAGTTGGGATCGATCCCGGTGATCCGTGTGGCATTGCGGATCGATGGCTGGTGGGCACACAGATGTGTGGAATCACCGATTTCGGGCTTGTGTGCCGCAGCGCCGCGGCCCTGTTCGGTGCCCGATAGTTCCCCCGAACCAAGGGGGTGCGAGCGTGATTGCAGGAGATGATTATAAACGCGCGTCGAGGCTGGTGGAAGCCGCCGATGCGGCCAAACAACCCGATTCTGGAGTGCCCGCTTGTGCGCTGCGACTGTCGTGGGCGCTCTCGCGCATCGCGGCGGTGCCGACGCCAGATCTGGCCGAGCAGCTTGCCTGCGCGTTGCTCGAACTGTGCGGCCCCGAACGGGCCGTCGCGGTGCAACTGGGCCGCTTCGACGAGTTCGGTCGTTGGCGGGGTGAGTCGTTCGGTGCGGCCGGACGCTTGCCAGGTGACGCCGTTCTCGAACTCGACGCGATCAAGGGCCTGCCGTGGCCCCGCCCGCCCGCATTCGCGGACACGCCGGCGTGCCTGGTGAGCCAGCCACCGCCCGGCGAGCCCTCGATGCGGATGGTCGAGGAGGCGATGGACTACGCCAACCTTGGGGTCGAGTTGGCCGCTCTGGCCTGTTCGTGCGAGCGTGGGCAGATCGTGCTGACGGTGCAACTCGGTGGCCCGCGTGACGTGCACACCCGGGCGCGTGCGGCGTTCCTGGCCCAGGTGCTGCCGTGGGCGCACGCCATCGCTCGCAAGGCCCTGGGCGAGGGCCCTGGGCTCGAGCCTCGCGGCTGGCTCACCGAGAAGGAACACGTGGTGCTCGGGCAACTCGTGCGAGGCGCCTCGGTCGTCGAGATCGCGAAGACACTGGATCGCAGCCGGTACACGGTGCACGACCATGTGAAGTCACTGCACCGCAAGCTGGGCGTGCGCACCCGGGCGGCCTTGGTCGGGTGCGCCACGCTGGGCGTCCCGCCGCCCGAGGTTCTCAAGTAGGCGGCGCTCGATGGCTTCGGCAAGACTGGCCGAAGCCTTCGCGTCGAGGTCTCGCGGGGCGTCGTACACCGTTCCCAGGCCGCGCTGGAAGAGTTCGGGCTTGATCGTCGGATTGCTGTAACGGATGGCGCTGGGTTCGAGGCGGCGGGTGGGCGAGACGCGGCGGCTGATGAGTACCCGCACGCTGACGACCACCGAGCCCCGGGCTCGGCCCGGGGGCAACGGCAGGTCCGGGTTGGCCAAGGCGTCGGGCACGCCGTCGGGCGGCTGGGCCACGGTCTCGGCGGCCTCGAACTGGATCTCGACGGTGCGGCTCTGGGCGTTGAGGGTATCTTCAACGAGACGGCTGCTGGGCGCGAGCGTCCACGGGGCCAGCACGCCCGCGCCGGTCTTCGGGCGAGAGAGGATGACGCCCGCCTGGGCGTCGACGCGCTCCAACTCGAACAGCCGGCGGCGCAGCTCGGCCTGGGCGACCTCGAAGGCTTGTGCGTAGTCGCTGGCCTGCACGACAAATGTTGCCGCCGCGGACGGGGCATCGGCACGCGGGCCGCTCGCGCAGCCGGCCAGAGCGGTCGCGACGAGCAAGAGTGCGAGACAGCGAAGGGCCATGGCCCAGCGTACGCGCGGCTCAGCCCGCGTGGGCGACCAGGAGCTTCCAGAGCGCCTCGACGGCCTCGTGCGTGGTGTACGTCCCTCCGATGGCCACGCGGATGGTGTAGCGGTCGCGGCCCTCGGCATCGGGCAGCGTGGTGTGGGTCAGCAGCACTTTGCCGGTGGCGTTGGCGGACTCGAGCAGGGCCCGGGTGTCGGTGTCGCGATCGCCGGCCAGCCTCAGGCAGACCAGCGAGAGCGATCGCGGGGCGGCCAGCTCGAACCGGTCGTCGGCCAGGATCTGCTGCTCGAGCCACTGGGCCCATCGCACGTGCTGGCGGACGTGGGCTTGCAGGCCGGTCGCGCCGTAGTGGCGCATGACGAACCAGAGCTTGAGGGCCCGGAACCGGCGGCCCAGGGGCACCTGCCAGTCGCGATAGTCGATAACAGTTCCCGAATCGGTCGCGGTGTTGCGGAGGTACTCGGGGGTGACGCTCAACGAGTCGATCAGCACAGAACGATCGGCCACGTAGAACAGGTCGCAGTCGAAGTTGGTCAGCAGCCACTTGTGGGGGTTGGTGCAATAGCTGTCGGCGTTCTCGAGCCCGTCCAGGAATCCGCGAAACTCGGGGCAGACCGCGGCCGACCCGGCCCAGGCGGCGTCGACGTGCAACCAGGCGTTGGGCGCGAGGTCGTCACGCGCGTCGGCGATCCGGTCGATGGGGTCGAACGCGCCGCTGCTGGTGGTCCCGGACGTCGCACACAGGTAGAAGGGCGTCAGGCCTTCGGCGATGTCCTGCTCAATCATCGAGCGCAACGCCCTAGGGTCAAGCGCATGGTCGGTGCCGGTGGGCACGAGGCGGAGGTGCTCGATGCCGGCGATGCGGGTGGCCTTGAGCACCGAGCTGTGGGCCTGGGTGCTGGTGTAGGTGACCAGCGTGCGCGGATCGATTTCAGGATGTTGTGTGCGGAGGCGGTGGCGGGCGGCGACCACCGCGACGAGCGTGGCCTCGCTAGCGGTGCCCTGGATCACGCCCCCGCCCCCGCCCGTGCTCAGGAACCGCTCTGGCAGGCCGCTCAATCTGGCCATCCAGTCGAGCATCCGCGTTTCGAGTTCGGTGACGGCCGGGCTGGTCTGCCAGAGCATGCCCTGCACCCCCAGCCCGGTGCTGAGCAGGTCACCCAGCACGGCGGGCCAGGAGCTGTTGGCCGGGAAGTAGCCGAAGAAGCCGGGCGATTGCCAGTGGGTGAGGGCGGGCAGGATGATCTCGCGGACGTCGTCGAGGATGGCCGGCCACTCGGCGTCGCCCGCGGCATCGGTGGGGGGCAGGTCGGGCAGGGCGGCCAGCACGTCGCCCGGCTTGGATTCGGAGCGCACGGGTCGGGATTCGATATTGGCGTGGTAGTCCAGGATCAGGTCGAGCGCGTCGTGGGCGAGGGCTCGGAACTGATCTGGGCTGAGGTGGCTCGGGGCGTCGTGCTTGTCGGATTGCTCGGGCATGGGCCAACGTAGCGGGGTGCCGTGGGGATGGGCTTGCCTAGCCGCAGATGCATGAGGGCTTTCCAGCCTTCGGGCGAACTGGAACTGGCTGGTGGGGCGGAGCGGAACAGGCCGTCGCGCACGCCTTTCGTTACGGCGAGGATGGCACTCGGCCGGACGCCAGCAATGCGGAACGCTTGCAGCACACCGAGCCAAGCCCAGAACCGGCTCGGGTGGCGGCTGTGGCGCTTGGCCATCCAGAGCCAGTTGCGCGTGGCCAGGTGGCACCAGCGGACGCTCTTGCGCGCGGCGGCGGGGCTGTCGTGCCACACGACCCAGCTCGGGTCGAACCAGACCTTGCCGGTGCTGCCGAGTGAGAGGGCCAGATCTGTGTCGTTGCGGTAGAGGAAGAAGCCTTCGCAATAGCCACCGACCTGCTGCCAGGCGGCCTTGCGGACGAGATTGCCGCAGCCCATGACCGGCCAGGCGTCGCAGGCGGTGCAGACGCGGCGGGCGAAGGGCCACTCGCTCCGACCGCCGTCGGGGTGGCGCGGGTGCAGGGCGACCGCGGCGATGTCGGCACGATCGTTCAGCAGTTCGAGGGCCAGCGCGAGGGCGGTAGGGTCGGGCCACGAGTCGTCGTCGAGGATGAGGACTGTTCGGCCCGTGCTGGCTTCGACGCCGCGGTTGAAGGCGGCCACACCCGTGTTTTCCGAAAGTTCGACGAGGCGGACGGCGGGGCACCGGTCGCGCACGGCATCGGCCGTGCCGTCGGACGAGGCGTTGTCGACGACGATGACCTCGGCGCTCGCGCCGGGCTCGGCGGCGTGCAGGTGCTCGAGCGTGCGCAGCAGGGCGGCCTTGCGGTTGTACGCGACGATGATGATGCTCAGGCCGTTTTCACCGCCTCGGACCTCGCGGGCCATCGGCGCGGGTGGGGCGTGGGCGAAGCTGCCGCCCTGGCGTTTGAGTTTCAGCGCGAGCTTGAAGCCCCTGAACATCGCTCCGATGGCTCGAGCGAATTGGGTTGTGCGCGAGGTCGTGATGGTCCAGCCGCCCTGGGCGTCGACGGCGATCGAGCCCTTGGGGTTGAAGAAATCCGCCCGGCGGGCGCGGGCGCTGACGACGCGGGCGTTGCCCGAGACCTCGCGCTCGGCATGGTCTTGGGTGAGGCCGGGGCGGTCGGGGTTGCCGAAGTCGACACCCTTGGGTGGGAAGCCCATGACGCGGCCCTCGGCGGCGTGGCGCAGGCCGAGCAGGTGCAGGTCGCCCAGGGCGTGCAACCCCGTGGCGTGGAGCGTGGCGGCGCGGGCGGCTTCTCGCATGGCCCGGTGGAAGACGCCCACGCCGGCCTGGGGCAGGGCCGACATGGAATTGCGGGCCGCGAAGTACCGCGCAATGGTGCGCATGCGGTCCCATTGCGGGTGGACGACGACCGAGTCGGGCGTGGCGACCAGCCGGCCGCCGGTGGCCCGAGCCAGGCGGAGTCCCCAGGCCACGTCGTCGCCGTTGAGGAACGTGTCGGGCATCAGGCCGGTCTGGCGGATGGCCTCGGCCGTGGTGAGCAGGCTGCACGCGGCCAGGTATTGTGCATCGATGGGCTGGGTGGGCGGCGAATCGGGGTCAGGGTTCCAGGCCGAGGCGTATTCGCCCGTGCGAGGTTCGATTCGGCCGCCGAGCTCGTAGTACTCGCCGGTGTCGGGGTCCTTCAAGATCGAACCCGCGGCGGCGACGCCGGGTATGGAGAGCGTCGCGAACAGCGCCAGAAGCGCATCGGGTTCGGGGAGGGCATCGCTATCGAGCAGCCAGACGGGATCGTTGGGTTGGGCATGGGTGACGGCGTAGGCCAACCCCGCGTTGTAGCCGCCGCTTCCCCCCACGTTGGTGGGCAGGCGGAGGTGATGGCACGTCCAAGGGCCTGGGCACGGGCTTGGGATTGGGGATGCCCCGAGCGAATCGGCCATCGAGGGCTCGCTGGCATTGTCGACCAGGACCAGCGTGGGGGTCGGATTGGGGGGCAGCTTGAGGCCCGCCAGGGCCCGGCAAAGGTTTTGGGCGTCGGTGGGCCGATTGAAGCATGGGCTGATAACCCAGAGCCCTTGGGGGGCTGGGGTATCGGCTCGGGCCTCGTGGGACGCGGGTTGTTGGCCGTGATCGGTCAACCGTTCCATGGTTGGGAGCGTACGGCACTGTAGAACAAATGGGGACAGGGCGTGCGGGCGTCGGCATTGGCCGGTCGCTAGCATGGAACCCCCGAAGCTGCCCTGACGGGGGCGGCAGCACGCCCCGCCAACTGGCCGATCGGACCTCGGCCCCACGCCCGGCGGGCGAACACCACACGGAGAGCGGAACCATGTCTTTGTACGGACGCGCGTTGGGTTGGATGGATCGGTTGGCCGGCCGGGGTCAGGGACCCCGCGAGGTGGCACTGGTCGAGGCCCTGGAACCCCGGGTGCTGCTGGACGCCAGCTTCCCCGAGATCACCGATCTGGTGGACCCCGAGAACACGGTCGTGCGGTTCAAGACGTCTCTTGGCGAGATCGACTTCGAGTTGTACGACAGCGGTGGGCCCGGTGGCGCGAGCGCCGCGCCCGTGACGGTCGAGAACTTCCTGAGCTATGTCAACACCGGGCGATACTTCGAGAGCTTCTTCCACCGCTCGGTGACGGTGTCCTCTTCCGACCCCGACATCGATGGCGATCCGTTCATCATCCAGGGTGGTGGGTTCGTCTTCAACGATGACGATGGGCTGAGCCGGGTCGAGACCTTCGAGGCGATCGAGAACGAGGCCAACGCCGATCGCTCGAACGTCGAACGTTCGTTGGCGATGGCGCTGGTCACGAGCATCGGTACCGATACCGCGACCAGCCAGTTCTTCATTAATCTCCGCGACAACAACGGCAGCCAGGGTGCCGATGACATCGATCTTGATGCGCAGGACTTTACGGTGTTCGGTCGAGTGGCCAACGACCGCTCGTGGTCGGTGGTGCAGGCGATCCAGAACCTGGAAACGTTCGTGTTCGCCGACATCCTCGTCGACAACGACGGGAACCCCGTCCTCGACGCGTTCGGGCGGACGCAGTTCCTCGACAACCCGGACGCCGACGTGGTGAGCTTCGCGCTCAGCGACGTGCCGGTTCGGTCCGAGCCCGATCCGATCGCTCCCGAAGAGATCCGCAGCACGGCGATCGAGGAGCGATTCCTCGTCCAGGTCAACAGCACGCTGATCATCAAGCCGGCCTTGAGCGAGACCTTCTATACCTTCCTGGTTGGGTACCCCGAGGGCTACGCCAACGACACGAGCATTACGTATGTCGAGCTCACGGCGAACACCTCGGGTGGCGCGGACCCGTTCTATCAGATCGTGCTGCGGTACGAGACCGGCGTTCGCGACCAGGTGCTGACCAGCGGCATGCTCGACGCGGGCACGCGCACGCGGATCGCCATCAGCGATCCCGCGCTGACCGACGACGATCCGCAGGCGCGCAAGTTCACGCCGTTTGCCATCGAGGTCCACAGCAGCGCGGCCATGAGCGCCACGCTGACGCACAGCGACTTTGGCGCCACGATGAGCGAGTCGTTCGTCAACTTCGCCGATCTGGATTCGCGTGGGACCGACGCGTTCAACACGTGGGCGTTCGGCGGACTGGCGACCACGAGGGGCGACACCGACAACGTGATGGATCGCGAGTCGTACGTCGTGTGGCAGGCGTTGACCGGTGATGCCGGTACGGTCACACTGATTGTGTACACCGACGCGGGCACCTTCAATACCATCAGCTATCCGCTCGAGGGCCACCGCCGTGGTGGTGCCGAGTTGCACAACCTGTTTGGGTTTGCGACCGACGGGGTGCAGGCCGTCCGGGTGCAATCCGACGTGCCGATCATCGCCGCGATGAGCACGTACGACACCATCCTGAACGCGGCCTTGTCGGCCACCCAATCGATCAACGCGTATGGCGCGCTGGGCGCGATCGACGGCGGGGGCACCGAGGGTGTGCTGGCCGGTGTTCGGTACTCGCCGAGCGAGAGCGAAGAGTCGTATCTCAGCTTCCTAAACAGCCGGCCGGTGGGCACGGTGGTGCAGTTGACCATCAGCGATAGCGACGGCAACGAGGCCACGACGGGCGTTGTGCTGGCGCCGCGCGACCTGGGCTTCTACGACCTGAAGCGGCTCCTGGTTGACTTTGGTGGCGTGTTTACGTCCGACGAGATCCTGACCGTTCGCTACGAATCTGCCCAGCCGGTCGCGGCGCATTACACGGCGACCATTGGTGACGAGACCATGTCGACGGCGTTCCAGACGCAGCTGTCAGATCTTGTTGTCTTGTCGGGCTTCGACCCGGGTGACGATGGCGAGATGATCTCGCTGTACAACCCGTACAGCGATGCGTCCGGCGTGACGCTGAACTTCACCATGCAAATCTACTTCTTCGACCGCGCCCAGTTCGTGTCCTTCGGGGACCTGCCCATGCTGGCGCCGGGTGAGCGTACCGATTTCTCGGTACGCGACTTTAATGACATTCTTTCGACGATCAACCTTGGTGAGGAATGGGGCCGGTACACCATCTTCATTGCCGGCATCGCGCTGCCGATGGGTGGCGGCACGGCGGGGAACGCGGGCCAGTTCGGCGTGTCCGTCTCGCGAAGCGGCGACGATGGGTCCTCCGGTCGCAACTCCGTGACGATCAGCACCGGCACGTTCGCCCAGGGCACGATTCGCGATCTGTCGGATTCGTTCTTCGAGACCGTGCTGTAGGCAAGAGACTCTCAAAGCATGTTTACGGGGCCGATCGCTCGCACAAGCGGTCGGTCCCGCTTCTATTGTGGGCGTTGGCCAGCCGAAGGGTGCGAGATTGTGTTGGTGCCGGCCTTGCCTCGCGCCAGGCGTTGAAGCGAACGCCGCAGCGGTGCGGGGAGCCTGGCGAAGACCGCGTCTAAGTGGCGCGCCAGGGCGACCGCGCCAGACTTGTGGTAGGCGTCTCGCACGGCGTGGAGGTACTGGATCTCGATGGGAAGGCCGGTCTCATCCATCCAGTGGGCGTCCGCGCGGCGGAGGATGGTGTTGGCGCGTGCGGCGGTGTCCAGGGCGTGCCGGTCGAAGAACGCGCGGTGGTTCTCGAGCAAGCGACGGTAGAGGGCCTCGTGGTGGGCGACGGCGTCGTCGATCATGGTCTGGCGGCTGTGGCGCCGCCAGTTGAAGAGCGGCTCGGCCACTCGGATGCCGTGCCAGCCGTGCGAGGCAAAACGCAGCCAGAGATCCCAGTCCTCGTAGCCTTCGGTCATGGTTTCATCAAAGCCGTGGGCGGCCTCGAATCGGTCGCGGCGGATGAGGCAGGTGACCGGGTGGAGGTTGGTGACCAGCAGGAGGATGGGATCCCAATCCGGGACACGCCAGATGACGTTCTCGCCCAGGTCGGTGAGGCGTTCCTGGCAGTAGGCGTGGCTGGCGTGCGGATCGGTCGCCAGGACTGCGTGCAGCCTGGCGAGGAACGTGGGCTCGATCCAGTCGTCGGCGTCGAGGAACACGAGGTGCCCGCCGCCGGCGAGTGCCGCACCGGCGTTGCGGGCGGCGGGTAGCCCGGCGTTGGGCTGGTGGATGACCCGGACCCCCATGGATTCGAGGGCGTCGCAGGCCTCGGGGGTGCTGCCATCGTCCGAGCCGTCATCGATGACGACCACTTCGACGTGCGCGTCGGCCTGGTCGAGGCACGATCGGGCGGCCTCGGCCACGAACCGGCCGTGGTTGTAGCACGGGATCACGAAGGTCGTGAGCGGGAGGGATTGGCTGGCCTCACGGGGCATGACGGGTTGTAGCCCGGCCGAGCGGGTGGGGCGGTTGCCCCCTATCGTCCGGGCGTGCGCGTGTCGTGGACCCTGATTGGGCACATTACCTTCGAGCTCTGGCGGCATGTCCTGCTGATCACGGCGGTGCTCGTGCTCGTGACGGCGTTCGGCGCGACGGTGCAGAACTACGCCAAGGGGCTGCTCTCGGCGGTTGATACGCTGAAGTTCATGGGCTTCGCGGCGGTGCCGATGCTGGCGTACGCCATCCCGTTCGCTGGGGCCCTGGCGGGCACGCTGGCCTACCACCGGCTGGCCCAGGAACGCGAGCTGATGGCCGCCCAGGCCGGTGGCATGAGCCTGCTGACGCTGCTGATGCCCGCGATCGTGACCGGCGTGGTGCTCACCGCAACGCTCGGGGCGCTCAATGAGCAGGTGATCCCCCGGTTCCTCCAGAAAATGAGCGAGGTGGCCTCGGGCCAGGCCGCCGGGCTCATCAGCCGGGCCATCGAGCGGGGCGAGGCGGTGCAGGTCCAGGGCTTCCTGCTGTACGCCGACCAGGTCTTCACGCCCGAGGTCGACCAGCCGGGCATCCAGGACCATCTCGTGCTGCTCGGTGCCCACCTGATCAAGCTCGATCCCGAGGGCAACATGGCCAGTTGGGGGGCGGCCGAGCGGGCCGACCTGCTGGTCGAGGAGCCCCGCGAGGTGACCGAGGCGGACCTCATGGGCCCCAACGAGGTGCCCGGCGCCCTCGGCTCGAGCGTGAGCGTGGTGACCTACGTCGTCAAGGACGCGGTGGGCGACACCGGCCGGCTGTCGGGCAGCCGGGTTGGCGCGTTCCAGGACAAGCTCTTCATGCCCGGCGGCGGGGGAGACAGCCCGAAGTTCCTCACATTCGGCGAGATGCGACGGGCGTACAGAGACCCCGACCCGCTCGGGCCCGTCGACGCGGCCAGGCGGGATCTGGCCTTCCACCTCGCGCTGCGGACGGTGATCGAGCGGACGGTGAGGGAGCTGCGCGGCGGCGGGGCCGTGCAACTGCGTGGCGCGGACGGTTCGACACTGGTACTCCGGGCCGGCGCTATCGGTTGGGACGACAAAGCCAAAGCGTGGCGGCTCCGGGCCCGGGGCATCCAGCCCATCGTGGTCGAGCGGTACCGCCCCGAGAGCGAAGGAACCCGGTCGGTGGACCGCTTCGAACTCGGGGCCGGAACCATCGAGGCGAACCTCACCGGCACGCCCATGAGCCGGGGCATGGAGCTAATGCTCCACGGCGAGAACGTGCGGACGGCGGTGGCCCAGGGCCCGGATGCCGACTCGAGGGTGGGCGGCGTTCGCGAGACGATGACGCTCGGGCCGCTCGTGGTCGCCGATGATCCGGTGCCGGCGTTCCTGGCGATGTCGAGCCCCGAGCTCCTGGCGGCGGTCGAGGCCCACAACGAGCGGTGGGGCAGCGAGGACCAGTTCCTGGCGCCACCGACGCGGGACCTCCGCGAGCGTCTGATCAAGGTTCGCAAGCAGATCCTCGGCAAGCACCACGAGCGGATGGCCCTCAGCCTGTCGGCCATCGTGCTGGCGATCGCCGGCGCGGTGGCGGCCATCCGATTCCAGGAGGCCCCGCCGCTGACGGCCTATCTGGCGGCGTTCCTGCCCGCGCTGGGGCTCATCCTGGTGATCTCGACCGGCCAGCAGATGGTGGACGATTATGGAGGTCTCGGCCTGCCCATCCTGTGGGGTGGGCCGCTGGTGTTGGCCGGGTTGGTCGTGTGGGTGTCGCTGCGCATCGGGCGGCGGAAGGGTTGAGGAAGGGCGTGCCCATGCGATTGCTCGACCGCTCCATCGCGATCCAGTACTTCGTCAACGTGGTGCTGCTGCTGGTGATCCTGGGCAGCTTCATCGTGGTGGTCGACGCGTCGCTCAACCTGCACCGCTACGTGCGGTACGCGGGCGAGCACGACGACTTCGTCTCCAAGGCGATGGCGACCGCGTCGATCGTCTGGAACCTCTGGTGGCCCAGGCTCATCCAACTCTTCAACTTCACGCTCGGCTTCGTGCTGGTGGCGGCGCTCGGTTTCACGACAGCCCAGATGGTGGCCCGGCGGGAACTGGTGGCCATGCTGGCCAGCGGCATCAGCCTGTGGCGGGCGATGGTGCCGGTGTTCGTCGTGGCGTTCGGTTTCGTGCTGGTGGGTGTGGCCAACCAGGAACTGGTGGTGCCTCGGATCGTGGGCATCCTGCTGGCCGACGACCCGCGTGTGAAGAACAACGACGGCAAGATCGGCGTCAGCAACCTGCCGACGACGCCCGACGCCAGCGGCAAGCTGATCTTCGCGGCCTCTTTCGACCCCGAGGCGGGCGTGATGGAGGGCGTGAAGATCTGGGAGCGGGACGAGGTGGGCGTGCCCACGAGGCTCATCTCGGCCGAGAAGGCCACCTGGGACGGCTCGGCGTGGATGCTCGAGGCCGGCTCGGTCCAGCCGGTGGGCCGGCCGGGGGCTCCCGAGCCGATCGATCGCGTCGAGACCGAGATGGACCCCAACGCGCTGGCGGTCCGCCGTTTCGCCGGGCTGGGCCAGCACCTGAGCTTCGCCACGCTCGGGCGGATGCTGTCCCAGGATCGCAGCCTGACCCCCGAGTTGCGGCGGCGGCTCCAGCGGGATCGGTGGGGTCGGGTCGGCTCTTGGGTGGCCATGGGCCTGTCGCTTGTCATCGCGCTGCCCTTCTTCGTGACGCGCGAGCCCCGGAACATGGCGGTGCAGGCGGCCAAGTGTGCGCCGATCGTGCTCGCGGCGCTGGTGCTGTCGGCCCTGGGCGTCTCGGCGCCCATCGCGGGCATGCCCGGCTGGCTCAGCGTGTTCCTGCCGGCGATGCTCCTCGCGCCCGCCGCGGCTGCGGCGGCCACGAGTGTCCAGACATAAGGGACAAGCCCAGCCGATCGGCACGCGAACATTCAGAAATACTTGCTCGCGGGTGGGTTCGGTGAAACATTTCTGGACGCTCGGCTATACAAATGGCGAAGGCCCTGGCAGACTCGTGGGCCGCATCGGCTAGGATTCCACCTTCATGCGTACGCCCAAGGGCAACCCAGCCAATCCAGAGCTTCGTGGCTCCCGAGGGTTCTCGATCCTCGAACTGCTGATCACCATGGGCATCGTGGCGATCCTGCTCGGCCTGTTGCTGCCGTCGCTGCGGTACGTCCGATACGCCGCCAACGGCGCGGTGTGCGCCACGAACCTCAGGCAGATCGGCATCGGCTGGCGGCAGTACATCGACGACCACCAGGCCATGCCCTTCCGCGCGGATGCCGATTGGAAGTATGGCGGGGCATCGTTCTTGGGTGCCGAGCGTCGCGCGGTGCTGTCGAGCGACCGTCCGCTGAACAGCTGCATCATGACCGAGAGCGAGCAAGACAGCGATGGCCTGGCGACGCTGTTCCGCTCGCCGATGGATCGCGGGTACCGATGGACCGAGGCTTCGGGCAAGCCGGTGACCCAAGAGGTGTTCCCCCAGCCGACAGTGTTCGAGCGGTTCGGCACCAGCTATCGAGCGAACCCGCTGCTGCTCGACGAGCGGCGAACGCGTCCGACAGCCATGCCCGGCCCGATGGCCGAGCACGAGATCGAGGTCATGCCCTCGCGCATGCTGCTGGTGGCGGTGCCGCAGTGGCAGATCGCGGTCGACCGCGAGTGGCGAGTCGAGGCGTCGTGGCACCCCGAGCCGAACACGGGCAACGTGTTGTTCCTGGACGGCTCGGTGCGGCACGTGAACTTCACCGACGGGCTTGGCACCGAGTTCCAGTACGTGCCGCGACCGGTGGAGGGGCATCCCCTGATCATCGGCACGCCGGCCCTCCCCCCGCTGCTCCAGTAGCGATTACGAGAGCATTTCGAGCAGACGCTGGCGGATGGCTTTGGGGTCTCCCGAGCCCTTGGCTTGTTGCATGGCGTGGCCGATGAGGCGTCCGATGGCCTGCTGCTTGCCGCCGCGGACTTCTTGGGCGGCCTGGGCGTTGGCGTCGATCGCGGCCTGGCACCAGGCGTCGATGGCGCCGGCATCCTGGACGACGAGCAGGCCGCGCTGGTCGGCTAGAGTGCGTGCGTCAACGGTCGTGGGCTCGACCGCCATGGTTTCGAGCAACTCGTCGAGGCCGTTGCTGCTGATGTCGCCTTTGAGCTTCAGGTCGGCGAGGTCGGCGAGTTGGGCGGGAGTCACGTGCAACTCGCCCGGCGCGCACGATCGCTCGTTGGCCAGGCTGGCGAGCTTCTGCGTGATCGCGTTGGCCAGGGCCTTCGCGGGTTTGGTGCCCTCGTGGCCGCGCTCGCCAAGGGCGTGGAGGGCACCGGCGAAGAGTGCGGCCGTGCCGGTATCGTTGAGGATCATCGAGGCATCGGCGATCGGGAGTTCGAGGTGGCTCGTAAGCCGTTCGAGCCGAGGGAGCCAGGGCTCGGATGCCAGCGTGCGCGCACGTTCGAGTATGTGTTCGGTGATGCGGATCGGCGGCAGGTCGGGGTCGGGGAAGTAGCGGTAGTCGTGGGCGTCTTCTTTTTCGCGCTGGGGCGTGGTGCGCAGGTTCGTGTCGTCCCAGCCGTAGGTTGCCTTGGCGCCGGGGCCCATGACGCGGCCGTCCTCGCGCCAGCGCTCGGGTTGGGCGCGGTGCTCGTGCTCGATCGCGCCCACGACGGCGCGGAAGCTGTTGAGGTTCTTGACCTCAACGATGGGCGTGGTGATGGTCTGGCCATTGCCGAGCGTGAGCTCGCAGTTGATGTTCGGCTCGAAGCGCATGTGGCCTTCTTGCAGCACGCCCCGGCTGGCGCCCAGCAGGCGAACGGTGTGGCGCAGCCAGCGGCAGAACGCTTCGACCTGTTTCGCGTCGGTGAAGTCGGGCTCGGTCACGATCTCGAGCAGCGGCGTACCGGCGCGGTTGAGGTCGACGATGGAGTGGTCGATCGCGCGCCCCCCGGGCGCCTCGTGCAGCAGCTTGCCGGCGTCTTCTTCGAGGTGGGCGCGGACGATGCCGATGCGGGTGCGCGGGGCATCGAGGTCGGCCTCGCCGCGGTCGTTAAAGGCCGGAAGGTCGACCGCGCCGTCGAAGCACAGGGGCTGGTCGTACTGGCTGATCTGGTAGGCCTTGGGCAGATCGGGGTAGAAGTAGTTCTTGCGATCGAAGCGGGTGACTCCGGCGATCGAGCAGCCGAGCGTCAGGCCGACGGCGATGGAGAGCTCGATGGCCGTTTTGTTGGGCACCGGCAGCGCGCCGGGCAGGGCCAGCACGACCGGGTCGATGAGCGTGTTGGGCTCATACGCCGCCGCGCCGGGAGCCGCGGGACTGCGCGCGCGGGTGAACATCTTGCTCTGGGTCGCGAGTTCGACGTGGACCTCGAGCCCGACGATGAGGCGAACGCCGGTGATCTCGACGCTCTGGCGTTCGGCGTGGCTCAGCTCGGGTGCGGTCGTGGTCATTGGTGCATGGTATCGGCGGCGCGCGTGGCGCGGGCGGCCTCGCGCACGCGGCGGGCGACCCAGGGGCGGTGGATGCCGAAGCGTTCGGCCAGTTCGGCCAGCGTGTGGGGGCGTTCGCCCAGGCCGTAGCGGGCTTCGAGTAACGATCGCTGGTCGTCGGGCAGCGTGTGCAGCCCCGCGCGGAGCGAACGCGGGGCTTCGAGGAACGCCTGCCAGGGGCTGACGCGGCGGGTCCAATCGTCGATGGCCGACTGGGTGAAGCTGCGTCGGGCGGCGGTCGTGGCCTTGTCGGGCGGCAGCGCGTCGCTGGCCACACGGTCGACGGCGACCGTGACGGCGGCGCTCAGGCGACCGCCGCGCGCGGGGTCGTAGCGGTGGGCCGCCTCGGCGGCGGCGGCCAGGGCGAGTTGCAGGCGGCTGGTGGCCAGGCGGGCGGGCAGGGATTCGATCTCGTCGCCCAGCCGGGCCTCGATGCCGCGCAGCACGATACCCAGCATGGGGCGCAGCGCCTCGACGCGCAGCCGGGCGGCCCAGAGCAGGTCGGTTTCGGCAGTGTCGATGGGCTCGGCCCGGAGCTTGGCTGCGTGGAGCTCGGCGATGGTGCGCGCGGCCCGGGCGGTCAGGAAACGCACATAAGTGGTGATCTGCCGCTCGGTCGTACGGTCCGGGGCGTGCGGGTCACGCATCTCGGCGACGAGATCGGACAGCAGCGTTGGGCCCGGTGCACCCAAGGGAATCTTGGGGCTCGGTGGCTCCTCGACCTCCACGGGTTCGAGGCCAAGATCGCGCAGGCGAGCGAGGCGCTGGCCGTCGATGATCCGGCGCGTCGCGCCCGTATCGCGACCGAGCCGTCCGGCGATGGCGGCCGGCTCGAGGAACCGATCGTGCGCGCGCAATGCGATGCGGCGTTCGCGGTCGGTCCACGCGGTCGAGTCGCCAGATTCGCGTTGCAGCAGCTGGCGGATGGCCTCGTGGCTCCGGCCGAGCTCATCGGCGACGACCCAGGCTGCGGCGTTGGGTGTCTTGCCCTCTTCTTGCAATTCTTGCGCTCGAGCTTTCGCACGCTCTTGCTCTTGCGCGTCGAGGCGTGTGAACGATCGTGCTCCCGCGATGGCATCGCCCCGCCGAGCCTCGAACGCGGCGATGGCCGCGGGCGTAAACATCAGTCGTCGTGTGCGGCCGGAACGCACGCTGCGGGCCGAGAGCCCTCTTGCTCGATAGCGGTGCAGCGTGCGTACGGCGACGTTCCATGCCTCGGCCAGTTCGTTGACACCCACGCTGCCCTCGGGCAGTTCTTCGAGCTTGGTGTCGGCCGCGGCGCTTAGTGCTTCGATGATGGCGCACGTATCAACAAGCGCCGCATCGCCTGAAACGCGACCCGGCACGTGCATGCCGTAGCCCGATGCGGTCGAGAGGAACCAACCGGCGGGCACGTCATGGCTCGTGTCGAGGGTCGTGATGGCCTCTTCGAGGTGTTCGACGGCGCGCAGCATGACCTTGCGCGGCGCGCGGCGTAGCTCGGCCAGGGCGTCGATGGCGGGTTGGCTCGTTGGGCCGCGGGCGGCCATGGGCTACGCGTTCCCGGGAATGGGGCTTGGATTCGATACGTCGGCGAAGCAAGGTGCTGCGGCTTCAGTGATGCCGTGCTTGGTGCATAGCTCGAAGAACTTCCCGACCGATTCTCGTTCGCGCTCACCGAGGTCGTAGCGGAGTAGCTCGCCGATGTACCGCTGGGCCAGATCGACCGGCCAGCGGGCCTTGGGTGCCCAGTGCTGTACGAGCCAGTCGAGGCGTGTGGCGTTGTGCCGGCGCTGGCGGTCGAGCATCGCGCTCGCGAGCGCCATGCGACGCTGGCCTTCGTCGGTATCGATGGCGTCGGCACGGCACGTCCACGCGGCGTACACGAAGGGCAGGCCGGTGAGCGTCTTCCAGGCTTCGCCCAGATCGAGCTGGTGCGGATAGCGGACGGCCGGTGGGCTGTGTGTCACGACCTTGTCGCCGATGAGCAGGAGCGTGGCGGGCCAGCCGTCGGCATCTTGCTCGACGGTCTCGCCGCCAAGGGCCACACGCTCCAAGGCATTGAATGGGACGAACTTTGGGGACACACCGAATTGCTCGGCCAGCAGCACACTGGCGAGCGCGATCGACGTGTGGCTATCCGCGTCGGCACACACGGCGGTGATGTTCGCGAGCGGCACGCTGCTGAACAGGCGGACGGTGAGCGTGGGTCCGTCGCTCCCGATCATGCCGGCGGGCAGAATGGCCAGCTCGGGATCCCCAACGGCATCGATGACCGACGCGAGGCCGATCTCGGCCTTGCCCGATCGGACCATCGGTGCGATGTCGGCCGGCACGGCGGGGATGAGCGTGAGGCCCTCGAGCTTGTCGAGGCCCTCGACGAGCGGGGCGGTGTTGAGGTATCGCACGCAAGCGACGCGGATGGGGTCCATGGTTAGCCCCCCTCCGTCGTGGGTTCGGGGTCGACGGGATTGAGCTGCTCGAACGGCCCGATGCGTCCGCCGTTCGTCTCGCCATCGCCCGCCGCCCCGGTGCCGTCGGTGGCTGGGTCGTAGGGGATGGTGCCGCCCGTGCGGTAGGCCTCGCGGATCTGCGGCAGCCATTTCTCGAGCATCGGGCGCAGGTGTGGGTTGTCGTCGTGGTCGTACTGATGGGTCTCTTCGTACGCGCGATCCACATCCCAGCCCTCGACGATCACGCGGTGCAACGCGACGAGGCAGCCCGTACGCTCGCTGCCCGCGGCGCAATGCACCCACACGGGCTGGTTCGCCGGGTCGTTCATGAGGCGGAGCGCGAGCACGTAGTCGTTCGGGTCTCCGGTTGCGTCGCCGATGAGGCCGAAGCGGTATCGCGTGACGCCGAGTTCGGCCGCAACGGCCTGGGCGGTGGCCTCTTCCTCGGTGCCCGGCGTGTGCGCGCCCAGGTCGATGATGGTCTTGACGCCGGTTTCCTGGACCGCCCGCCGCGTGGCCCGCGGCAGGGGCTCGCCGCTGCGATAGATCGCACCCTCCTGCACCACGCCCCAACGCTTGGGCCAGAACAGCTCGTGCCCGTCGTCGGCGTACCAGATCACGCCCGCGAGGACGGCGATCAGCAGCACGATGGGCAAGATCAGCTTCTTTTTCGAGCCAGCGGGCTTCGCGCCTTCGGCCGTGGTGGTCTCGGTCATGGCCAAGGGTAGGAATACGATTGGGCATGCGAATCCGATCCAACTGCCTATTGCCCATTGCCAATTGCCTCGAGCAGCCCAGGGTGCCCGATGGCAATTGGCAATGGGCAATTGGCAATGGGGGGGAGGCGGACCATGCCTGAACAGCACCGCAAGCCCGCTCCCAAGCGTTCCGCACCCACGCCCTACCCCGAGAGCGTGCAGCGGGCCATCGACGAGATGGCCGCCCTGCCGGGCATCGGCCGGCGGACCGCCGAGCGGCTGGCGTTCTATCTCTTGAAGGGTCCGCCCGAGACGGCCAAGAGCCTCGCCCAGGCCATCGCCGAGATGCGCACGCGGTCGACGCCGTGCCCCATCTGCGGCAACCTGGCCGACGAGCCGCCGTGCCGCGTGTGCCGTGCGGCGATTCCGAGTGAGGGCGGGTCCGCCTCGCGGGACGCGTCGCTCGTGCTGGTGGTCGAGCAACCCCGCGACCTGTTCGCCATCGAGGCCAGCGGCGCCTTCGCGGGTGTGTACCACGTGCTGATGGGCCGGCTGAGCCCCTTGGAAGGCGTGGGCCCGGGCGACATCAACATCGCCGACTTGCTCGCGCGCGTCGACGACCCCACCCGCAACGCCGGCGGCGTGCGCGTGAAGGAGGTCGTGCTGGGCCTGAACCCGACCTTAGAAGGCGACGCGACCGGGTTGTATCTCGCCCAGGAACTCGAGCAGCGCGGCATCAGCGTGAGCCGGTTAGCGCGAGGCCTGCCCTCGGGCGGGCAGATCGACTGGGCGAGCAAGGCGGTGCTGGCGGACGCGATCGAGGGACGGCGGGGGTTTTAACTGCTCGGCTTAGCCGGGAAGAGAGCACACGGGCTACGAGCACCCCGCGTCGAACTCGTTCTGGAAGGCCAGGAAATCGAACAGCGTCAACGCCCCGTCGCCGTCGAAGTCGGCGGCCGGGTCCCCGGTGGCAAAGAGGTTCTGGAACGCCAGGAAGTCGAAGAGGGTGAGCGCGCCATCGCCGTCCAGGTCGGCCGGGCAGCCGGAGGGGTCGCAGGCGTTGAGCAGCACGCTGACGTCCTGGCTGATGTAGTTGGTCAAGGCCAAGTCTTGGGCGCCATTGCCGTCCAGGTCGCCCATCGCCAGGGCCAGGGGCGAGTCGCCCGTGGCGAAGCGTACCTCGTCGGCGTAGGTCCCATCGCCGTTGTTCGCCAGCACGCTGACGCTGTCGTCGAAGCGGTTGGCTACCGCTAGGTCGCCGTCGCCGTCGCCATCCAGGTCACCGATCGCCACCGACACGGGGTAGAAGCCCACGCCGTAGAGCGTGTCGGGCAGGAACGTGCCGTCGCCGTTGTTCAGCAACACGGTGACGTTGTCGACGGCAGAGTTCGCGCCAACCAGGTCCAGGTCACCGTCGGAGTCCACGTCGCCGATCGCCAGGGACAACAGCTCTCGGCCCGAGCCGTAGGCCCCATCGAACACGAACGAGCCGTCGCCGTCATTGAGCAGCACGGTGGCGCGAGAGGTCGCGACAGCGAGATCGGCGTCGCCATCGCCGTCCAGATCGCCGATCACGATGGACGCGACCCCGCTGCGCGGGTCGTACCGCACCTCGGGCGCGAAGGTGCCGTCGCCGTTGTTCAGCAGCACGCTGATGTCGGGCGAGCCAACATTGCCCACGACGATGTCGGCATCGCCATCGCCGTCCAGGTCGCCGATCGCCGCCGTCTGGGGCGCGTCGCCTACCGCGAAGATCCCGCCCGGGGCGAACAAACCATCACCGTCGTTGAGCAGCACACGGATATCGCCGGTGAACGCGCTGACGGCGGCCAGGTCCAGATCGCCGTCACCGTCCAGGTCGCCGATCGCCGCGAAGGCGGGGAAGCCGTCCACGCTGTAGCGTGCATCGATCGCAAAAGCGCCGTCGCCGTCGTTCAGCAGCACGCTGACCTCTCGGGCGGTCTGGCCCACTACGGCCAGGTCGGCATCACCGTCGCCGTCCAGGTCGCCGACCACCACCGACTGGGGCCGCTCGCCCGCGCCGTAGAGCATCTGGGGTGCCAGGATCTCGGCCGGATCGCAGGCCTGGCCCAGGGCGCCCGCGGCCAGGACGGGAACGGTCAGCACGGCCCCCAAGGCCACCACGCGTATGGATGTATTCATGATCGATCTCCTCCGACCGACAGCATACCAGACTTCGCGGCATTGTCCAAGCCAAACCCGGGCGGGCGATCCTCCGATATCGGCAGCACCACCCACCCAAACCCCCAGCACCGCCCCAGAACCGCCTCCAAGAACCCCCGCCACCCCCGTCCAAGCCACAATCCCAAGGCCGCACGGCGTCGCCACGACCGCGAATGACCTCGGGCGGCCAGATCGACTGGGCGAGCATTGCGGTGCTGGCAGACGCGATCGAGTGGCAGCGGGGGTTTTAGGGGCTCGGCCGCGCCGGAGAAGTGTGGGGGCGCGTACGGCCCCCACGATCGGGGGATGGTCCGCGGCGTGACCCGGCGATATTGTTTCTCCAAGCCCGCGCGACGGTGGGGGCGTTACACCGGGGGTGCCAAGACATGAGACGCGTTCTCACGCTCGCGTTCGCGCCGCTGCTGGCCTGCGTTCCAGGGTGCTGGATGTCGGCCAGCTCGCACCAGCTGGGCTTCATCCCCGTCACGGGGCTGATCGGCCAGGACGATCCCAACGCCGTCGCACCCGACGACTGGGACCTGTACGCCATCCCAAGGAGCGAGCCCGCGCCGAATGCCACAGCCCGGGTCGAGCTCGCACACGGCCTGATGCTGACGCTGAGCCTGGGCGAGGCCCAGCGCGAAACGCAGGCCGAACCCTCCGCAGAACACGCCCTCGTTCGCATCGGGTACTGGCGTCCGGATTGGGATTTGGACTGGAAGAAGGGCGTGGTGTGGTACCGCACGCTCCAGGATCCCACGACCACCCAGGATCTGGGCACGGCCTACATGATCGTCGATGTCTCGCCGCTGCACCGCCATACGTCTCTGGGCACGAGCGACCCGGCGGTTTTTCAGCGGCGTCTGGGCAAGATCGCCGAGCTGCTGCTCATCGCCGCCGACCACAACGGCGAGACGTACTGGCGGATCATGGTCGGCGACCTGGAAACTTTCGGGGCCCTGGGCGACCTCTCCAAGGCGCTCATCGGCGGCGGCGTGCCGGGCGCGTTCATCTCGCCGGTGGTGGGGGCCACGCTCGCGGGCGCGGGCCTGCTGCTGGAGATCTACAACGACTCGTTCCTGGACGGCCTGGACGTGAACGATTACGCGGCCCTGCGCGACGCGGCCTCAGTGTACCGCCAGGCAGTGCGGGCCCGGATGTTCGCTGAGATCAAGAACGCCCAGCCCGGCAAGCACGCGGTGCAATCGGTGCTGGCCCACGCCAACGACTACGCCTTCACCTACACCATCAAGGGCTCGCTGCACGCGGTGGCCAAGCAGAACGAGGAGCACCAGAAGCTGCTGGAGACCGGCGAGTCGGCCTGGCACCCGCTGTTCGCCGACCAGCGCGAGTTGCACTACCGCGCGCAGGCCAATGTCGCACGCGAGCGCACGGCCATGCTCGAGGCCCGCGCGGCCGAGCTGCGAGCCGAGGCCGCCCGCCTGGACGCCGAGGCGGCGCTGCGGTCCCGTCAGGACGTCGAAGCCGATCGCACCGAGCCGGGCGGATCCGCCGGCCGGGCCAACCCCGAGCGTCGGCCCGAGCCCACGCCGCAAGGCAACCGCCCGGTGCGCTGAGCAGAGGCCGGCCAGCGGCACACGGATCTCTCGCGACCGCGTTGCCGCGCGGCGCTTACGCGGGCTGTGTCGCCAAGCGATCCTGGTTCTCACGGAGGTGCTTGAGCTGCTTGCGCAGGGCGTCGACCAGGTTCCAGTAGAGCACCAGCGCGATCAGGGGGCCGATGATGATGATCATGCCCACCGTTGCCAGCAGCGGCACCAGCCACGCGTTGCGTTTGCCGCGACGGTGGATGTCCTGGTCGGGGATGCGCTGGCCCAGCCAGGCGACGTAGAGCATCTGCACCACGTAGCCCGCCACGCCCACGAGGGTGCTCAGCAGGCCGGCGACCACGAGGATGCCCACCGCGCCCATGCCCGCCGAGCCCGCCGAGCCCGCCGGGACCGTCGGGCTTGAGGCGCCGAGGGCCAGGCCCACCACGAACTGCGCCGCCGTCAGGGCGGCGCTGGCGATGAGCAGCCCGCGCACCCAGCGCCGGGCGGTGTCCATCCGCGTCGATTCGTGCATCGGCATCGGGGTGCTCAGCAGCCACCAGCCGTAGAGCAGGACCAGGCCCAGCGCCAGCCCGCCCAGGCCGAGGACGCCTTCCAGCAGTGCCGGGGCCGTGCCGCTTGCGCTGCTCGCCGCGAAGTACATCCCCACGCCGAAGCTCAGGACGGCGAACACGACCATCACCAGGATCGTCACGACCACGATGGTGGCCCCGCGGTGCAGCTTCGCGAGGTACTCGGCCGGGGCGAAGGCCAGCAGGTCGCCCTTTAAGGAGCGGGCGATGGGCGTGCCGCACTCGGGGCACTCGCCGTGGGGGCTCAGGCCCGCCAGCTCGTACCCGCAGCTCACGCACAGGGCGCCACCGCGGACCGGCCCGCTCGGCAGGCCGCAGGGCGTCGTCGGCGGGGCGCTGGGCCGCAGGTGCTCGGGGATGGGTGGCGCGGGCACGGGCCGTTCGGCCTCGGGCTCGATCCCGTACCCGGTCTCAGCCCTGGCCTCGTGCCCGGTCTCGTGTTCTTCGCCGTCGCCACCGCCGGCCCGATCGCCGGGGAGTTCGCTGGGGTTTTCACGCATGCCCCGAGGATAGCAAGCGTCGCCATTCTGGGGAAGGCCCCCGTCCCCGACCACCGACGCGCAAGCCCTTGGCGTCCGGATATGGGAACGGGGCTCAGGGGGCGGTTTGGGACGACTTTCGCAGCTGCGGAAGCTTTCCGGTGCGCGCACCCGAAGGCTTCCGTAAGGCCCCGAACGCCCCGGTGCGCACACCGGAGAGATCCCGCAGCGCCCCGAGCTACTCGGTGCATGCCCCGGGAGGCTCCAGCAAGTCTTCGAATGCCCCGGTGCATGCACTCCAGGATCCACACGGCCCACCGAGAAGCACCCGGAGAGCCAGAAGCAGCCGGGGGCTGACTAGGAGTCAATCAAGTTCGCTGAGGCAATCGGGCACCCTCACCGCTGGAGGTCGTGGTGTCATGGGGCCGGGGGCGTGCGATTCGTTGCCCCCGGCGGATGGATGAGCGACTCGAACGTCAAGTACAGGAATTCGGCCGGAGTCCCGACACCCGATGGGCCGGGTCCCGCTCCGTCAATGACCAGCTGCGCCGCAGGGGATCGCGTGGCCACATCTGACAACCCCGGTGAAATTTGGTAGCGATTCTGAAAGAAGTCAAAATCAAAATATGGCAGGCGAATGCTCCCGCCATTATCGCAGATTCGGTCAAATTCACCCAAAATTGTCACTGTACACGGAGTCGTCGGTGGATTGTTACAAGTGGCGCAGACGAGCCATCTCGCGTCTGAATTCTCGATAAAATTATCCGTCCAGTTGTTGTGCTCCGGGCACGTGTGAGCCGTGTTCATGTGGAATGGCCGAGTGAAGCCCCATACGACATTCTGGTCGTAGGTCCATCCGCTCGGCGGACCAATGGGCGTCCCAGTCATTCCGAAGACGCTCTTGCCGTCCGTATACAACCCATGCTTCGCGTTGCCCGTACTGCCGGAGTCTTGGAACACCACGTTGCGGATGACGCCGCTACCGTCGCCATCGCGCATGGTGACGATCCCGGCCATATCGTCGAGCAACTGGTTCGCGTTGCGAACGATGTTGTCTTTGATGTCGAGGTGCCGCGTCTGGGCACGCAACTGTGAATCGTCCGGGCCGAAACCCGAGAAAATCGCTTCGGACGGCGTGTTCATGATGTAGTTGAGTGAGATCTGAGAGAACGTCACCGGCGGCACTGTATTCGTTGCGGTCCACCCCGAGAAGATCGCGGGGCTGGAGAGGTAAGTTCGACCCGTGTCGTAGATGTAATTGTGCGACACGGTGAAGCTCGTGGGAACGGCGGTAATGCCGTCAAACATGGACCCCGTTGTCCCGCAATTGTGCGTTCTCAGGTTAGCGCGACAGATGACGACGGCAGACCCACCGATGTCGAAGAACTCGTTATTTTCGATGGTGTGCCCGTGGCCATTCTCGATCAGGATGCCGGTCGATCCGGTGTGCGCGACTCGACACTGCTTCACCGTGACGTCCGTACCACCCGTAATGCGCACGGCTGGCACCAACCGGTACCGATTGACTTCCTCCAGGTTGTCGATGGAATTCTGGTCGGCGATCTTGCACTTACTGGTACCCGCGGCGTAGAACGGCAATCCACGCATGGTCTCCGACCAACCTTGCTTAGGGTAGTCAAGGTCACCTTCGATGGCCGGGTCGGGTGGGTTGGGCTTTGATACTACCTCAAAGGTGTACGAGCCTCCTCCCAGATCGATCACCTTCGTCACACGGCTACCGAACGCTACTTGGCTGTAAGGAATTGGCCCCGGCAAGTCTTGGTTGGTGTGGGCAAAGTTCAGTAGCTCCAGTTTGATGTTCGAGCATCCATGGAACTGGAACAGCTCAGAGGCATATGGCACAACAATCTCGGCGGTTATGGCCGGCGGAGGATCCCCTGGGTTCAGCGGAGGAGGCGGTGATGCATACGGCGGGACCTGATCGGCAGGCAGGATCACCCACATGCGATCGTCGGCGTACGAGGGATCAATGTCACCACTGTCGCCAGGATTGAACCACCATTCGTACGGCTCGTCCATGAACTCCTTAGCGTTCTCGAGGTAGATCTCGGTCGCGTAACCGCACGAATCGGGATCGTCGTTGTACACGTGCTGGCCTAAGGCTCTGTCACTGGTGCCCTCTTCGTCTTGAACGCCGATCATGTCGTGCAACCGGACGTAGGTCCGCCCCGACGCCGTATGCTCCGGCAAGATCTCTCGGACGTACTGCCGATGCGACGCCCATGCTCCCTGGTTGCGCATCACGCATTCGATGCCGCGATCGGGCGTGTAGCCGCGGGCAGCGGTGCCGGCGTTCGCGGGGAACAGGTAGTCAACGTCAAGGGCGTACTCGTTGGCTGTCTTGTTAACGTTGTTGGTTACTCCGGTGTGCGGTACGTTGAAGATTGGAGCCGTAACGCGTGCAAACCCTTGGGTGGACGGCGAATCCGACACATCCGGCTCGCGCGCCCTTGTCGCACGAGCATTGTTCACATAGAGGTCCCTTGGCTTTGTTGGATCAAGGTAATCGACGGTCGCCCAGCCATTCGGTAGCTTTCGCGTCCACCAGCGGTCACCGCCCGCCGGAGACAGCGTTGTCCAACCGTCCAAGACAATTCCACCACTAACGAGGACGCCCTCGGCCCCGGATGGCCCGAGGTCGTACGCCTTGTACGTAATCGTCGTACCCTTCATGCCGCTGCCCGAGTCCTGACTCTCAAATCGGAGCGGGATCGGAAAACCCATGTTGTTGGTGTCGGGCGCGTACGTACCTTCACGAATGTACACGACCACATTGCGATCGAGGTCCTCTCCAGTCTCGCCGCAGAGGCTCCGGAAGTTCCGGATCAGGTCGCGTGCATCACCGATCTGTGGCACGGGCTTGGTGATGTCGTTGGCATAGTACAACCAGGTTAGATTCGGATTGAAGGGAGGTGCGCCATCATCGACGTAGAAGATCAGTGGGTCGCCCGCCGACGGGCAGCTAGCGCACAACGCGTCCGCTGCTTGCGCCTGAACGATGGCGGACAACAATACTAGTACAGACCACATCGCCGCCCAAGTTCTTTGTGACATTGACTGCTCCTGGATTGGAATAGGCTGATTCAGTAATCAGAATGCCCGACCGACTATTAGATCAGTGAAACGGAACGGTTGCAAGTCATGGCCTGGATAGTCGCTGAGCCCAGCCTCGGCCACATGGTCGTCACGCTGTAAGTGGCTGTTCTATCAGCATTTATGTCATCTGTAACGAACTTCGCGTCAGGAGTTCAAGATTCCAATAAAGTCGCTCTCGGATAGTCCCGAAGTTAATGGACCGGCGGGTTTTCGGCCCTGGCAACGGATGCCGGGGCGGCCGCCGGGTGGACACGCGGTTTGGGGCCCTTCTGACTCGGTGCCCGCGGCCGCCAGGAACGGAGTGTGTCGTATGACTACACCATCACGCCGGTACCCAACCCGGCAAGCCGAACTCGTCGATTGGGCCCGCACACACGCGGACATCTGGACCGGCGGACAATCGGGCGTGCCCGACATCGGGATCTCGCAGCTCCAGGCCGACACCTTTAATACGGCCGTCGGCGACGTGGAATCGAAGCTGGCCTTACAGGGCACGGCCCTGAGCGCCGCGAAAACGGCGACCTTAGAAAAGGACACCGCCCTGGCCGAGGTGGTCCGCCAGCTGGGCAGCCTGATCACCACCATCGACGGCTACGCCCGCAACACCGAGGACCCCGACGTGTGGGCCCGGGCCGCCATCGACCCGCCCAAGGACCCCAGCCCACGCCAGGCCCCGCCCCAGCCCAGCGTGCAGCCCGTGCAACTCATCGACAACGGCGCGGTCGTGTTCTCGTGGGAAGTGACCAGTGGCGGCGGCGCGGTCTACGAGGTGCAGCGCCAGGTGCTGCCGCTCGACGCGCCCGCGGGCCCGTGGGGCACCATCGCGATTTTGGGCGAGAAGCGCTTCGTCGACGAGGCGGTGCCCGTGGGCGTGCTGGCGGTCAACTACCAGGTGCGCGCCCGCATCAGCACCGGCGAGAGCCCGTGGAGCCTGACCAGCACCGCCAGCTTCGGCAGCCAGGGCAGCCAGGGCGGCCCGCTGATGCGCGTGGCCTGAAGTTTCGCGAGTTGCCTGGCTGAGGGGGGCGGAGCCCTCCTGCGGCGAGGTAGCAGCTCTGGAAGGAGCTGTAGTGTGAAGTACTTGAAGGGAGGTAGGCCGGAGGGTCTGCCTCCCGTTTGCCATTGTTCTGGAGGCGGGCTATCGCCCGGGCCGCTCAGCGGCCGCGCCTCTCGCATGCGCTATCGCTCGAAGACTCGCTCGGCGGATGCTTCGGCGTCAAGAGCCAAGGGCACGATCAAGCACAAGGCCCTTCGCGACGGGGCATCCGCGGTCTTCCGCGCATGTCCCCGGCGCGGCGGCTGAGCCGCCCGGCCCATAGGCCGCAAGCGAGCAACGCGAGCGCCCAAGAACACCCAAGTTGGGCGAGCGCTGGCGCGGCGGTCTTCCGCCCCGCCGAGCGGCGAACAACCAGAAACCACAGTTCACAAGAGCGGCGACACCAGCTTCGCCGTGTCGTCCGCCAGCTTCTGGATCCACGGCCTGCCCGCCAGCTCGTCGGCGTGCAGGGGGCGGCAGTCGTCGAGGTATTGCTCCAGCCGATCGCGCATGGCGAGGGTGACGTCTTTGCCGTGGGCGAGCAGGTTCAGCTCGTAGTTCAGGCGGAAGCTGCGGCGGTCGAAGTTGCCCGAGCCGAAGACGGTGAGGCTGTCGTCGATGGTCAGGGCCTTGGCGTGCAATAAACCCTTCTGGTGCAGGTGGACGTTGGCGCCGGCGTCGAGCAGGTCCTCGAGCACGCTCTTGGCCGCGGCGTTGACGAGGAACGAGTTTGTTTTCTCGGGGATGATGATGTCGACCTGGACGCCCGCGACGGCGCGCAGACGCAGGGCGAGCTGAGTGGGCGGGTCGGGGATGAGGTAGGGTGTGACCATGACGATGCGCTCGTTGGCCTCGTTGATGGCGCTCAGGATCACGTCGCGGAAGGCCTCCTCGCGCCGGCCCGGGCCGCTGGGAATCGCTTGCGCGACGATCGGGCCGGTGTGCTCGGGGGTGGGGAAGAGCTGGGCTTCGCTCTCGGGCAGGTCGTCGGGCATCTGGCCGGTCTCGGCGACCCAGTCCTCGAAGAACAGCAATTGGAGTTGCATCACCATCGGCCCGGTCAGGCGGGCGGTCAGGTCGATCCACCGGCCGTAGTGGCCGTAGCCGTAGTCGAGGTCGCAGATGTTCTGGCTGCCGGTGTGGGCGATGGTGCCGTCGATGACAACGAGCTTGCGGTGGTTGCGCACGTCGATGCGCGCGAGCGTCCGGCGAAAGAACCTGCTGGGCAGGGCGTCACGGACCTCGATGCCGTGCTCGCGCATCTCGGGTGCCAGCGTGCCGAAGAAGTCGGCCGAGCCCGAGCCGTCGGCCAGCACGCGGCAGGCGACGCCGCGCTTGGCCGCCCGGCCGAGTGCTTCGGCGACCTTCCGTCCGGTGGCATCGTCGCGGTAGATATAGGTGAGCAGGTGGACGTGGTGCTGCGCTTCGTCGATATCGCGGATCAGCCGATCGATGTAATGGCCGCTGTCGATGACCTCGCCGGCGTTGCCTTGCAGTGGCCGCGTGCCGCCGACCATGGTGGCCAGGCGGAAGAGGTCGCGGTAGGGCGGGTCGATGGCGTCGCTCGGGGCGCTGTGTTCTTCCAGGGCGTTGAGGCGCTCGACGGTCTCGACAAGCTTCGCGGCCCGCTGGTTGGCCTTCACCCGCTTGCGACCGAGGAGCTGGCGGCCGAAGCCGGCGTAGAGGATGGCTCCGGGAATCGGCTGGAACAGGGCGAGGGCGAGCCAGGCCATGGCCTCGCCCGCGCTGTGCTTGCGGATGATGATGGGGGCGAGGACCAGGCGGATGGCCCACTCGAGCAGCAGGTAGCCGATAGGAAGCCAGGCGATAGAGGAGCCGCTGTCGCCCTGGGCGAGCACGATGGGGATGTGGTCCATGCGCCATTGTTGACCGACCGCCGCCTCTACTATCAAGAGAGGAAAGCACGGATGATCTACACCCCCGACCGACAGCCCAACCCCAAGACGCTCGAGGAGGCCCTGGGCCCCGACCTGCTCGACGTGCTGGGGCGCATGCGGCTGCGCTCCCGCAAGATCTTCGCCGGCAAGCTGCCCGGCGAGCGGCGCAGCAAGAAGCGCGGCCAGAGCGTCGAGTTCGACGACTTCCGCGAGTACGTGCGAGGCGACGACCTGCGGCACATCGACTGGAACGTGTACGCCCGGCTCGAGAAGCTCTTCCTGAAGCTCTTCCTGGAAGAAGAAGACCTGGCCTTGCATGTGGCGATCGATTGCTCGCGGTCGATGGAGGCGGGCCGGCCGCCCAAGCTGGAGCTAGCCCGGCGGCTGGCGGTGGCGATCGCGTATGTGGGATTAAGCAACCAGGACCGAGTGAGCGTGTGGGCGTTGGGCGTGCCCGGCAAGCCCAGCGTGCTTCGGATGCCGCCGGTGCGCGGGCGGTCGGGCGTGAACCGGTTGCTGGAGTTCGTGTACCGGCAGGCCGCGCCCGAGAGTGGGGTTACGGGCACGAACCGCCCCGAGCTCGTGCCGGCGTTGCTCCGTATGGCCAGGGCCCGCGTGGGCAAGGGTGTGCTGGTCGTGCTGAGCGACTTCCTGACCGAGGAGGACCTGACGCCCGCACTCAACGCGATGGCGTTTTCCCAGGGCGGCGGCTTCGACACCATCCTCGCGCAGGTGCTCTCGCCCGGCGAACTCGACCCGAAAGCGGAAGCCGACGCCGGCCTGCTGGGCGACGTGATGCTGACCGACGTGGAGAGCGGGCGGACGGCCGAAGTGACCATCACGCCCCCGCTCGTGGCCGACTATCGCCGCAGGCTGGACGCCCACAACGAGCGGCTGGCCCGGCTCGCGAGCGCCCGAGGAATCGGGTACGTGCTCTTGCCCAGCGATACCGAGGCGCGGGAAGTCCTCACGGGTTCGCTCCGCCGGCACGGCGTGTTGTCGTAGACCCCGACACGACCCATTCGTGATGTCGCAGGGGCGACGCAAAAACGTGCCGATTGGGTGAAATTGCCCTTGACAGGTCCATCGCATCCCTGCAATCTGCACGGAGAGCATGGCTTTGTGTGCATTCAGGGGGTGTCGTGCCGGCGACATAGTGGGACCGGACCGGGAAAGAGCAATTTCGTGCCAGAGATTCTCAGGATTGGCGTGAGCGAGGCGGCGGCCTTCCGCTCACGGCCTACCGGCAGTGAGCCGGATCAAGTCGGGTGGACCGCATCGGATGTACCGATGGGCCCCGACGGACGGATCAATGGAACGAGATTGAGGAGACCGAATCGTGATCAAGACCATGACTAAAACAGCCTCGAAGTACGCCGCCGCCGCGGCCGTGCTGCTCGCCACCGCCGCCAGCCAGGCCCAGGTCACCGGAACCGACCTGGGCACCGCCGCGCCGCCAGCGACCCTGGACGGCTACAGCATGTCGGCCGGCAGCGACGGGCGAGCGACCTTCAGCGACGTGACCTCCGCCAACGTTGGTGGTGGCCGCACCGTCGATTTCAGCATTGACATGAGCCTCCGCCGCATCGGCGACGGATGGGCCACCTGGAGCCACGGGTACACCGGTCCGGTGTATTCGACTAGCGGCGAGGACGCCGTGACAATGAGCTTCGACCCCGGCGAGGTCGGCGCGTTCATCCTGTACGTCGAGCCCAACCAGTTCGCCGATTTCAGCTTCGAGATCACCGGCCGCGATGCCGCTGGTTCGAGCGTGGCGTTCAACACCAACATTGTCGGCGACTCGGGCGCCAAGGGCTTTGGCTTCAGCGCCCCCGCCGGTGGCCACATCACCTCGGTGCGTGTGGTGAACACCGACGGCAACGCCGGCGGCTTCGCCGTGGGCGAGTTCCTCAGCTCGGGTGTCGAGAGCGGCTGCCTGCCGTGGCGTCCGTTCAGCTTCGGTGGCGTGGGCGACGTTGTGAACCAGAACATCGCCGTGGGCGTGAACTGCGGCCTGCTGAAGGTGACCGACGCGTTCCTGTCGGGCGACCGCTTCCGTGTTCGCGTCTTCCGTGGTGCGACGCAGGTGGCCGCCTTCAACACGACCGTTCCCGTCGATGGCGATTCCATCGGTGGCGATTACGATGCCGCCTACGCCAGTCGCCGGTTCTCCAGCGGTTCGGCCGAACTGGCCCCGGGCCGCTACCGCGTGGAGATCACCGTGATCGACTCGCCCTTCGATGGTGGTGGTGCGGCCTTGCGTCTGGATTCCACGCCGTGCGACTTCGGCGCCTGCCGGGCCGACTTCGACGGCGATGGCAGCCTGACCATCTTCGACTTCCTGGCTTTCCAGAACGCCTTCGATGCGGGCAGCCGGTGCGCCGACCTTGACGGCGACGGCATCCTGACCATCTTCGACTTCCTCCGCTTCCAGAACGAGTTCGCCGCCGGCTGCTGAGCACGCCAGCGGAGACATCCCGATCCCCCGGCTTTCGCGAAGGCTCACGACCATCGCGACAAGCCCCTCCCACGCGTCGCGACCCGCCAACCCCGGGTCGCGACGCCCTTTTATTTTGTCAGAAGAAGTCGAACATGCAGGGCTCGCCCGTGCAGGCGAACGCGGCGTCGAGCTTGGCCGTCTCGGCTTTTGCCCCGCGAACAAGCCTGAGCGATGCGAGCTGTGTAGCGCTTTGCATGCCGGTCAGAATGGGGCCCAAGTGGCGGATATCCAAGTCGATCGCGTGTTCTGCTTCGGCACCATTGGCCGGTCGCGTCTCTGCCGTACCTGCCCCGATGCTGACGTGCAGCGGCGTGTTGTTGGCTCCCAGAAGAGGATCGCGGATGCGTAGAACGAACTCGCACGCCAGCGCCTCGGCGTACCCCCGGGCCTCGAGCGCCCCGGCGACGTTCACGACGCGGAGCATCCACGGATCATGGATGCTCATGGCGAATCGACGATCGGGCAGGCGGCTGAGCATGGGAGAGCCGGGATGGTCGGCCAGGTCGATCTCGCCGACGACCGATGAGAACCCGCGAAGGAAGCCCATCAGGCGATCGAGCCCCTGGCCGTTGAGGTAGCCGAAGTCGACCAGATCCATCAGCTTGCCGCGGGCGTTGCCCGCGGTCGGTCCATCGGTGCGGTCGGTCACGCGATACACGCAATATGCCTCGATCTGTCCCGACGCATCCTCCGCAACGAACGCTTCGGCCGGCCCGGCCTTGGGCTTGAAAACCCTATTCCACAAGTACGGCCCGCGATCCAACGCCCCCGAGACGTGGCGTGCGCGCTGGCTCGCGCAGTTTTTCACGCCAGGCAGATCGCTCTGGACGAACGGTCGCCAATCGGCCCCGCGGTCGCCACTCAGGATCATGCCCGCCGGCACGCGGGCGCTGAACAACTGCCCGGCCGTCTCATAGCCCACGCTCCGGTAGAGCGGATGCATCGCCGAGTACAGCGTGCTGATGGGTTCACCGAGCTCGGCCATCTCGAGCACGCACCGGCGCATGATCTCTCGGGCCAAACCCCTTCCTCGCGCTTCGGGCGGGACGGCCACACCCGCGATGCCCACCTGCGGCACGATGCGTCCGCCCAGCCAGGTGCCCATCGGCGCGCGCATCGACGTGGCAACCACCGTCCCATTCTCGCGCAACACGCGGGCGTTCTCAACGCCGATTCCCTCTCGTACCCAGGTGATGGCGCCATCGGGCGTTGGCTCGAAGGCGCGAGATAGCACGACGCCCACTTGGGGCATGTCCGCTTCGGTGGGCGCGCCATACTCCAGCGCGGTCGATGCTGTTGACCCCATGTACACTCCCCCAGTTGTTCTGCGATTGGGCTGCTCAGCTCCCATGTTGTCCGTTGGGATGCAGGAACGACAGGTGCAACGCCATGTGCTTGCGTTGGATCCGGAGCCAGTCTTCGTGCGTGAGCTTGCCGAAGATCGGGCTCAGGTGGGTCATCTTCTCGGCATCGATCACGCGCTGCACGTTCTTGCGCAGCAGCGCGAGGCCCTCGCGGTCTGTGATGTCGTCGCTCGGGATCAGGTACGATGCCGCCTTGGGCAGCTTGAAGCCGGCGGGGATGGGCTCGTCGGTGCGGATGGCTTTGTTCTTGAACATCAGCTGGGCCATCCAGCGCACCGGAAGCGGGGCCATGCTCGGAAATCCGTCCAGCGCGAAGCCCAGGAACTTGGCCATGTGCTCGAAGTTCTGGCCGGCGGTCCAATTGCCGCTCGTGATCAGCGTGCCCGCGTCCATTGCGGCCTCGATCTGATCCAGATCGGCGGCGATCTCTTCAAAGTTGTCGAATTTCAGCGGGCGCCTGGTGGCGGTCTTCGTGTCAACAGGGTTTGCTGCAACGGGTTGGGCGGTTTGCGACATCGGCGGCTCCTTGTGCTCCCCGGGTGTTCCCGATTGTAGAACCCGGAACGGCTTTCGCCCGTCTGCAATGGGATCATTCCTTGCGGCGTTGAGCGTGCAGCGGGCCAGAAATCCGACGCTCGCGCATCCCATTAAGGCGGTGGTGGGGCGTCGCGCCCCTCCACATTCCAAGGGGGTTCTTGCCATGCCGTTCCAACCCGGCCGATTCGCCAATCGCACGCCCACATCGCTCGCCTTCGCCGCCGTGCTCATGGCCGCGTGCCCCAGCCTTGCCATGCAGCAGGAGGAGGACGAGGCTCCGCTGCTCTCCGGCCCGACGGTGGAGGCCAATGCCGAACAGGCCACGCTCGTGCGCCGCGACTTCTCAGGTGAGTTCCAGCGGCTAGAGCACCATCCCGCCGAGGCGGCGCTCGACCTCGTGCGAGAGAAGTTCACCATTGAGGAAGCCCCGAGCCAGGCCATCGAGGCCATCCTCGCCGAGCGTCGCACGGCGCTCGACGACCTCGTCATCGATCGGCTCGACGTGCTCATCAAGCTCTCGAACGGCGGCAACGACTCTGATCGGGCCGAGGCCATCGCCGTGCTTCGTCGGGCTATGGCACCGATCGCGCGCAAGGGCCAACTGGGCGATCGCATCCGCCGCCACCTGCCGACAGATGCGGCGACCGAGCACCAGCGTCTCGAACGCGAGTACCTCGAGGCGGCCATCGAAGACCGTGTGGCACTGCTCCAGGCCGAGCAAGCGGGTATGGGCGAGCGTGGGCTCCGCCTGCGGGCGCGGGCGATCGAGATGCTCGTGGGGCTCGGTGCCGAGGTGAAGGGTGCCTACGAGCGCACCATCGTCCAGCAGGGCCAGCGTGTCGAGGAACTCATCGCGATGCTCACCCTCTCGCCCGAGCAGGAGGGCAAGGTGCGCCAGATCATCCAGCAGTACGGCGAAAAGACGCTGTTGAACAAGGAAGCCCGGGACGACGACAAGTCGCGTCTGGCTGTGTTCCTCGAAGTGGCCGCCGAACTGACGCCCGAGCAACGCCGCACGCTGCTGGAGCACGTCCGCGGCGAACGCTGATCTAGGAGCGGATTATCGCATCACCGCGTCGACCTGCTTGCGGTCGCTCGCGCTCATGCCGTCGATCGGCGTGTTCTCGATCAGGTCGTCGACGATCGCATCAGTGGTGACTCGGTCGGCCTCGGCGTTGAAGTTGGTCAGGATGCGATGCCGCAGCACGGGGCGGGCGACCGCCTTGACGTGCTCGACCGTGGCCATCGCGTCGCCGCTCAGCAACGCCTTGGCGCGGGCGGCCAGCACGAGATATTCGCTCGCTCGCGGGCCGGCACCCCATGATAGGTACTCGCTGACCAACCTGGGCCGCTCGCCCTGGTTGTCCATGGGCTCGTTGATGCGCGTGGCGCGGACCAGCCGCAGGGCGTAGGCGATCACGTGCTCGGTCACCGGGTGGTGCTCGACCATCTTGCTGACCCTGTCCATGTCGTCGCCGCTCAGCACGGCGTCGAGCTGCACGGCGCTCTTCTCGCTCGCGCGGCGGATGATCTCGGTCTCTTCCTCGAGGCTCGGGTAGGCGATGCGGATCTGGAACATGAAGCGGTCGAGCTGGGCCTCGGGCAAGGGGTACGTGCCCTCCTGCTCGATGGGGTTCTGCGTGGCCAGCACGAAGAAGGGCTTGGGCAGGTCGTGCTTCATGCCGCCCATCGTCACCTGGCGCTCCTGCATGGCCTCGAGTAGGGCGGCCTGGGTCTTGGGCGGTGTGCGGTTGATCTCGTCGGCCAAGACCACGTTCGCGAAGATCGGCCCCTGGACGAACCGCAACTCGCGGTGGCCCGTGGCCCGGTTCTCCTCGATGACCTCGGTGCCGGTGATGTCGCTGGGCATCAGGTCGGGCGTGAACTGGATGCGGCTGAAGTCCAGGCTCAGCGTACGGGCGATCGTGGAGATCAGCAGCGTCTTGGCCAGCCCCGGCACGCCCACGACAAGGGCATGCCCCCGTGCGAACATCGCCAGCAGCATCTGGTCGACGACCTCGTCCTGGCCCACGATGACCTTGTGGATCTCGCCCTTGAGCCGCTTGTAGGCGTCCTGGGCAAAGGCGATGTCGGCCGGGGTGGTGGTGTGCTGCTTGTCTGTCATTTGGGGCCCTCCGTGACCGCGGATGCTACGCCCGGGGCGCTAGGGGCAGCCGATGTCGAATTCGTTCTGGAACGCCAGAAAATCGAAGATGGTCAACGCGCCATCGCCATCGAAGTCGGCCACGGGGTTTCCATCGTCAAACGCGTTCTGGAAGGCCAGAAAATCGAAGATCGTCAGGCTTCCGTCACCGTCAAGGTCGACGAAGCACAGGCCGAGGAGGTCGTACAACGTCCGAGCGTCGCCCGTGGTGATTGCACCGTTGCCGTCCAGATCGGCCGCCACGTTGAAGGCGTCGTCCAAGCTGTCAAGGCCAAGTTGGGCGAGCATCAGGTCGCGGTCGGCCAGGCCGAGGGCCCGATCGCCGTTGAGATCGCCCACGGGCAGTGGAGCCACTCGTGTGGCCGTGAACCGAAAGGCCGACTGCGTCTGAGAACCCAACGGGGTCCGAGACTGGAGCAGGATGATGGCGCTCCAGGTGTTCACATCTTCGATCGTCACCCGGCCCAGCATGTTTTGGGCGAAGTTGATCGACGACCCCGAGAATGTGCGGTACCGCGGGTTTGATGGCGTGGGCGTCACAACTCGGAATCCGATATCGAGCGGGCTTTCGAAGGTGCCCTGGAAGAACAAGCCGCCGGGATCGGTGATGCGAAACGTCTGGCCATCGGCGGTAACGGTGACGTTCTCGACACCACCACCGATGCGCAGCCCAGTGCGCGCATTGAGAGATTCGGTTAGGCTGCGATACGTGCCACCAAGGATCTCGTTGGCGGGCGCGGCCGACTCCAACTCGAGCGGGAAGTCGACGCTGGTGTCGGGTGCCCGAATGTTGTCGAACACGAACGGAGTGCCGCCCAGCCGCGGGCGGATGATCCAGTCGTCCGCTGTGCTGAACGAGCCTGTTCCCAAGCCGCCGTCGAGCACAACAGCCCCGCTCACGTCGATGGTCGCGTTGAACCCGCCAGCGAAGATATCGGCGACCTGATAGCGGTCCGTGCCTGGGATGGGGATGACCTGAAACCACTCGGTGCCGCTGAAACTCCCGGAGAACGCGTTGTGATAGATGCCCCTGGGGTCGATATCCTGGGCCAGGGCAGTGGTGGCCAGCGCTACGGTGATCGTCACTGCTTGCAGCATGTTGGTTCTTTCGGTTCAGTGGGTTGGCGGGTATGGTGGTGAGGCCGAGCGGTGCTCAACCGGGCCACGGCATGGACTATTCGCTTGACGAGCCTCGCGGCTCATGCCACGTGTGAGTCGTACCAAGGCGTGCGACCTTGCAGTCCACGGCAAGACCGGGCACCCAGATGGTGCGGTTGCGAGGTGGATGGCGTCAAATTGATCCCAGCCAGACCGAAGCCCGGCCATCGAGGAACCCTCAGTATCGAATTTCTGCGGGGCCCAATAGGACCGCCGGGCCTGGATCCTGCCCGATCCAAGGCCCGGCGTAGGGGAGTTCGTAAACAGGGTTGGTGGCTCGGGAACGGGTCGTCTCCCCGGCCGGCCCTGTCGTGTGAGGTTTACTCCCGAGTTTGTTCCGTTTCGAACAGCCCGGGTTGCAGCCCCAAGAAGAAAAATCTTCAAAAGGCTGGTTCGGAGCGGGTGGGCTCCTTAGCGGCCGCGTCGGCCGTCGCCGCGGTCATCCAGAGCCCGCTCGAGCCGCTCCATGAGCCGCTCGATCATGGCCTCGGTCCGGTCTTCCAGGCGGTCGATGGCCCGATCGAACGTGTCCTCGAGGTTGTCCAGACGATCCTCGAGTTCCTCCAGACGCTCGGCCCACTCGTTGTCGCCGTCGTCCTGGCCGGGGAACCTCAGGGCAAAGCCCTCGCCACCGTCACCCCGGTCGGCCCAGAAGCGCTGGTCGTTATCACGGGCAGCCATATCGCCACGCAGGCGGGCGACGGCCTGTTCCTGCATCCGCCGCATGTCCTCGATCTCGAGGCCGAACTGCTCGCCCTCACGCATGGCCGCGATGGCCTTCTCGATGGCCTTGGAGGCCTGCTTGTAGGCATCGGTCGCCTCGCGATCGATCTCGCCTTCCATCCGGGCGAGCATCTCGGCGGCTTCCTTCATGGCCTTCTCGGCCTGCTCCATGTGAGAATGCTGGGCGTCGCGCTCGAATTGGAAGTTGCCCCACGGCCCTTGTCCTGCCGCCGCGTCCCCTTGTGGTGCCAGGCGGAGCTGGCCCACGCCACCACCCGAAGCGGGCGCACGCCCCAGGGCCTGCGCGTTGAACGCTTCGAGCTTCAGGTCGAAGGTCTTCGGATGGCCCTTGCGGATGACCTTGACCTTCACCACCGTGCCAGGCTCGGCTTTGGCGAGCACCTTGCGGATCTCGTCCGCCGAACGGGGCTCGGCCTTCTCGCCGAAGCCGATGATGATGTCTTTATCCTGGAGCCCGGCCTTGTCGGCGGGCAGCCCGTCGACGACACGCTCGAGCAGGACGGCTTTTTTGGCGTGCAGGCCCAGATGCTCGACCGTTGTGGCTTCGGGCTCACCCATCACGACACCCAGCATGACCTTGGGTTGGGACTGGACGGCTTCCGGGGCTCGCTCCTGGGCCCAACCACCAGCGACGTTGCCACGGAGTTGGCTAATCGCGGGTGGCTCCACCAGCCGAATGCGGCCGGCGAGCGGCCCATCTCCGGCCTCCGCGATCAACTGCTGGGGCATCCTGAGCTCAAACCTGTTGCCGTCCGTGTTGATGGTGACCACGCCATTCTTGAACGTGTATTGGTGCTTCTTGAGTTCCTTGCCGTTGAGCTTGACCACGATGGGATCATCGTTCACGCGGCGGACCCAGATGTTGTTGCCATCGGCCTCTTTCTGGACCTCGACCACGACCTGGCTTTGCTGGGCGGCTTGCCGAGACGCCACGCGGGCACGGGGCGCATCGGCCTTGTCCTGGGGCTCGGTCTCGACAATAACTTCGTAGGTGCCGCTCGACCCGCCCTGCTGGGCGACGGCCGCGCCGGCCACGATGGTGAGCGCCAGGGCGGGCGTGGCCAGCCCGACACGCATGATGCGATCGATGGTGGTGTTGCTGCTGCGGATCATGACTTGAGCCTCCTATCCGTGCCGACCGGGTCCATACCGAATGGTGTTGGGCACCCGATGCTTCAGATGTTGACGCGGGCCGTGGGCGGACCCGTCGCGCTCGAACTCGTTAAGCGGCCTTCTGATAGTCATCCCACCACTGTGGCCGCGGGGTTTTGGAACCTGCTGCGAATCAGATCGGACCCGACGAGGGCCGACGCTGCCGATATGGGACCGTTCGGTTGATGCCGGCGTCATCGGGCTTGACCTGGTACAGGTCGCCCTCGTTGATGACGGACTTCTCGATGAGCCGGCGAACATAAATCAGCTCGACTTGCCCGTTCGCCAGCGGCCGGACCTCGAGGAGCACGCGGTCGGGCATCTCGGCGAGTTGCTCGGTGCCGGTGGTGGACCCGGTCGATGCCTGGCGGAACTGGTCGCCGCCGAACGAGCGCTCGTTGGCCAGGGTGCCTCGTCCGATGTTGGGATTGTCGGGGGCGGCCTCGAACATGTTACCGTCGAGCTGGGTGCTGCTGGGACCATCGAGCGTGACCAGCGGACCCACGCCCGCGAGGTTCGAGCCCGGCGCCGACGTGGGCGTGCCCATCAATTGCGGCGCCACCCAGACAACCGCCACGGTCGCGGCCACGGCCCAACCGGCCCAGGTCGCCGCCTGGCGAAACCGAAACCGCAGGCTCATGCCGCCCATGTCGTCCACGGGCGCGTCGACGCCGTCGGCGATCGCGATCGCCTGCTGCACGGCCTGCGACAACTCCGCCTGGGCGTGTTGGGCCTCGAACAACTCACGCCACACGCTGGGGTCGTACTCGGCCAGGGCTCGGAGCTGCTGCCAGTCTTCGGCCGTGGCGGCGTCGTCAACGACGCGGCTGATGAGCAGGTCGCGGTCGAGCGGCTCGCGAGTTCCAGAATCGAAGTTGTCGTGATCCATCGGGCTCATTCGTCCACTTCTCCGTTTGCCCCCGAATTCCTGACTCTGTTCTTGGATGCGCTAGCGGCGTCCGTCTTGCGATCCCGTTCCATTGCGACGCGTTCTCGGAGCATGCGGCGGCCGCGGGCGATCCTCGTCTCGATGGTCGTCTCGGGCAGGCCGGTCAATTCGCTGATGGCCTTGTAGTTCATGCCCCGCACGCACCGCAGCACCAGTGGCTCGCGGTAGCTCTCGGGCATCTGCGAGATCAGGTCGAGCAGCCAGTGCGCCTCATCAGCGCTCTCGGGCGCCGCAGCGGTCAGGTCGGGCGTTTCGTCACGCTGGAACGTGCCGGGGTCGGTGGCCGCTTGGCTCTCCAGGGCGTTGCGGCGGCGCGTCTTCTTGCGGCCCTCGGCCCGGGCGGCGTTGATGGCCACCGTGCGGAGCCAGGGACGCAACGCGCCCGGTGTGCGAAGCTCCCGGACGCTACGCACGAACGTCGCGGCGATGTCTTGGAGCAGGTCGTCCAGGTCGGCCTCGCGCGGCATGTGGGCCAGCACGATGGCGGCGACCCAGCGGCGATGGCTCTGCCAGAGCTGCTGGACGGCCTCGGAGTGGCCCTCGGTCGCGCGCACCACCAGCGCAGGGTCGACCCGGTATCGATCCACCGACGCCGTGCTGGGGGGCTTGGCTTTCATCCGTGTTTTCGCTCCGGGGCTCTCACTCCGTCTCCCTCCTCGACACCACGAGATGCGCGGCTGCGGCCCACCCGCCACGAAGCGGCCCCGAGCATGGATTCGCAAGTGCCCTGGGGTCCGCCCATGCCGTTATACTTCGGATTCTCGGGCCGGCGGGTTCACTCCGCGTACCGATCAGGAAGCGAACCCATTGCCGAATCCGCCCGCCAACCGCCCAGCCAGCCAACGGGGAACCTCGCCTTGGTCGGCCGAGGGCGGCCTTTCCATGCCGCTGGGCGATCACATTGAGGACCTCCGCCGCCGGCTAATCATCGCGTTTTTTGGGCTGGCCCCGATCCTGATCCTCTCGCTGGTCTTCGGCCGCCAGATCATCGACCTCATGCTGGTACCCCTGCGCGAGGCCCTCAAGGGCCGGGGGCTGCCCCCTGTGGTGCAGGTCACCGGGCCAATGGAGACCTTCGGGGCCTACCTGCGCGTGTCCATCGCGGTCGCGGTCATCGTGGGGCTGCCCTGGCTGATCTACCAGGCTTGGCGGTTCGCGGCCCCTGGTCTCTACGCGGCCGAGCGGCGGTTCGTGTACGTGCTGGCACCGATGAGCGTGGGGCTCACCGTCGCGTCGGTCGCATTCCTGTACTTCGTGATGATGCCGCTCGTGCTGGCGTTCTTCATCGGCTTCGGCCAGGCCCTGGGCGGTCCTAATCCCGGCACCGCCCAGCCCCCGCCGGCGATGGTGTTCCCTGAGGTCCCGTCGTTGCACGGCGATCCGCCAAGCCCGCAACCGGGCCAGATGTGGATCAACACCCGCCTGCAGGAGATGCGCATCGCCGTGGGCCAGCTCCCAGCCGTCGAGGTGGCCGACCCTGAGGAGGTCATCCAAGACGATGAACGGCCGCCCAAGGTCCGCATCCTGGGCGTGCCCCTCGCGCTGACGGCCGGGCTCAGCCAGCAGTTCCGCGTGGCCGAGTACATTAAGCTGCTGTTCCAGTTGACCCTCGCGATGGCCGTCGCGTTCCAGACGCCCGTCGTCGTGCTTCTGCTGTGCTGGACGGGATTGATCGACCCCAGGGCGATGGGCAAGCACCGCAAGTACGCCGTGCTGGTCGCCGCGGTGCTGGGCGCGCTGCTGACGCCGGCCGACCCGATCTCGATGTTCGCCCTGGCGGTGCCGCTCTACACGCTGTACGAGCTTGGCCTGCTCATCGCACGCGTGCTGCCCGCCGACAAGCTGGCCGGCAACGCGGGCGAGGGCAACGTCGACGACGAGGGCTTGTAGGTGCTGGGCCGATTCCTCAAGCGGCGTTCGGCTGGGAGCGGTGGGGGCGTGCCTCAGCCGCTGGGCCCCGAGCACGCGACCGAGATCGATCGCACCGTGATGGCTCGGGCCATCGAACTCGCCAGAGAAGCGGCCAATGCCGGCGAGGCACCCATCGGCGCGGTGGTCTACGAGACCGCGAGCGGCAATGTCATCGCCGAAGCTCGCAACACGCGCGAAGGCGATGCCGATCCCTGCGGCCACGCCGAGTTGATCGCCGTCCGTGCCGCGTCGAAGGCCATCGGCGACTGGCGGCTGAACGGCTGCACGCTGGTCGTCACCCTCGAACCCTGCTGCATGTGCGCCGGCACGCTGGTGAACGCCCGCGTCGGCCGCGTGGTGTTCGGCGCGTTCGACCCCAAGGCCGGTGCGGCGGGGAGCCTGATGAACATCCTGGCCGACGACCGGCTCAACCACAGGCCCGAACTCATCGGCGGTGTCGAGGCCGAGGCGTGCGGCGAGTTGTTGCGGGCGTTCTTTCGTGACCTGCGTCGGCGCAAGCGTGAATAACGAGCCCCTCGCGCGAGCGAGGGGAAAGTGCGTGCGCGCGTCCATTCCCCTCGCTCGCGCGAGGGGCTCGTTCCGTACTTTTTACGCCCGCGCTTTCCCCTCGATCTCGTCGAGCAACCCCTCGCACGCCGCCACCAGCATGTCGAAGACCTTGTCGAATCCGTCGTCGCCGCCGTAGTAGGGATCGGGCACGTCGGGTGCGTCCTTGCCGGCGTGCGCGGGGTCGTACGAGCACATCAGCCGCACGCGTTCCTTAGGCGCTCCCATCGCCAGCAGGTTCTCCACGTTGCTCGCGTCCATCGCGATGATGTGCGTGAATCTTGTAAAGTCGCTCTCGCCGCGCACCTGCCGGGCCCGGCTGGGCAGGTGCACGCCCCGTTGCTTCGCCACGGCCATCGCCCGGCGGTCGGGCCCCTCGCCCTCGTGCCAGCCGCCGGTGCCGCACGAGTCGACGACGAGCGCGTCCAGCCCGCGCTCCTTGGCCATGTGAAGGAAGATGCCCTCGGCCAGCGGGCTGCGGCAGATGTTGCCAAGGCACACGAACAGGATCAACGGCTGGGTCTCTGGTTTGCTCATACGGGCCAGACTAGCCCTTGCTCATCTTCTCGTCGGCTCGTGCTTCGATTGTCGCGAGGTGGTGGCCCGTGGTGTCGCGGGTCTTCCAGTGGGCTTCCACGGTCGCGTGGGCCTTGTCCGGGTCGGTCAGGGCGGCGTCTTCCATCAGCCCCAGGCGTTCCAGCGTCGAGAGCGCGGTCTCGGCGTCGAACTGGCTCGGGACCTTGAAGCGTTCCTTGAGGTACGCCGACGCGCGATCGCCCAGCTCGGCCATCGGCCACCGCTCGGACTCCTCCAGGTCGTGCCGGGCGGCCAGGACGGCGTACGCGATGATCGTCGCCTTGGCCTCCTCGTGCGCGATCATGCGGCACAGCGTGTGCAGCACGGCGGCGTTGTTGGCCAGGTTCTTGTCATACAGATGCTCGGTGCGGTGGCTGGTGCGCTGCTTCTTCTTCCGCCTGTACCCAAAGAAGCTCCGCACCGCCATGCCGCCGAAACCGATGGCCGCGGGGATCGCCAGCGCGCTCGTGCTGGCCGCGCCCGCGACGGCGACCTTGGCCAGCGTGCCCAGCGAGCCCGCGCCCATGCCCACCACGAACGCCCGATCCATAAAGGTCATCGTCGCCTCGGCGTGGGGCAGCAGGGCCTCGACGTCGGCCACCGGGATATCTCGGAAGAGCTTCAGCCGCAGGCAATCCTCGCCGGTCAGTTGCGCGATGACCGCCAGCCGGGTATAGATCTCGATCTCGCGCTCGATGCGTTTCCAGGGCTTCTTCTTGTTGCGACGCACCAGCGTGATGGTGCCGCGCCCGCGCACGTGCAGCGAGAGCGAACGCACACGGTCGGGATTGATGCGCACGCGCAGCCCGTACGCCGTGCCCGCCTTGATGGCGGCCTTGATGCCGATGTCGCTCAGCGGCGTGAAGCTGGCCCGGTCGAACAGGTACTCCAGCGCGGCGTGCAGCTTCGGGTCGTCCGGCAGCGCGAGTGGGTTGGGCTCTGCCAGCGCGTCGAGGTCCGGATTGGCCGCCGCGTACAACCGATCGAGGTGGCGGTGCAACTCGCCGACTTCCTGGACGATCACGCGTTCGGAGGCCTTGCAGATCTTCTGGGCCCAGCCGGCCAGTTCGCCAAACCGCTCGGGATCGGCATCGATCGCGTTGACGATGGCCTCGATCCGCACGGGGATGAAGCGGTCGTCCAGTTCTTCCAGAGATGGCACGGCGGTGGGCTCCATCGGCACCAAGGTAGTCGGTCGCGGTGGGGGGAGGGGTGGGGGTACCATCGGCCATGGCACGCAAGATCCTCGTTACCGGCCTTTCCATCCTGCCCTTGCTCGTGCTGGCGGCCTGCGGCGAGAACTCAACACCCGCCGCGACCATCGGCTCGGCCGAGGCCGTGGTGTCGCTGGCCGAGGGCCGCTCGCTGTACCAGGTGCACTGCACGCTGTGCCACCAGCCACAGGGCGAGGGTGTCCAGGGCAGCCAGCCGCCGCTGGCGGGCAACAGCGTCGTCACCGGCAACGTCGGGCGGCTCGTGGAGATCACCGTGCTGGGCGTGGGCGACCACCAGGGCGGGCTCGAGCCCACCGGCCAGTGGCGCCAGCAGATGCAGGGCTTCGATTACCTCAGCGACGCCGAGATCGCCGCGATCCTGACCTACATCCGCAACTCGTGGGGCAACCACGCAAGCAAGGTCACCGAAGAGCAGGTCTGGGACGCGCGCCAGGGCCTGTAGTCTCATATATCGCGAGGCGAGATGCCGGGCCGAAATCTGGCTTGATTGTTGCATTGATTTTGGGGATGATATGTATCCGCGCACCGCTCGGGGCGCCGTGGTTGATGTTACTTTGGGTAGCTTTGGGAGAAGAGAGATGAAGAACATTGCACGTATCGCCGCCACCACGTCAGCAGCCCTCGCCGCATCACTGGCCCACGCTCAGGAGAACGTGCTGGTGCTCTCCAGCGGCGAGCCGGTAACCGATTCGTCGGTCATCCTGGCCCTCGAGGCCGTCGGCCATACTGCCGTGCTTGGCCCGGAATACTTCGAGTTCGATGGCATGGACATCGACCAGTACACGGTCATCTATCTCCAGCCCAACCACAACTGGATCTCGGGCGACATGTCCGGGGCCGGCCAGGCCAGCCTGATCGACTTCGTGTGCAAGGGTGGCGGTCTGCTGACCACCGAGTGGACAAACTACAACGTGTACGTTCGTGGCACGTTCCAGGCGTTGGGCCTGATCATTCCGTCAAATTACACAACGTGGAACACGCTGAGCGATGCGACGTTCACGCTCGACACGCCCGACCCGGTCGTGAACGCGGGCCTACCCGACGAGTTCAACTTTCCCCTGACGAGCCTGGCCGGCACCGAGAGCCACATCACCCCGCGCGACGGCGCGACCAGCTTCTACACCACGTCGTCGTTCGATGGCGGTTCGGGCGTGGTCGGTTGGGACTGGGGCCTGGGTCGTGTCGCGAGCTTCTCGACCGTGAACGGCACACTCCAGGTTGGCGATGAGAATTTCCGCCGGCTCATCGGTAACCTCGCGATCTGGGCCGGCGACGCGAGCCCCGGCGGCGGCCTGCCCTGCCCGGCCGACTGCGACGGCGACGGCGCGGCCACCATCTTCGACTTCCTGTGCTTCCAGAATCGTTTCGCGTCGGGCGATACCACCGCCGACTGCGATTGTTCGGGCGAGTTGAATATCTTCGACTTCTTGTGCTTCCAGAACCTGTTCTCGCTCGGCTGCGACGGATAAGCCGGCTTACGCCAGAGGCAATCCCTTGCCCACCCCCGCCCGCTCGTCGTGCATCGCGATGAGGCGGGCGGTGTTGTCATCGGGCGGGCGTGTCTGGCCGATCTCGTCGATGAGCGAACACACCGCGTACCCCCGGCAGGCGTCCTCGTACTTGAACATCCAGGCGCGTGCTTCTGCGCTGGGGTTCTCGAGTTTCTCGTAGCTGAGCTTGGGCGTGCCCGACACGCCGATGCGCCAAGGCTTGGGGCTTAGCCTCGCGCGGAAGCTGCCCTGGGCCTGGCATAGCTTGGCGTATAGGGGGTCCGCCCCCAGTTCGCGCATCATCTCAGAAGTGTCTTGGCCATCAGGGGCCATCGCCGGGAACGTCAAGAGATATCTAAGGCCGGCGGCGGTCTTGTAGACCCGGGCGCCCCGTGCCGCGTCCTCTTGAGCCCACGCCGATAGCCGGCTGAGGGCCGCACCCTGGAAGTCCTCGACGGGGCGCTTGCGACCAAGCAAGCGGCCGACGAATCCCGGTCCCGGCAATGGCTCGGGAAAGTCCACATCGACGAACACCAGCCGGGCCGTGTTCAGCACGTTCGCGCCGTAGCGGTTGATGGTGATGGCCGCGATGCGATCGCCGCTAGCGTCGTGCATGTCCTGCACGATCGGCTCGGGCATGTCGTGCCGCTCGTAGTCGTAGTGGTGCAGGCTCCAGTCGTCCGCCGCGACCACTTCGGCTACTTTCTGCCTGGCTTTCTCCTCGGCGATGGCCTGCGCTTCCTCGAGCCTCGCGTCTGAGCTGCCCCACGCGCCGCGGCCGTAGCCCTGTTCTTCAACCTGCGCCCTTGCCCAGAATCGCGCGACTCGCATGGCTCGCTCCTTTGGAGGTGGTCGGGATCCCCAGAACCGGGTAGCCTAGAGCCATGGGGGTGGTGGTAACTCTCACGATGCTGCTCGCGATCCAGGCCGGCCAGGCCGTGGACCCGGTGCCCGCTGCGCCTGCTCCGGCTACCGACCAAGCCAAGCCGCTCGTCCCATTCCCCCACCCGCTCATCACCGAGGTCCTCTTCGCCGTGCCCACTAGCGGCGGAGACGCCAACAAGGACGGCACGCGCCACGCCACCGGCGACGAGTTCATCGAGATCACCAACCCGCACGCCGATGCGATCAACCTCGCGGGCTACCGCCTGCTCGATCGGCATCGGGGCGAAGAGGGCCGCTTCGCCTTCACCTTCCCAGACATCATGCTCAAGCCGGGCCAGACGGTCGTGGTCTTCAACGGGCTGGAGGCCAAGTGGACCGGCCCCGTGGGCGACACCCACCGCGCCCCGCCGGGCCCCAACCCGCTGTTCGAGGGCGCGTTCATCTTCACCGCCGGCGTGCGCTCGAAGTTCATGGCGCTCGCGAACACCACCGACTTCGTGTTGCTCGAGAACGCCCTGGGCGTCCCGGTGCAGGTGGTCGTCTGGGGCGAGCCCGACCAGGCCCCGCCCGCCGAGGCATTCCACACCGACACGATCTCAATTGTCGAGTACGCCAGCGTGCAACGTACCAGCGCCGCGGGGCCCATGGTCGCCCACACCCGCATCGAACTGGCCCAACGCGCCAAGTGCAGCCCCGGTGTGGCCTTTCCCAAGCCTCCGGAGCTCTCCGAGACCGAGGCCAATCCGGTCGACGCTCCCGAATGAGCCCGCTTCGACCGGGCGCTATCATGGACCCGTTTCAGCCAGAAGTTTCCCCGGAGCAGCGACCATGGCGTGGATCCCCAAGCCCTCGGCGACGACCGAGATCGAGCGGCGCACCGAGCCCTACCTCACCCAGGCCATGCAGGACGAGCTCTCGCAGCGGTACCTGCCCCGCTTCGAGACCACCCTGGCCGCCCTGCTGCCCGCCTTGCACATGATCCAGCACGAGTACCACTGGGTGCCGCCCCAGGCGATGGAAGAGATCGCGGGATTCCTCGACCTCTCGCCGGCCGACGTCATGGACACGGCCAGCTTCTACGAGGAATACGCCCTGGCCCCCCGAGGCCGCCACGTCGTAGGCGTCTGCCGGTCGATCGCCTGCGAGTTCTGCGGCCAGCCCGAGGTGACCCAAGCCATCAAGGAAGCCCTGGACATCGACGTGGGCGAGAGCACCGACGACGACAAGCTCTGCCTGATCGAGCTGGAGTGCCTGGGCTCGTGCGGCACCGCCCCGGTGGCCCTCATCGACGAGCAACTCCACGAGCAGCTCACGCCCGAGCGGGCCGCCGAGCTTGTGCGACAGGTGCGTGCTTCCGACAGCGTACCCGCGGGAACCGGCCGCGAGGGCCTGAGCCCCGAGGCCGTCAGCATCGTCGACTAACCGGCAGCCGAAGGACCCCCGCCATGCCCCGGCGATTCGTCTGCAAGGCCATCGGAAAGGTTGGCCGCCACGCGGATCGCGTGCTCCAATTCATCGCTGCGCTGGGAGCCGATGAGCAACGATTTCTCGTTTCCAATGGTGGTGTACCGCACCGCCACGCCCTTGTCGCCGGCGATGTTGAGCACCAAGCCGTGCTTGCGCGTGGGGCGGATGCCCCAACCCCCGCACTCGAACAGCGCGTTGTATGTGATCGCGTTCGCGGACGCGACATGCTCGATCGCGACGCGCTTGCGGTAGAACACGAGCGTCCGAACCAAGATCTCGTTGGGCGTCACGGTGGTGCGCATCGGCAGCATGGCGAAACCGGCAGTCAACACAATCACGACCGTGATCATCGCCGCCAGACCAATCGGGGAAGTGCCCTGGCCAACCAACGCCGTGCAGGTCGCGACCAGCGCGCCGAACAAGGCGATCGGGGTCACGTAGCGCACGATCCTGTTCTGGTGCAGGCGCTGGGTTTCTTCAAAGATCGCATTGTCGGCCACAGCGTTCCTTCCATTGTGCTTTGCCCCCTTATTCTGATTATGGTTGCCTTGCTTTCAGGCTGCGGCGGCCCACGCCTGACCATCATCAACGAATCGAGCGCGTGGCTGCGCTTCGAGGCGGCCTCGGAAATCGAAGCCCGCCAGTCATACATCACCGGCCCGCTGGCGGGCGACGGTTCGGTCGCCTTCGGCGTCCCTCCCGGCGGGCGGCACGAGCAGGCCCTCGAACGCGGCGGGTCGATCTTCATCCAGCGCCGCCTCGGCGTGGTGATGCACCTTCGCGCCGGCCCAAACCCTGCCGGCCCCGACGCACGCAACCCGTCGCTCTCGACAGCCTACAGCGTGCGCCTGCCGCCGCCGGGTCCATACCGATTGCGCGTTATCGGCGAGCCCGGATCGATCGAGGTGCTGCGCGTGGATGCCAACGGCGAGGCCCTGCCCGAGGCACGATCTCGTGTGCTGCCCGAGACTTCACTATTTTGGTGAGCGGTCGGCTCTCTCGGGCACTGCTAGTTGTGCAGCCCGGGGATCTGCCCCCGCCGCCGCTCGTCGCTGTACCGATTCAGCGCGTTCTCGATGATTGGGTGCGCCGCGTCGGCGGGCATGATCTCGTCGACCTCCACGTCCTTCCCCTCGAGAACTTTATAGTCCTCAAGAAATCGCTTGAGCATCTTAAACGTGTGCCGCGGGAAGTCGCTCGCGCTCAGATAGTCGTCGTAGATCGGATCGCTCTCGAGCACCGCGATGATCTTGTGGTCGGCCTGCCCATCATCGATCATGCTCATCAGGCCCACCGCCCGCGCTTGCACCAGGCACATCGGCACGACTTCCTCAACACTGAACACCAGGACGTCCAGCGGGTCGTCGTCGTCGGCCAGCGTCTGGGGGATGAAGCCGTAGTTGGCCGGGTAGTAGACGGCGCTCGAGAGCACGCGGTCGAGCTTCAGCATGCCGCTGTGCTTGTCAAGCTCGTACTTGTTGTGGCTCCCCTTGGGGATCTCGATGACCGCGCGGAAGTGCCCGGGCAGGGGGTGGTTGCCAGAGCCAGGGGTAACGTCGTGCCAGGGGTGGATCATGGGCATGGAGCGTAGGTGGAATGCCGGCCGGCGGCCGCCGGCGGGGGGGCCAGTTTCGAGCCTCTGGTGGGCTATCGGGCCGATCACCGCGGCACTTCAGACAGGTCCAGATCTAAGACATCCCGCCCGTTTCCCGGATCATGGCACGCTACTACACTTCCCAACATGTTGTGGTGGTCCCGAACCCCGACCCAACGCCTTTGGTTTTCCTGGAGCCCCCCCGGTGATCTGCCCCTTTTGCAGCCACAACGACGACCGGGTCATCGACTCGCGCCCGGCCGAGAGCGGGCGGACCATTCGCCGCCGCCGGGTGTGCAACCGCTGCGATCGCCGATTCACGACCTACGAGAGAGTGGAACAGCAAGCCCGCCTGGTCGTCGTCAAGCGCGATGGCAGCCGCGTGCCCTTCGACCCCGACAACATCCTTCGGGGCATCCAGGCCGCCTGCGGCAAGCGGCCCGTGCCCGAGGCCGACAAGGTGGGGCTGGCCGAGGCCGTCGAGGAAGAGCTCCACCAGACCTATGAGCGCGAGGTCGATTCGAGCGTGGTGGGGGAGCTGGTCATGGCCCGCCTCCGCGAGGTCGACGAGGTGGCCTACATCCGCTTCGCCAGCGAGTACCACCAGTTCATGAGCGCCACCGAGCTCCAGAAAGAACTTGATATGCTCAAGACCCGCCCCAAGGCAGTCAAGGACCAGCGGGCGCTCTTTGGTGGAGAGGTCGAGGATGGCAAGGCCGCCGGTGCCGGCGAGCGCCCGTAGGATTGAGCATGAGTTACCTACGCAAGGAGTGCGTGATGGTGCGGATGGCAAGCCTCGGAATAGCCCTGATGATGCTGGCCGGCTGCGCCAGCAACCCGCCACCCAGGCCCATGCCCCAGCCAGTGACCCAGCGGGGACAGACCGAGAAGCCCGAGCGGCGGGTCGCGAGCCAGGATGCCGCTCCGGTCGATGCCGCCCGCGAGGCTCCGATGCAGGCGGATCAGCCCACCGAGCCCCAGTGGTTCCGCCAGGGTGCCTACGAGGTCGACGGCCGCGAGCACAGGGCCTTCTCGGTGACCGCAGGCGACGTGCGCGAGGCCCGCAGCCAGGCCATGCTGCTGGCCTATGAGACATACCCCAAGGGCCAGGTCGCCGCCCACGAGGCCGTGCGCCAGCCCGACGGCTCGTGGCGGTTCTACGTGCTGATGGCCGCGGGCGGCTGAGAGCCGATCGAATCTTGACTCCAACACCGGCCACACCGCGCCGGGCGCTATCTTCAGAGTCCAAGGAGCTCCTATGACGCCCCCCGAAGCCGAAGGTACCTCGCAAATCGCGCCCCCCGACGAGGCCGTGCTCGACAACGCGATCGACTGCGGCGACGGCCAGGGCTGCACCGAGTGGCTCGACCAGGCCAGCACCGAGCAGACCGTCCACGCCGTCAGCGCGCTCGACGGTGATGAGCGCGCCAAACTGCTGTCGCTGCTCACCTCCGAGTCCGCGGCGGATCTCGTGGAAGTCATGCCCAAGGTCCACGCGGCCAAAGCGCTCGAAGTGCTGGGCACCCTCGACCACGAGAAGGCCGCCGACATCATCGAGGAGATGTCCAGCGACGACCGAGCCGACCTGATCGCCGCGATCGACGAGGCGCAGGCCCAGGCCATCCTGGGCGCCATGCCCGCCGAGGTCGCCGACGAGGTCCGCCGTCTGGCCAGCTACGAGGAGGATTCCGCCGGCGGCCTGATGCTCACCGAGTACCTGGCCTTCGATGAGTCCATGACCGTCCGCGACGTGCTGGCCGACATGGAAGAGAACGCCGAGCGCTACCGCGATTACAACATCCAGTACTCCTACGTGGTCGACAGCGATGGCGCGCTCCAGGGCGTCATCCCCATCCGCCGCCTGCTCATGGCCCGCCGCGCCACGCCGGTGGCCGAGATCATGGTGCCCGATCCGGTGCGAGTGGCGCACATGATGGAGTTCGACGAGCTCCGCGGCGTGTTCGACGACCACGACTTCCTCGCCTTCCCCGTCGTCGACGAGCAGCAACGATTGCTCGGTGTCGTGGAGCGCAGCGCCGTCAGCGAGGCCGCCCGCGAAGACGCCGACGACATGTACCGCGCCAGCCAGGGTATCGTGGGTGGTGAGGAGCTCCGGTCGATGCCCCTCGCCCTGCGCAGCCGCCGCCGCCTCGCGTGGCTGAGCATCAACATCGTGCTCAACATCGCCGCCGCCAGCGTCATCGCGTTCCACCAGGACACGCTCGAGGCCGTCATCGCCCTGGCGGTGTTCTTACCCATTATTTCTGACATGTCCGGCTGCTCGGGCAACCAGGCCGTCGCCGTCAGCATGCGCGAGCTCACCCTGGGCGTCGCCCGCCCGCGCGACATCTTCCGCGTGCTCTTCAAGGAGGGCAGCGTCGGCATCATCAACGGGATCATCCTGGGCATCCTCATCGGCGGCGTCGCGTTCCTGTGGAAGGGCAACCTGGCCCTCAGCCTCGTCGTGGGGTCGGCCCTGGCCGCCAACACCCTCATCGCCGTGTGCATCGGCGGCGGTGTGCCGTTGCTCCTGAAGGGCTTCAAGACTGATCCCGCCCTGGCCTCCGGCCCGATCCTCACGACCGTCACCGACATGTGCGGCTTCCTGATCGTCCTGAGCCTGGCCAGCGCCATGATGGGCTACCTCCAGTAAGCCCTTTCCCCAGCGCCCGAAATCGCCCCGGCTCGAATCCCAACGTATTGGTGGACGCCCAGCAGCGTCCGCCGAACGAAAGGATCCGAGCCATGTCGATCGCCGCACCCCCGCCCATGCCCAGCGTCCTGTCCGCCGAGGCCGCAGACCACGGCGATTCCACCGCCAAGCGTTGCGGTCGCGGGCGTGCCTGCGCCAAAGCCGGTGCCAGGAAGTGCACCAAGATGGCATCCTCGCCCACCCGCGGCCTGGTTGTCGTGATGGTGGGGGCCACCGTGATCGCGACGATCCTGGCCGTCATCCAGCTCTCCCAGGGCGCCCCGGGCCGCATGGCCGGCAACACGCTGTTCGCCGCCGCGGGCTTCAACCTGCTCTTCACCGCCATGTATGCGCCGCTGCTGGCCCTCTTCACCATCCGCTCGGGCGTCTGCCGCTCCGTCGGCACGTTCTTCTCGACCATCTTCAAGGGGCTCGCCTTCACGCTCAGCCTGCTCTTCATCAGCGTGGCGGTGCTCGTCGGCCTGGGCGTGGTCTTCGGCTGAACCGCCACCGCCCACACCTGTCGAGAACGCCCGCCCGCCCCCATACACTGCCCGGTGCCCGAGTCCTCTGCCAACAACACCGCTCCCGCCACGCCCAGCGAGCACATCCTGGACATCTTCAAGCGCGACGGCGTCACCGCCAGCTTCGAGTTCTTCCCCCCCAAGAACGCCGAGAGCGCCGAGAGCCTCTACACCGCCATCAGCGAGCTCGAGGAGCTCAAGCCGAGCTTCGTCTCGGTCACCTACGGCGCGGGCGGATCGACGCGAGAGCTGACCCGAGAGCTCGTCCTGCGCATCCGCCGCGAGACCGCCCTTCACCCCATGCCCCACATGACCGGCGTCTGCCACACGCCGGGCGAGGTCGAGTCCATGCTCGAGGGCTACGCCAGAGCCGGCGTGCGCAACATCATGGCCCTGGGAGGCGATCCGCCGCTTGATGGCGGCGCTCCGAGCGGCCGGCGCGAGGGCGAGGACCCCTTCGCCCACTTCCGCTACGGCGCCGACGTCGTCCGCGCCATCCGCACCTACAGCGACACCCACCTGGGCGCCGACCGCGCCTTCGGCATCGGCGTGGGCGGCTACCCCGAGGGCCACGCCGCGACACCGAATCGCCTCAAGGAGATGGACCACCTCAAGGCCAAGATCGACGCCGGGGCCGACTTCATCATCACCCAGCTCTTCTTCGACAACCACGACTTCTACGACTTCCGCGAGCGCTGCGACCTGGCCGGCATCCGCGTGCCCATCGTCGCGGGCATCATGCCCATCACCAGCACCAAGGGCATGGGCCGCATGGCCGAGCTCGCCGCCGGCAGCCGCTTCCCGGCCCCACTCCTGCGCGCCCTGAGACGCGCGGGCGACGAGCCCGACGCCGTCCGCCGCGTCGGCCTGCACTGGGCCACCGAGCAATGCCGCGACCTGCTCGACCACAAGGTCGCCGGCCTGCACCTGTACACGCTCAATCGGTCGAAGGCGACGCGGGAGATCTACCGCACGCTGGGCGTGAAGGACTCACGCGCGCTGTCCTGAAACGAGGCCCTGGCGCAAGCCCGGGCTTTCTTTCTTGAACGCGAAGGCCGCGAGGGGCTCGAAGGGGGGAAGGGATTTGAACGCGGAGGTCGCCGAGGGCTCGGAGGTTTGGCAATGGGCACTGGGCAGTTGGCAATGGGGCCGGAGGGGATGCACGCCCCCGTCCGAGCCGCGGGTTTCCGACTCAGGTCGCAGCTCAAGTTGGCCTTCAAGGTCATCAATTCACGGACAGTCCAGACGCGCGATTAGATTTCAATACTCCGCTTAGCTGTCTTGTTGGTTGTCTATGGAGTCTATTAGCTCAGCGATGGTTTGCAGCTGTCGACCATGCAGCATCATGCACCCAATCGCACACTCCGTCAGGAACGCGCACTCCTCACGCGTAATCAATGCGCCAAGTTCCTTGTGAGTCATCAACTCCAGTTTTAATAGTGGCTGCAAATCTACAAGAGCGGATATGCAGTATCGCACATCGGCAATCACTCGATCAGCTAGTGCCACCGGGCTGGATCCGGCAGCATACAACTCTTCTTTTGGTATCCGGCCCGCGCTGTAGTGATTCGGTGCAGAACCGCGATGGTTGTGGTACAAGAGATCGCCCACTGTCTGTGGGGCAAAGAGGTATCGGATCCCATTGTTTTGCTTGACGAAGTCTACGTTGGCCGATGCGATCCACTGCAATCGTTGCAGCCGCTCCATGAACTCACTTCCTGCTACTCGAGCATACGTCGCGTAGACATCGCCTGACTGCGCAACTTTCAGTTGCATCTGAGTTGCTGACCGCTGGCTCTCGGCGATCTCCCCTTGCAGCTTGATGTTCTCCTTGCTGTCCTCGCGCGCCTCACGGCGGTCCAGCCGGGCCTCCTCCAACTCCTGCAACTGGAGCCACAGCGTGTATGCCACGGCCGCGAAGGCGAGCGCAGAGAAGAAGGCATTGCCGGCCCCGAACATGTCGCCGAAGGTGCCCGGCTCGATCGTTGATGCCGCGTCGTAACCGAGCCAGCACAGCACGCCATCGGCGTTGAGCGCCAGCGCACCAAACGCCAGCCATAAGGCGACAACCCCACCAAGGCCAATGAAGGCGAACTTCAAGTGCCCACGCCGCGATCCAGTTCCACGGGTCTTATCCATCTCACCGCCACTCTAGCAACAACCCCCACCACACGCATCCCCAACAAACCCGCCAACGTCCCCCACCGGGCCATCACGATCCCAAAGAGGGCCATCACGCTTCGTGCCGGGGCCGTTGCGCTCTCGAACAGGGCCATCGCGTTCTGCGCGCGGGCCGTGGCGCTCCCGTCCAGGGCCGTTGCGTCGTGCGTCGGGGCCGTCGCGCTGCCCGATGGGGCCGTGATGTTCTGCGCACGCCCGATTATCCGGACCATTCGCATCGCGAAAACCCAGCACAACACGGCAGAATCCGGCCTTGGGCCGCGCGCACCGGGCGTTCTGGTCGCTCGGGGTAGGCGTTGCCACGCGTGGGGCCATCAAGCCCCCGCTGCGGGGGGCGCCAGGGTCGCCCGGAAAAAAATATCGGCCAGAAACTTATGTTGGAGTGGAGTCGCGTTCCCGGACCACCGACGTTCCTATCGGGTCGCCCCGGCGCGTGCCGGGGGCCCATGGATGGGCCGCGGCGGCGAACGCCATGCCTCCGCGACCGGCGCACCGGATGCGCCATAGCACAAGGGGCAACTCATGCCTGGACAGACAACGACCGTGCCCGCGGGAGACCGGGCTTCACTGCTTTTCACCGAGGACCACCTGGCGGCGTGGAGCGCCGACCCGACCTCGATCGGCCTGACCGTCGAGGACATCACGGCCATCACCGGAACCAGTGATAGTGCGCGCAGCGGGCTCGACGACCGGACCGCGGCTGTTGCGGCCGCAAAAGCGAGCACCATCACCTGGCACGCGGCGGCCGAGACCAACCGCGACCTCGCCCGGGAACTCGTGCGCAAGATCCGCTTCTATGCCACCCAGCAAGCCGACCCCGACGCGGTGTACGCCGCCGCGCAGATCCCCGCGCCCAAGACGCCCGGCGAGCTACCCGCGCCGCCGGTGCCCACCGATCTGAGTGTTGCGTTGGACACCCAGGGCCGCGCGGTGCTGCGGTTCGAGTCCAGCCGCTTCGGCGGGACAGTGTGGGGCGTGCAGCGCCGCACCACGACGGTGCAGGGCCAGACCAGCGCGTGGGCCGACCTGACCACCGTGCTCGAGCGCGAGTTCGTCGACCAGACGACGCCCGCGGGCATGGCCGCCGTCGCCTACCGCGTGCGGGCCGAGCGCCCCAGCGGCACGAGCGCCTACTCGCTGCCGGCCACGCTCACCATCGGCGCGGGCGGGAACCAGCAGGCGGTGGCGGGGACCATTGCGCCGGCCCCATCGGTCGAGTCTAAGGCGGGCTGAGGCCGCCATGCTCCTCTGACCCATTGCCAATTGCCAACTCCCAATTGCCACGAACCCGCAGGGGTGCTCGTGGCCATTGGCGATGGGTGGGAGACGACGCTCGCGTCCTCCCGCCTTCCCGATTGCCTATTGCCCATTGCCCATTGCCACGCCCCCCACATCGAACACGCACCCCACCCCGAACGCCAACGAGAACAGCTCGCTCTTGCGCTCCGCCCCCCAGATGTTCGTCGACACGTCCGACGGCGACTCGACCGTGAAGACGGCGGTGCTCGTGGGGGTGCTCGGGTGTTCGCTGCCGTCGCTGGGCTCGACCCTGACCGACACACGATCCACCACCTGCGTGTGCGTGCGGTCCAGCCCGTCGGCAACCCGCAGGATGCCCGCCAGCCGGCGCACGATGGTGCGGTCGTGGCTGTCCAGGGCCTTGTAGGGCTGGTGGCTGCCCTTGGGGTGGCTGCGCCGGTGGTAGCGCGCGACGTTGGCGATCAGCTCCCGCTCGCGCGGTGAGAAGCCGTCCAGCTCGCCGTTGGCGATGATGTAATAGCTGTGCTTGTGGTGGCTCGAGTGGTTCACCAGGTAGCCGATGTCGTGCAGCACCCCGGCCGCCTCGAGCACACCCCGGCCCTCGGCGTCCATCGCCGTCTGGTGGTCCACCGCCAGCGGGTGGCCGGGGTGCCGCTCGGCGAGTTGCGTGGCGACGCCGGGCAGCTGCTCGGCGAGCTGGTCGAAGATCTCCAGGGCGAGCTGGGTCACGTGCTCGCTGTGCGCCTCGTGGTAGCGGCACTTGCGCGCGAACCGGCGGACGGCCTCGGCCCGGCTGCCCAGCGTCATGCGCGTGGCGGTGGTCGTCGTGGCGGTGGTGCCGGTGGCGCTCGAATGGTTCTTGACCCCATACCCCGCCACGGAGTGGTCGGAGTGGGATTCGAGCATGGAGAGCATGAGGCCGTCGCGGATGCCGCGGTCGTGCACGACGAGCTCTTCGACCCCCAGCGTGTCCATCAGCGCCTCGACGATCGCCGCGCCGGGCAGGATGATGTCGTAGCGGTCCTTGTTCAGGCCGTGGACGTTCGAGCCCTTGTGCAGCGCGGCCCGGGTGCGTTCGAGGATGCGGGCGACCCGGTCGCGGCCCATCCGGTGGCCCTGCACGCTCTCGGTGGCCGCGCCGTCGCGGGCCTGCTGCATCGACGCGAGGGCGCTGTACGTGCCGCCGGTGCCGAAGAGGGTCTTCGGTTTCAGCGGCATCTTGCCGACGGCGGCTTCGATGGCGCCCTTGAGATACTGCCGCATCTGATCGAAGGTCTCGGGGTCGCTGGCGTTCCGACCGCCAAACATGTCCGCCACGCGCACCGCGCCCAGCTTGAGGCCGACGACCTTCTCGACCGCGCCGCCTCGGCTGAACACCACCTCGGTCGAGCCGCCCCCGATGTCGGCCACTGCGAACGACAGCCTGCGCACGTCGAAGGCCGCCGCCACGCTCTTGTGGGCCAGCCGCCCCTCGTCCTCGTGTCCGATGACCTCGGTGCGCAGGTTGCTCAGCCGCTGCACGCCCGCCACAAACTCGTGCCCGTTGCTGGCCTCACGCACGGCACTGGTCGCGATCACCCGCACCTCGGCCACGCCATACCCGATGGCGATCTGCTTCATCCGCTCCACCGCGCCGATGGCCTCTTCCAGCCGATCGGGCGCGATCATGCCCGTCTCAGTCAGGGCGTGGCCCAGCCGGGGGCTCACCTTCTCCTCGTCCAGCACGCGGTACCCGCCCTCGTCGTCGCGCTCGGCGATGAGCAGGCGGATCGAGTTGGAGCCCACATCGATCGCCGCCAGGCGCAGCGGGCGGTCGGTGGCAGGCGAAGCGTCAGGGCCGGTGGTGGGGGCGGTGTCCATCACGCAAACGGTAGCGAGGCCAGGGAGTGCTGGAGAGGGCGTCATCCGAGCGGGCTCAACCAAATCCGCTTAGAATCGGCCATGTGTATGGTCCTGTACCTGGCGACAAACTCGCTGGCAGATTACCCTGTTGCCGAGTCACTTCGTGCCCACCCAGTGAGCCCGGCGGAGCGGCCACTGTGCTTTCGATCGCTGACCTTCGACCGTGTTCTTGAAGTCGCAAGCAAGGAAGGGTGCGCGTGCGCCTTTGCCATTGCGTGGAGAGAGGGGCCGGCTCTGTCGTACGATGCCCTGGCGGCAGAAGATCCAGAAGAAGCGGCACGACTCGATCGCGACCGAGCGGCGATTCTGGCGATCATCGATTCATTCCTGGAAAGTGGCCCCGTCGATGTATATTCCTGCTGGGCAGAGGAAGAAGACCAGCCGCCGGATGAACACATCGAGACCGACCTGGCGAGCCTGCGGAGAGAGTGGTGGCTCCTGCGAGAACGCCGTGTTGTTCGCGTAAACGGCTAACCCACGCGGTCCAGCCTCTACAATGCCCCTCGATTCCGCCCAGACTCCCAAGGACTCCCCATGCTCGAACGACTCACCGAAGGCTTCCAATCCGCCCTCCGCAACCTCAGCGGCCAGGGCTCGATCTCCGAGAAGAACGTCCGCGACGCCATGGCCCAGGTCCGCGAGAGCCTGCTCGAAGCCGACGTCGCCCTCGAGGTCGTCGAGAAGCTCTGCGACAACGTTGTGCAGGACGCCCTGGGCCAGAAGGTCACCGAATCCGTCAAGCCCGGCGAGGAGATGATCAAGATCGTCCACGATCGCCTCGTCGAGCTCCTCGGCGGCGAGCCGGGCAAGGCGTCCGACCCGGGCATCCACACCGTGTCGCCCGGGCCCACCGTCATCATGATGTGCGGCCTGCAAGGCAGCGGCAAGACCACCACCTGCGGCAAGATCGCCGCGTGGCTGCGCAAGAAGGACCTCTCCAGCACCCTCGTCGCCGCCGACCTGCAGCGCCCCGCCGCCGTTGAGCAGCTCGAGACCGTCGCCTCGCAAGCCGGCGCACTCCCCGGCAGCGCCTCCGTGCAATTCCACGGCGAGCTCGACCAGATCGGTGCCTACGGCGAGCGCGTGGGCGTGGCCGTCGACGTCTGCAAGCGCGGCCTCAAGCAGGCCAAGGCCAACGGCAGCGACGTGGCCGTCCTCGACACCGCCGGCCGACTGCACGTCAACGACGAGCTCATGGGCGAGCTCAAGAAGGTCAAGGCCGCCTGCAACCCGCACTACATATTCCTGGTCGTCGATTCCATGACCGGCCAGGACGCCGTGCGAAGCGCCAAGGCCTTCCACGACCAGCTCGGCATCGACGGCGTCATCCTCACCAAGTTCGACAGCGACACACGCGGCGGCGCGGCCCTCAGCGTCCGTGAGGTCACCGGCGCCCCCGTCCGCTTCGTCGGCACGGGCGAGGGCCTCGAGGCCCTCGAGCCCTTCCACCCCGAGCGATTCGCCGGCCGCATCCTGGGCATGGGCGACGTCGTCAGCCTCGTCGAGCGCGCCCAGGAAGAGGTCTCCGAGGAAGAAGCCGAGAAGCTTCAGAACAAGATGATGCGCGGCGAGATGGGCATGGACGACTTCCTCAAGCAGCTCAAGACCATCCGCAAGCTCGGCCCCATGAAACAAGTCCTCGGCATGCTCCCGGGCGTCGGCTCGATGCTCAAGGACGTCAACATCGACGACAAGGAGCTCGACCGCGTCGAGGCCCAGATCCAATCGATGACCGTCGAGGAGCGCAAGAAGCCCAAGCTCATCGACAACTCCCGCAAGCGCCGCATCGCCCGGGGCGCGGGCGTCGACCAGCCAACAGTCAACAAGCTCGTCAAGCAGTTCAACACCATCAACCAGCTCACCAAGGGCATGGCCGACATGAGCGCCCGAAGCAAGATGAGCACCATGAGCCACATGGCCGCCGGCGCGGGCGGCCAATCGGGCGCGGCCGACATGATGCCAAGCATCCCCCGCCGCAAGGGCACCAAGGGCGGCAAGCCCAAGGGCTTCAAGCAACGTAAGAAGCGCAAATAGCCGAACAACAACAAGACCACGAGCCCCTCGCGCGAGCGAGGGGTATGGCACGACAAAATCCCCTTGCATCGTCCCCCGCTTTCCGGTACCTTCTACGAACGCGAGGAGATTCCCATGCGCCGAACGACCGCCTGCTTCCTGCTGCTGGCCGCGACAACCCCCGCCCTGGCCCAAACCAGCAGCGCCGAGATCGTCTTCGATATCGAGAACGACACCCTCCTGCCCGGCCAGAGCACCACCGTCACCATGGCCGCCGGGTGGGACGGCCCGTGGTACCTGATGTGCTGCGTGCAGACCGACCTGCTCATCTCCACCGGCGACGCCGGCTGGAGCGACCTGGCGCTCATCCAGCCCATGGCCGGCCCGGGCACGAGCGCGGGCACGCTGGGTGCCACTGGCGTTGAGGGCATCCTCGCCGGCCAACTCAACTTCCCGCCCGGCAAGTGGGAGCCCGATCCCAACCCCCTCCCCTTCTGGAGCGCGACGTACACCGCGCCCTCCGACGCGGTGGCACCGTTCGACGTCGCACTTGCGACCGAGACGAGTCTCTTCGATGTTTACATCGAGCGCGAGAGCCACGACACACGGAGCTTGATGGACGTCCTCACCGAGGGCCAAGCCACCATCCACGTCATCCCCGCCCCCGCCAGCCTGCTCATCATCACCGGCGGCTCGCTTCTCGCCGCACGCCGTCGCCAGTAAGAAAGAGGAGATCAACCCATGCGGACACAGTGCCTGTGTGCCATCCTCGTCGCCACGCCCGCCCTCGCGCAGTCGTCGGTCATCATCGATGTCGACGAGCCCACGCTCCTGCCCGGCCAGAGCACCACCGTCACCCTCTCGGCTGCCTTCCCGACCTTCGAGTACGCCATGGCCGGCATCGCGACCGATCTGCTTTCATCCGTTGGTGCGACCGGGTGGTCGGATGTCTCGCTCGTCACCCCGATGGATGGCCCCGGCACAAGCATCGGTGTGCCCACCTCAGATGGATTCGAGCGCATCCTCGCCGGCCAGCTCAACTTCGGTCCCGCTGGCTTCGAACCTTCCCTGGATAATCCTATCGCTTTCTGGCAGGCGACCTATACTGCTCCGGTAGATCCCACCAGAGCGTTCGAGGTCGATCTATCCACGATGACCTCTCGCTTCGAGGTCTACATCATGCCCGACTCGCATGAGTCCCGGGCCTACCTCGACGACCTCGTCGAAGGCTCCGCTACCATCCACGTCATCCCCGCGCCCGCGGGCGCGTCCGTGCTGGCCTTGGGCCTCGCCGCGGGAACGCGTCGTCGGCGCTAGCCGGTCGCTTCGTCGAGTTGGTTCATGTTCACCAGCGCGATGATCCCGCACACGAAGCTCGCCACGTTGCCGAAGATGATCGTGATGACCTGGATGATCGCGATCGTGTGGGCCGCGGATCGATGCTGCGCGTACGGCGGCGGGCCTTGCAGCTTGTTGAACATCTTGATCTCGTAGATGCCAAGGATGATTGCCGGTACCGGGATGACAAGGCACGCGCACCCGATGCCGAACGTGGCGGCGCCGAACACCAACGCGGAAACCGCCGCACTCGCGGCGTACATGAGATTCACGATGCCCGAGATTAGCATCGGGATCGCAACACCATTCGGCTTGGCCATGTCTCGAACCCCCAGATCCCAAGAATCTCAGCGACGATCGGTCTAAGCCTACCGCTTAAGCGGTAGAAAATCCTTCTCTTCCCCACGCAACCAAGCGTTGAACCTCGGCCAGAAGAGTTCGCGCAACAGGATCTTCACGCACGCCGCCACCGGGATCGCCAGCAGCAAGCCGTAGATGCCCGCCAGGATCCCGCCCGCCAGCGACGCGAACAGGATCGTCGGCACGTCCATGTTCGTCGCCTTGCCCTGGATCGAAGGCGTCAGCAGGTAGTCGTCGACCGCCTGACCCGCGAAGTACACGGCGATCGGAGCCGCCAGCGTCCACCACCACGTCTGCTGAAAGGCCAGGAACCCGCTATTGTCGATCGCCATCGCCGCGATGGTGATCGGGATACCAAGCAGCGCCACATACGGCACGATGCTCAGGATGCCAACCAGCGGCCCGAAGATCAGCGGCGCGGGCACCCCAATCAGCCAGTACGCGATCGTAAAGATAATCGACTGGATGATCGCGATCGTGATCCGCCCACGCACGAAGCCCGCGACCACCTTGTCCATCTGCGTCAGCAGGTGCACGACGCGGTCGCGGTGATCGTGTGGGATGACCTCGTACCCGAAGTCACGCACGTGCGCGTATCCGGTCGAGAGGAAGTAGAAGAAGAATCCCGTGAGAAACAAACCGAACAGCAGCATGCCGATCGACGTCAGCGTCGACAGACCCGTGACGACCGTGGTTCGCCCGCCCTGCACCACCACGTCGGTCATGCGTTCTGTGTTGCCGCGAACGAAGTTGAGCCCCCAGTCCAGGAGTTGCGCCACCGTGTTCGTCGTGGTGTCCGCCGGCTGCTCGTCGAGCGTCTGGGCCGTCCGTCGGAGATACTGGTACACCACCGGTTGCAACACGTCGGGCAGGCCGCCAAACGCGGCCGACGCCTTGATGCTCGCCTCCGTGGCGACGCGCTCACCCCCGGGCAGCGGGTTGCCATCGGCACCAATCGAATCCTGAGCACCGGCATCGGCAGCCGCATCGTCGCTCTCACCCGCTGCCGGCGTTCCGGTCTCACCCTCCGCTTGGGGTGGCGGCGGATCAACACGCTCATAAAACTGGAGCTCGTAGCGCGGCGGATTCGCGCGCGGCGCGGGCGTCCGATCCGGATCGAAGTGGGGCACCACCTCGCCCTCGTGGCTCCGCACATAGGTCGTCACGGTGGCATAGCGATCGATCCCGTCCTGGGTCTTCGTCGCGATGTCCACCGCTTGCACCACGGCGAAGCCAACGCCCAGCACCAGCGGCACCGCCACGAAAATGACGACGGCAACCAGGATCCCGGACACCGCCCCGTTCCGCGTGAAGTGCTTGCTCCGCTCCAGCCGCCGTACCACGGGCTCAAGCAAGTACGCCAGCAGCAACGCCAGCAGCAGCGGTACCGTCACCGTCCGAAGCACGTACCCCAGGTACAGCACGCCGAACACAGCCGCGAACACCAGGATGTCACGGATCGGCTGAATCTGCCACAAATGCCGCATGTACCACGGCTGCTTCGCGGGTGGTTGGTCCTTCTCTTCGGGGGCCGGGCCCTCGTCGGCCTTAGCCAATCCCGTCTGTCCCCGAAACGCCGGACCCGCCCGCCGGATCCGCACAGCGATCGGCCAGCCCGTCGAAGGCCTCCTCAAACTCGTAGACGCCGCGGAAGTCGTCCAGCGAGTCCTGCTCGCTCGTGCGCAGCAGCCCCGTGTCGACCATCGCGTAGACGATCTTGCCGAAGTCCTCGGTCTTGCTCACGCCCCAGCCGCGCAAGACCGTCCGCGCCAGCAAGCCATACTTCTCGACCGCCAGGCTCCGCAATCCCAGGCACAGTTCCTGCCCGCTCACGTGCCGCGTCTCGATCTGGGCGATCTCATCCAGGTCGTTCGCGTCGATGCCCGCGATCTCGCCCAGCAGCGTCAAATCCAGGTCGGCCTCGTCGGCATCTCCCTCGACCGACACGCTCGGGCTCTCGCCGCGCGCACGCTCGAGCGTGTGCTGCAAGCCCTCCTGCACGAAGCGGAACGCCTCGGGGGCAAAGGGTGCCCGTTCCCGCATGCGTTGCCATTCGCTTGTGTTACTCATGTCCATACCAACCCGCCGATGGGGCCCGCCTGTTCCCTGCTGCGCGAATCCCGCCCGGGCAAGAGCCCGAACCCGAAATCCTACACGCCACCGCGCCCACTATCGGCCAGCGGGCGTGATTCCCCCCAACTCCACACAATCCCCGAACACTTCTTGGGAATCAAGGCGAACTTCTTGCTCAGGCTCGCACTCCCGGCCACCCCAAACCGCAGCGGGGCGCTCACCCACGGTTCGCCCGCCCGGTCGATCCCGATGCGAGGCCCAAACAGCACCCCCTCCGGCTCGGGCCCAACCTCGAGCCACAGATCAGGCCCCGACCGCTTCTTCTTGAGCAAGTCCACGCCGTTCCAAGACTTGTCCAGCCCCATAGCCGCACACAGCCGCGCCGGCCCGGCCCCCAGCTTCGTTTCGGCCAGCCCCTTGGCCGCCTTCGGATTCCTGAGCCGCAGCGCATCCATCCGCGCCGCGCCCTCCACCGGCTCGATCGCACGCAGCAGCACCGCCTGCGGATCGTCCCGGGCCGTGCAGGCGATGTTCATGCACCAGTGCATGCCATACGTGAAGTACAGGTACGTCGTCCCCGGCGGCCCATACATGGGCTCGTTCCGGGCCGTCCGCCGCCCCTCATACGAATGGCACGCCGCGTCGGCCACCCCCGCGTACGCCTCCGTCTCGACGATCCGCCCCCGCAGCACCACCCCATCCTCAAGCCGCCGGCACAGCGTCCACCCAAGCACGCCCCGGGCCGCCCCGTCGGCCGGCAGGCTCAAGATATCCAGCATCGCACCCACGCTCCGAGCATAGCGAGCCCCCAAATCGCTAGCCGCAGCCAACGAATCCGCCCAAACATCCCGGTCGATGCTGTGATTTGCAACTCGGTCAACCACGAAGGCGTACCCATTGGCATGGGCAAACGCATACTACCGATGGTCGCGCTCATCGCGTGCCTGGCCTTCGCCTCAACCCAGAGCATGGCCCGGATTCAAAGTGAACACCCCCAATCCCAGCACGCGACCGAACCCGAACCCCAAGCCGAGAACGAACCCGGCCAACTCATCCGCATCCAGCACGCCACCCGCTCGCTCATCAAGCAGCTCGAAGCCATGCAGGCCGAGATCTGGACGCGCGCCCCCGCAGTGGGGCGGTCCATCGAGGCCGCCCTCAGCCCCGATCGAGTGCGCGAACTGCTCGACGCCGGCTGGTCCGTGGAAGTCCTCGCCGAACGCCTCCACCAGTTGGTGCGTCCAGCCGCGGTCGGCCCCGAACCAAAGACCGCTGACGTGCCGACCCCCGAAGCCTGGTACGCGCAATACCGCACGCTCGAGGCCTACCGCCAGCGCTGGGCCATGCTCGAAACACTGCGCGAGGCGCAGCACCCAAACCTGGTGCGCTCCGCAGAAATCGGCCACTCGCTCGAAGGCCGCACCATCCCCGCCTACCACGTCACCGGGACGCCCAGTGCACACCCCAAGCCGGTCATCGTCGTCCTCGGCGGTGTCCACGCGCGCGAGTGGATCGCCCACACCAGCACGACGTACGCCTTCGAGCAGTTCGTCCGCGGCTACGGCGTCAACGATCGCGTGACCAAGCTGCTCGACACCGTCGAGTTCGTGTTCGTGCCGATGCTCAACGTCGACGGGTTCGTCCACGACACCATGCCGGGCGACCCGCTCCAGACCCGGTTCTGGCGCAAGAACATGCGCCGCGACGAGGCCGGCGACCTGCACGGTGTCGACCTGAACCGCAATTTCTCGGTCGCCTGGGGCCAGGGTGTGCCCACGCAACGCCCGGATCGCTCCACCTACCCCGGCACCGGCCCCTTCAGCGAGCCCGAGACCGCCGCGCTCGAGGCTTACCTGCTGCCGCTGGCCGACCGCGTCGTCGCGCAGGCCGACATCCACGCCTCGGGCGGCGTGCTCTTCGCCCCCTACAGCCACACGGGCGATCTGCCCGAGCACCGCCGCGCAAGCCTCTCGCACGCCAGCGCCGCCGTCGTCGCCGCCATGAACGCCTCGGGCGATCTCGAACGCACCGTTACCTGGAGAGCACCGGGCAAGTACGGCGGCACCACCAAGGACTGGTCCTTCGACGCCTTCGACGCCGTCACCTGGACCTTCGAACTCGCCAGCAACTTCGTGATGCCCACCGAGTCCATCACGCCCTGGGGCCGCGCCGTCCACGCCGGCCTCGTCGAGCTCGGCGAGTTTACATCGCGGCCACTCCAGATCGCCGTCGAGCACCCGGGCATCTCGTCACAGTTCCCCGACCCCTTCGACGGATGGTCCGATCTCGGCGAACCACAATTCTGGCGCATCGACGTGCGTGATGGCACGTGCCAACTCGACCCCGCCAGCATTCGCGTCTGGCAACGCTTCGAGGGCGAGTCCGGATTCGAGCCGGCCCGCTTCGAGCCGGTCGGCACCGCCAAACATCGTGGCTTCCGAGCCACGCTCGGCCCCATCGACTGCTACCGCCGGCTCGAAGGGTTGGTTGTCCAAGCCGCCACCGTCGACGGCCAAATGATCCGCTTCCCCGAGTCCGGCGTGTTCGACGTGAGCGCCACCGTTGACAACCACTGCCCCTGCCGGGCCGACCTCAACCTCGATGGCACACTCACCATCCTCGACTACGCCGCCTATCAGGATCTCTTCAACCAACGACAAAGGGCCGCCGACTTCGACGCCGACGGCTCGTTCACGATTCACGACTTCCTCGCGTTCCAATCCGCATTCGACGCCGGCTGCGACTGAAGAGTGACACGCTACGTAGGCAAGCGATTATTAAGATTGCCCAGACATCAAGCAAACATCAGAAGAACAGGCTTGCAAACCGGGATCCGCTGTGGTAGTTTGCATGTGAACAAGAAACGACCACCAGGGATGGAGAACGAGCATGCAACGGCCAAGACCTACTCGCACGAGATTCAACCATACCTTCGATGCCTGCCTCGCGGCGCTGCTGGCCGCATGCTGCTGCGGCCTTGCCAACGCCCAGCAACCGCTCTATCCCAGGCAGGTCTTCCCCGTTGATGGCCGACCGCTGGGGGTGTTCCACGCCGACTTCGACGGCGACGGCGATATCGACGTGGCCACCAACACCGGTTCCGGCCACGTCGCCGTCCTGCTCAACGACGGCCGGGGCGCGTTCGTCACCACCTCGCGGACCAGCATCGGCAACGCATCGTTCGCCATCTCGGGAGCCGACCTCGACGGTGATGGCGACACAGACCTCGTTGCCGACATCCACACCCCGAGCAGCATCGCCATACTGATCAATGACGGGTCCGGCGGGTTCGCGCTGCAGGAGACCATCGCGATCCCCTATAGCTCCAGTTCGATCGCCATAGCCGACTTCGATGGCGATGGCGACGCCGACATCGCGCCCATCACCTCCGCTCCCATCGATGGCGTTCCCGTGCTGCTGAACAATGGTGATGCCACGTTCGCGCCCGGCCAAGACCTCCCCCTGTCCCGACGCCCAAGCCAGATCATCGCCGCCGATCTTGACGCCGATGGCAACGCCGACCTGATCGTGCCCAACTGGTCGGCAACCAGTGACGTGTCGGTCTTCCTCAGCCTGGGCGACGGCACCTTCGCGCCCGAAGTGCGATACGCAGTCGGCGATGGCCTCCACGTCGCAACGACGGCCGACCTCGACGGCGACGCCGTTCTCGACCTCGTGGTCTCGAATCTCGGATCCAATGACCTCTCCATCCTGATCGGCAACGGCGATGGCACCTTCGCACCCGAGACGCGGCGGAACTTTGGCCGCCGCTTCATCGACATCGCCGCCGCCGACATGGACCTTGACGGCGACACCGACCTCGCCCTTCTCCCCTTCTCGTTCGCAGGAGGAGCCACTATCCTCATGAACGACGGTGCGGGCGGCCTGACCGGGCCCAACAACTACCAGTTCGGGTGCTGCCCAAGCGATCTCGCCGTGGCCGACTTCGACGGCGACGGAGCCCCGGACCTCGCCGCCCCCAACCCGAACGCCGACGACATCTCGCTCGCCCTCAACGCCGGCGACGGCACGCTGTCGTTGCCGGCTCCCGGCCTGGTGACGTCGGGCATCGCCTATGGCGTCGCTACGGCCGATTTCGACGGCGACGGCGTGCAAGATGTTGTCGCGGGAAGCGCCGGCCTGCAAGTCTACTTCGGCGTGGGTGCGGGTAACTTCGGGCCCGGCGTTCCCCTCGACGTCTTGACACGCGGGCCCATCATCGTGCATGCCCGAGACCTCGACAACGACGGAGACACCGATATCGCGGCGGCTGAGGCGTCCTTCAGCCGTGTCTGGATCCTCCTCAACGAGGGTGGCAGAACATTCGGTTCGCCACGCTCCGTGTCGACGGGCGAGGGCCCGGTTGCGATTGCTTCGGCCGACCTCGACGGCGACGGCGACATCGAACTCGTCACCGTGTGCTCTGGCAGCGGTGAGGTGTGCTACCTGCCGAACTTCGGCGACGGGCGATTCCTCTCATCCCAATGCATCACCACCAGCGACGAGGCCAGGGGTGTGACCATCGGCGACTTCGACGGCGACGGTGATGCCGACCTCGCCGTGGCCAACACCGGCAGCGATGACGCCGCCGTGCTGCTCAACATGGGCAGTTCGACCTTCGCCCCCCCAGTGCGCTATCCGGTCGGGTCCAGCCCGCGCTCCATCACGTCCGCCGACTTCGACGGCGACGGCCTCCTCGACTTGGCCGTCGCAAACGGCCTCGACGACGTATCGGTACTCTTCGGACTCGGCGACGGAACGTTCGCACCACAACAGCGTTACCCCGCCGCTGCTCGACCCGGCTTCCTGGCCGCGGCCGATCCCGACGGCGACGGCGATATGGACCTGCTCGTCGCGAACCCCGAGTACGGCAACGTGTCCGTCCTCTTCAACGCGGGCGACGCCACATTCGACACCGAGCACCGCTACGCCGTGGGCGCGAGCCCCAAGAACTTTGCCACCGCGGACCTCGATGGCGATGGCCAACTCGACATCGCAACCGCACACAACGGGGGCGTGTCGATCCTGCTCAACATCCGGTGCCGCGCCGACCTCGACGCCGACGGCCAACTCACCATCTTCGACTTCCTGATGTTCCAGACCCTCTTCGACCAACAAGAAAAAGCCGCCGACTTCGACGCCGACGGCTTGTTCACGATATTCGATTTCCTCGCTTTCCAGACCGCCTTCGATCGGGGCTGCGAGTAGGTCGAGGCGGGATCAGCCCTGCGGCTTCTCGTCGTTCGCTTCCTCGTCCGACGCGGGCGGCTCGACGCCCATCTCGACCAGAAGCTTGTCGATCTTGCTGGTCTTCTCGTTCATCGGCGCCGCAGGGTGCATGCCGTTGAAGCGGACCTTGCCGTCCGCGTCGATGATCGCCACGTGCGGGATGCCGCCAACTCCAAAGTCGGGGTTGAAGACCTCCTGCTCGGTGAACACCACGGGCCACGTCACGTTGTGCGCTTCCATCACGGCGGGCATCAGGTCGTACTCCTTCTGCGGGTCACCCTCGGTGTCGATCGGGCCCTCATGCTCGGGCACACCGTACACCGCGCCCTGGATGCTGGTGACGCCCACGATGGTCACGGGCTTGCCCGCGTAATGCTCTTGCAACTCACGCACCTTGGGGAAGCTCGAGATGCACGGGCCGCACCACGTCGCCCAGAAGTCGACCACGACAACCTTCCCCTTGAGGTCGGCAAACGACGCGATCGACGAATCGCTCGACCACGCGATGGTCATGTCCGGCATGGCATGATCGATGAGCATGCCACGGGCGGCCGCGCCGTCCATGCGCGCCAGCGTGCCCTTGATGTAATCCTGCGCATCGCCCAGCACGGGCTCGCCGTCATCATCGGTCGCCTTCACGGCCCGGCCCATCATGCCAACCAGGCCAACGCGGATGGCCTCGACCTGCTCCTTGTCGACGCCTTCCATGCGATCGAAGGACCGCCAATACGCGGCGCCCTCGGTGGCCATCTTCGGCGGTGCGTCGGCCAGCATCACGCCCAGGGCCACGACGCCGTCCTTGTTGGATTCCAGCAGGTCGCCGCCCACGCTCCCAACGGCCTGGCCGATGCCAGTAGCCTTGCCGTGCTTGATGGCCTCGTGCAGCTTGGGATGGTCGATGACGGCGGTGAACAGCTCCTTCTGCAACTCGGGATCGGGCTGGCTCGTGCGCGTGCGCACGCCGCGGAGCATCAGGTCCATTGTCGCCAGAGCAACCGAGTCGACCGAGTCCGCCTTGGCTTCTTGCTTCAGTTCCGCAACACGCTCGGTGGCCTTCGCGCGGGCCTCGTCGCCGTTGAGCATGTTGGCGCCGTGGAGCTTCACCAGACCCTCGACGCTCACCTGGCCCATGTCGATCGACTCGAGGGCCTTCTGCTGCGCCGCGACCCAGAGGTCGTACGTGGGCCGCTCGCCCGTCTCCATGAACGCGGCCCAATCGGCCTCATACGAAGCGATCGCCGCGTCGACCTTCGGAGTCGTGCTCTCGGCTTGGTTCGAGTTCTGCCCCAGCGCAACGCCGGCGGACAGTAAGAGGGCGATAGCGGGCGTGAGCGTACGAGATGCGAGGTGGGGCATGGGTGGTTCTCCCTTCGGGGTGCTGCCGCGCCAGACATCGGTGTGTGGGCGGCGTGTCCATGGATGGTACAGCGCTGATGCGCCCAGCGTGATGAACCGTCGAGAATCGATTGTCATCACCCGCCAGACGGAACCCCACCAGCCGTACTGCTACCAGGCGACTCTAAATACTCTTTCATGTCGGCAAGATCCTTCTCCATCGCCTTACGCATCGTCCCCTTCATCATCACGCCCATGATCGGCGACACCACCTTCGCAAACAGCGTCTGCGGCTCAGTATCAATGTCGTAGCTCAGCCGGCACCCACCGGTCTGGTCCCCGCTTCCCGGGGTTTCCTCCAGGCACGTCACCCGGCTGTCGAACTTCACCCCGCACGACATCGCGCTCAGCGTGTACGCACGAGGAGGGTCGAACTCGGTCACCTCCATCTCCTCGACCGCCTCCTTGCCCATCATCGTCCGGCTCTCCTTGAACCGCGTGCCCACGCCGATGTCCGAGCCGTTGTTGGCCTTGCTCAGCATCTCGACCGAGTTGATACCCCCGATCATGTTGGCCGCGTTCGGAAAGTCACTCGCCGCCGCAAACACGGACTCCTGCGAAGCGTCGATCAGGGTTGAGAGAAACATCCGCATAATTCTGGTTCCTTTCTATGGCTCGCGCGATCAAGCCCGGTCGTACGCCTCTTGCAAGTACGCGATGAGTTCCTTGTCCACACCCTTGACACCCTCAACACGCACCCGGTGGCTCACCATCGCGTTAAAGCTGCCCGACTTCTCCAGCCGATCCGTCGCCGTCTTCGGCGGTTCCTTCAGATTGATACCCACATCCACCCGCGTCTTCGTGCTCGGCTGGATCAACGCGAACTGCTTACTCCGCCGCAGACTGACATATGCCTTCTTGGGCGACACCTCAACATCGCTGCCGAACGCCTCCACCTTCTTGATCAGCGCGTCGTAAATCGGCTTCAGGTCAGCCTTCGCTCCGGCATACTGCGCCGAGACCAAGCCAGCACCCTCCCCCTCACTCACCTTCTTCCCACTGGCCGCCCCGGCGGTGCCCTTGGCCTCATGCGCAATCAGGTTCGCGTACCCATGCCCAAGCTCGTGCTCGGTCTTCAGATACTTCACCACCTCACCGTGCTTGGTCAGCCCGCTGCCTTTGACCACCTTGGCCCACTGAGCCAGGCTCTTGCCGGTGTTCTTCTTCAGGTTCTCGGCCATCGCCTTGGCCATCTCTTCGGGTGTCGCCATCGCGTGCCTCCGGGTGGGTTCGGGGTTTGTGTACCCCTGGGATGCCAGTATAGTGGAAGTCCACCGTTCCGCAAGCCGATTTCTTGCTCATGGCCACTACCTGCCCCTGCGGGGCCACCATCCCCATCGACGACATCAACGTCCCCGAGGGCGTCGCCCTCTGCCGCCGCTGCGGCAGGCTCAGCCGCCTGGCCGACCTCGCCGGCGTCGACCAGGCCCCACGCGACAAGGGCTCCAAGAAGGACCAGGCCGAAGAACGCAAGGCCCTCGCCCTCGCCCAGGGCGACCCGCCCGGCGGCTGCGCCATCCGAGACTTCGGCGACCGGGTCACCCTCCGCGCCTCGGCCCGCTCAGTCGGCGGTGCAGCGGGCATGCTGTTCTTCGCCGCGTTCTGGAACGGCATCACCGGCATCTTCGTAGTCATCATGATCTCGTCCCTCTTGCTGCACCTCGGCGTCACCCTGCCCGCCTGGTTCCCCACGCCCTTCGCCAGCAGTGGGGGAGGCAGCGGCAACCAGAACATGCCCCTGGGCATGACCATCTTCATGGCCCTGTTCCTCACGCCCTTCGTCCTCATTGGCCTCACCGTCATCGGTGCGCTGTTCGTGACCATCGCCGGCCGGGTCGAGGTCCGCCTCCGTGGCCCCGACGGCGAGATCTTCACCGGCGTCGGCCCCTTCGGCATGAAGCGCCGTTTCAACGCCGACAGCGTCGAGGCCGTCCTGCTCACCGACGCCGACATCGAAGAGAACGGCAAGAAGAAGCGCGCCATCGCCATCGAGACCAGCAAGAAGACCCTCAAGTTCGCCAGCCTCCTGCCCGACCAACGCCGCCTCTGGCTCGGCGGCGTCCTCAAGACCATGCTCCTCCCAATCCCGCGCGGCTGATTCCTCCTGACGAGGCCCTGGCGCAAGCCTGGGCTCTTCTTCTTTCTCTTCCTCTCCCCACCCCAATCCCTTCTTCTCAATTCCCCCTCTGTGCCTCTGTGGTTATCCCCCCTTTCTCCCCATACGCTACCGGCGAACCCAACCCGAACCGCCGGAGAGCCCCGCCTTGCCCGCCACTGCTACAGCCCCTTCCTCGCTCAAAGACGCCAACGCTCAGAGCCTCGCCCGCGAGGCCACCATCCGCATGGGCGGCGGCGACAAGGCCATCGAACGCCAGCACAAGAAGAACCGCCTCACCGCCCGCGAACGTGTCGCCAAACTGGTCGATGGCAAGCCAACCGGTGATCCACACAAGAACGAGATCCCCAACTTCGTGGAACTCGGCCTCTGGTGCGCCGAAGGCATGTACAAAGAGCACGGCGGCGCCCCGGGCGCGGGCGTGGTCACCGGCATCGGCCTGGTCCAAGGCCGCCGCCACATGATCATCGCCAACGACGCCACCGTGAAGGCCGGCGCGTTCTTCCCCATGACCTGCAAGAAGATCATCCGCGCGCAGCACGTCGCGCGCATGGCACGCCTCCCTCTCATCTACCTCGTCGATAGCGCGGGCGTCTACCTCCCCCTGCAAGAAGACGTCTTCCCCGACACCGACGACTTCGGCCGCATCTTCTACCTCAACAGCGTCATGAGCGCCGAAGGACTGCAACAAACCGCCGCCATCATGGGCTTCTGCGTCGCCGGCGGGGGGTACCTCCCCGTCCTCTGCGACACCCTGCTCATGACCGAGGGCAGCGGCCTCTACCTCGCCGGCCAGGCCCTCGTCAAGGCCGCCATCGGCCAGGACGTCACCGACGAAGAACTCGGCGGCGCTTCAATGCACGCCGCTATCAGCGGCACCATCGACTTCAAAGAACCCGACGACGACTCGTGCCTCACACGCGTGCGCGAAATCGTTGCCAAGCGCGGCGGCGACATCCCCGAAGCACCCGACAGCGTCAACCCCCTGCGCACCGGCAACGACATCTACGACATCTTCACCGACAAATCAGGCCAGCAATACGACGTCCGCGACGTCCTCGCCTGCGTCGTCGACGCCCGCGGCATGCCCAACGCCGAGGGCCACGAGAGCCTCGAGCCCGACTTCGACGAGTACAAGGCCGACTACGGCCAGTCCCTCGTTTGCGGCTACGCCCGCATCGGCGGCCACCCCTGCGGCATCGTCGCCAACCAGTGCGAGCTCACCCAGCGCGTGCAGGCCGGCGGCAAGGCCGGCCCAAGCAAGGCCGCCGCCATGCCCCGCGTCATCTACGACGACAGCGCCGACAAGGCCGCCCGCTTCATCATGGACTGCAACCAACGCAAGATCCCGCTCGTCTTCATCCACGATACGACCGGCTTCATGGTCGGCCGAGACAGCGAGCAGGCCGGCATCATCCGAAGCGGCGCCAAGCTCGTCAACGCCATGAGCAACTGCGTGGTGCCCAAGATCGTCCTCATCACCGGCTCCAGCTACGGCGCGGGCAACTACGCCATGTGCGGCCGCGCCTTCGAGCCCTTCCTCACCCTCGCCTGGCCGAGCGCCAAGTGCGCCGTCATGGGTGCCGCCCAGTCCACCGGCGTGCTCGCCACCATCGAAGAACGCAGCCGCGAACGCAAGGGCGAGACCATCGATGAGGAAACCCACAAGGAAATCCTCGACGCCGTCCGCGCCAGCTACAACGAACAACAAGACATCCACTACGGGGCCGCAAGAGGCTGGGTCGACCGCCTCATCCAGCCCCACAACACCCGCGCCGAACTGATCGACGCCCTCGCCAGCGCCAACCAGGGCTGGGACTACAGCCGCGAGTTCAAGACCGGGATCCTGCAGACCTGACGCCTAGCGATCCCCACCCACATTCAAGTGCTCCGCCAGCCGCGCCACCTGAAGCTCCACCCGCTTGATCTCCCGCATGGTCGCCAGCTTGCTCAGCTCCATCCAGTAGCCCAGTTTCATCAGCATGGTTCCGAGAAACCCGATAAAGAACACGCCGGCCCACAAGATTTGACCGCCCACCTCCTCGGCCAAGAAGAAACGCACCACCGCGAAGACCGCAAGCCCCAGGAAGGCGAACGTGAGCGTGAACGACATCACCAGGTACATCCGCGACAGCGACGTAAAGCTGTCGATCACCTGCTCGATGGGCGATTGCTCGCCAAGTTGATCAAACCATTCCTTGTCCTCGGCACTCAATGCCGAACGGATCGAATCATCGATGTTCTTCATCGTTATCCCTTTCCACAATTGACTTCAGCTCCGCCCGTGCGTGGAACAACCGGCTCTTGATGGTCCCCATCGGCACGGCGAACACCTCCGCAAGCTGCGCCACGCTCAGCCCCTCCAGGTAATGCAACGCCAGCAGCGTCCGCCGCTCGGCCGGCATCACCGCCATCGCCCGTCGCAACGCACCACCCGACTCGTTATCCGACACCGCGCCGTTGTCCGATGGCGTGCTCGCCAACGCAACCCGTCGCTGCGCGCTCTCAGAGCGCACATGGTCCGCGCACTTGTTCGTCACGATCCGGTACGCCCAGGGCCCGAACCGCGCCGGGTCGTCTAGCCGCCGGATGCCGCGCGAGATGGCCAGCCAAGCCTCCTGCACCACGTCGTCCGCCGCCGCCCGATCACGCAAGTACCGCGTCGCGTGCCGAACCAAGCGAGGGTGCCACCGATCGGTCAGCGTGGAAAACGACTCCACGCACCCGCCCGACGCCCGCAGCACCACGAGGTCTTCCGCGATGTCAAGGCTGCTGCGTTGCACGATCGGATCCCCCTCGGCAATAGAGTCGTATCATCGCCACCGCCGGTTCACGAATCCTGCGGTCGAAATCCAAGAATGGAGCCTCCCATGCGAATCGCACTATTGACCATCCTGGCGGCCATCATCCTCTTCCCGTCCGGCTGTGCCATCAGCACGAATGGCGACGGCGATGCAAATCCAGCCCTATCGGCTTCCCCCGTCGGCAAGTGGACCCTCACCAAGATCGAAGACGAGAACTACGACCTGCCCAGCGGCGCCCGCACGCCCACCCTCACCATCACCGCCGACGGCGCCATCTCGGGCCAGGCCGGCATCAACCGCTACAACGGCAAGATAAACGCCGACGCCATGGACCAGGGCCAATGGGACGCCGGCGGCATCGTCACGACCAAGATGGCCGGCGAGATCGGGGCCATGACCTTCGAGCAGCGCTTCATCGCCATGCTCCAACGCGCCGACTCAATCGCCGCGACAGAACGCACGCTCGACCTGATGGTCGGCGAGCGCGAGCTGCTCCGCTTCTCCCGCGCCGGCCAATGACGGGTGCGCCCGACAACCCGCGCCAGCCGCGGCACACGCCCCGCATCGCCCTGCTCACCTGCCGCCACCACGACCACATCGACCACGCCTCCGAAGGCAGGCTGATGCAGGAACTGGTCCGCCAGGGCGCTGTAGTGCAACTCGCCGCATGGGATGACGTACTCACGCCAATCAAGGAAGAAGATGGGCCACTGGTCGGCCAACTGGTCGACGCGAACGTGCTGGTCCTGCGCACCACGTGGGACTACTGGGACCGCCTCGACCGCTTCCGTGAGTTCCTCACAGTACTCGGCGAGAGCGAAGACAACGGTGGGGGGCTGCAAAACTCAACCAATACAGCCCTGGCCAACCTCGACAAGACCTACCTGCAAGAACTCCAGACCGCCGGCGTCCCCATCGTCCCCACCATCTTCGTCACGCAAGGCAACGAACCCGCCGCCATCGACCAGGCCAAGTCAAACAACTGGACCACCATCGTCATCAAACCCACCGTCGGCGCGGCCGCTAGCGGTCTGAAGAAGTTCGACCGCCCCGATACCCAAGCCCTCGACTACCTCCGCGAACTCACCAAATCCGGCGGGGCCCTCGTCCAGAAGTACCTCCCCCGCATCACCACCGAGGGCGAGACCTCCCTCGTCTACTTCGACGGCACCTTCTCCCACGCCGTCACCAAGGTCCCAGCCAAGGGCGACTTCCGCTCCCAGACCGACTTCGGCGGCGTCTACACCCTCGTCGAGCCCACCGAAGCGCAAACCCACGTCGCCGAGTTCGCCCTTACCGCCTGGGAAGACCGCTACGGCGACAAACCCCTCTACGCCCGCGTTGACCTCGTCCCCGGCGACGACGGCCAGCCGCTCTTGGGCGAGCTCGAACTCATCGAGCCCGAGCTCTTCCTCGACATGGCCGAAGGCGCTGCCGAGATATTCGCGTCGGCCATCCTCGCCCGCGTCGAGCAGCCTCACGAGAAAGATCCACGCTCGTACCTGTGGACCTTGGCGGGCATGGGCGTACTCGTCGTCGTACTCGGGGTCTTCTCGGTCGGCGCTGGGGTAATCGTGAACCGGATCGCCGGCTGGCTGGGTGGTGGTCCTTAGCTCGTCTTCCACCCCAAACACCATCTTCGCGCACTGTTCACCCGGCCAAAACACCCGCAGTTTGGTCCGTTCTTACTTTCCTCTCAACACACACGCACGCCAACTGTGAGAGGGAATAGATGACCAAGCGAACCGCTCCCGCGTCGATGCTCCTGGCCCTGGCCGCCGCGACTGCGAGCGCCCAGACCGACTTCTACCTCCACCTGCTCCACCACAACGACGGCGAGAGCCAGCTCATCGACGCCGGCAGCGGCCTCGAAGACTTCGGCGGCGTCGCACGCTTCGCCACCGTCGTGGGCGACCTGCGGGCCGAAGCCACCACCTTCCCCGCCGGCGGCTTCGCCCGCGGCAGCCTCCTGCTCACCAGCGGCGACAACTTCCTGCCAGGCCCGGAGTTCTCGGTCAGCCTCGACAAGGGCGTGCCCTTCTTCGACACCATCGCTCTCGACACGATCGGCTACGACGCCTTCATCATCGGCAACCACGAGTTCGACTTTGGCCCCGACGTGCTCGAAGACTTCATCGCCGGCTTCGCCGACAACCCCGCCCCCTTCCTCTCGGCCAACCTCGACTTTACCGGCGAGCCCGGCCTGCAGGCCCTCGTCGACAGCGGCCGCATCGCCCCAAGCACCGTCGTCGACGTGACGACCGACGCCGGCGTCCGTCGCGTGGGCATCGTCGGCGCCACCACGCCGGACCTGCCTTTTATCTCCAGCCCCCGCGGGGTCGCGGTCGACGACGACCTGACCACCATCATCCAGGCCGAGGTGGACGCCCTGACCGCCGACGGCGTGGACATCATCATCCTCTCCAGCCACCTCCAGGGCCTGACCGAGGAGCTCGATCTCATCCAGACCCTCCGCGGCGTCGACGCCATCGTCGGCGGCGGCGGGGGAGAACTGCTCGCCAACGGCGACGACCTGCTCGTCCCAGGCGACACCCCCGACGAGGTCGCCGGCCAGAGCGGCTACCCGATCTTCGGCACCGACGCCGACGGCAACGACATCCCCATCGTCACCACCAGCGGCGACTACCGCTACGTCGGCCGCCTCGTCCTAGGATTCGACGCCGACGGAAACCTCACCGACATCCTCGACGAGTCCGGCCCCGTCCGCGTCTCCACCGTCAGCCCCGACGCCGTCACCGCCGACCCGGTCATCCAGGCCGAGGTCGTTGACCCCGTGGCCGCGGGCGTCGCCGCCCTGGCAGCCAACGTCATCGGCTTCAGCGAGGTCGACCTCGACGGCCGCCGCTCGAGCGTCCGCAACATCGAGACCAACCTGGGCAACCTCATCGCCGACGCGTTCCTGACCACCGGCATCGATCTGGCCGCCACCTTCGGCGTCGACGCCCCCGACGTCGCGCTGGCCAACGGCGGCGGCATCCGTAACGACAGCATCATCGCCGCCGGCGAGATCACCGAGCTGGACACCTTCGACATCTTGCCATTCAGCAACTTCGTCACCATCGTGCCCGACGTGCCAGCCGTGCAGTTCAAGGAGGTCCTCGAGAACGCCGTCAGCCGCCAGGGCGAGTCCAGCGGCCGCTTCGCCCAGATCGCCGGCTTCACGCTCGAGTTCGACTGGCGCCAGCAGGCCCAGGTCCTCGACGGCGACGCCATCGTCGTCACCCCCGGCGAGCGCGTCCGCAACGTCACCCTCAGCGACGGCACCCAGATCATCACCAACGGCGACGTCGTCCCCGGCGCGCAAGACGTCGACGTCGCCATCGTCGACTTCCTCGCCCGCGGCGGCGACCAGTATCCTTTCCGCGGCCTGCCCTTCACCACGCTGGGCGTCAGCTACCAGCAGAGCCTGGCCACCATGATCGAAGACACCCTCATGGGCACCATCAGCATGATGGACTACCCCGAGGGTGGCGAGGACCGCATCATCCAGAGCTGCTACGCCGACTTCGACCTCGACGGCGAGCTCACGCTGTTCGACTTCCTCGCCTTCCAGAACGCCTTCGACGCCGGCGACACCAGCGCCGACTGCAACCGCGACGGCAGCCTGAACATCTTCGACTTCCTCTGCTTCCAGAACGGCTTCGCCGCCGGATGCCCATAACCCCACACCCAGGCCGGCTCGGGCTCGCATACGTTCTCGCTTGAGCCCGAGCCAGCCTGCTTTCGATCACCATTTGCACGACGCCGGCCGCGTGGACCCCGACCACCGGCCGGCGTTCTTGCGCACCCGCAACCCGACCGTCGCTCCACGCTACTCTGCACGATTATGCATCAGCTCCGAAACACCGTTCTCGTCTTGATCTGTCTTCTGGTCTCCGCCTGCTCTGCACCCCCGCCAAACCCCTTCACCCCACTACCCGACCCCGTCAACCTCCCCGAAGGCCCCCGCCTCGAATCTACCGCCACCCAGCTCGGTGCCAGCCGCGAGGGCCACCCCATCTACGCCCGCGCCCACGGCACCGGCCCGCGCCGCCTGCTGGTCATCGGCCTCATTCATGGAGATGAACCGGAGGTCTTCGACCGCTTCGACCAGCTCTGGCTGCGCCTCACGACCGCCGGCTATGGCAAAGAACTAAGCCTCAGCGGCATCGCCACCATGAACCCCGACGGCTACGAGCAACGCCGCCGCGGCAACGCGCGCGGCGTCGACCTCAACCGCAACTGGCCCGCCCCCAACTTCCGCCCCTCGCGCACCAATGGCCCCGAACCCCTCAGCGAGCCCGAGGCCGCCGCCGTCCACCGCCACATCCTCAGGTTCGATCCCGAAGTGATCATCGTCTTCCACTCCACCCCCGGCGGCCCCTTCGTCGACCCCGACGGGCCCAGCGAACCCGGCGAACGCCTCGCGAGCGCCTACGTGAACGCCGCCCAGCCGATCGACCCCGCCTGGCGCGTCCATGCCGACTTCACAAACCCCGCTGGCTCGCTAGGCACCTGGTACGGCCTCGACCAGCAACGCACCGTCCTCACCGTCGAGTACCGTCCTGGCACCGACCCCGGCTCAGCGCTCTCGTCCGCGACGGCGGGAGTCCTGGGCGTCATGCGCGAGATGGCCCGGCGCTAGCGCCTCACACCGCGACTACACCCGCTGCCCCTCACCGCGATCGGGCCCAACAGGTCCGGGCCCATCATCGTCGTCCACGTCCTCGTCCTCGTACCCACGCTGCACGAGCAAGCCGCACCGAGCATGCACCCGCACGCGCTCCATCCGCTCGAACCCCGGCCCGCTCTCTTCGGACAGTGCCTTAACGGCTTCCTCGAGCGTCCGCAATCGCGGGTCCTCGCGCGGGTCGTGGTGCCCACTGGGCGACGCCAGCAGCACCGACATCACCCCACCGGGGCACAAGAGCCGCCAGCACTCGGCTAACTGCGCGTCACGCTGCGGCCCCTCGCCGGGTAACCGCCGATGCACGATCGCATCGAACGCCCCATCAAGCTCACCAATCAGAGCGGGCGGCGCGCTCGTCGGCGAGTGCAAGTCGCACACCTCCAGCGCCGTGTTCGCCGGGTGATACCGATGCCGCGCATACCGCACGCTCGCCGCGTCAGGCTCCAGGGCGACCAGGGCCCCCGTCGGCCCCAGCCGATCGCTCAGCCACGCCGCCCCATGACCCGTGCCCGCGTGCAGCAACAGCACCCGATCCCCCGGACGCATCAGCGGATCCACCAACGTGAACTCGCCGAGATCACCCGCCCCGAGCAGATCCGCAATCGGCCGCGCCCCGCTCACCTCCAGCACCATCTTCGCCCGATCCGGGAACCGCACCCGATACCGCTTGCCCATACCCCGAGACAGCGCCCGCCGCAGCGGCACCGCGTCGAGCTCCTCATACCGAACGCCCTGCACCGTCACGATGCGCCGCGTCCGCGAGAGCGCCATCAACCACCGCCACAACCGCGACCGCACCACGCTCGGGCTCGCCCGCTCGTTCCCTTGCTCCACGCGCCGCCCGCTCGTGTTGCGATACCCAAGAGGTTGGTCGGCCGGCCGCGCGGGCGTCATGCTCGTGGTCCGGACGGCGGCCCAAACAGCGACAGCGCCGCCGGCCGGCCCACCGGCACCGATTGGATCGGTGGTCTTGGCCCCGCGATCGAGATCCACCGCGTCGGCTCGTCAGCCAAAGCGATCGTCCGCGCATAGTCCGCCCCCTCGTGCATCTCGCCCACGATCTCCGGGCTGTTGCACTCGCGAGACAAGTGCAAGAACACCGCGTGGCTCCCCGGCCCGATCGACTCGGTCGCGTGCAGGCACTGCTGGTTGCTCAGGTGCCCCGCGCCACCCATGATCCGCCGCTTCAAGAAGTCCGGCCGCGTCGACCTCGCCTGCAAACGCGGGCAGTAGTTGCTCTCGATCGCAAGCACCCCAACGCCCCGATGGAACTCCACCAACCGATCCGTCACCTCGCCAAGGTCGGTCAGAAACCCAAGGTCACCCTGCGGCGTCGAGATCCGAAACGTCGCCACCCCCTCCGCGTCATGGCTCGCCAGCCGGCTCGAAAATATCATGCCACCAGCCGGCTCGAACGCCTCCCGCTCGAACGTCCTGAGGCGCCCCGCCCTGTGCAACGGCCCAAGCCGCCGCTCCCGCGAGTGAGACGCGTGCACCCACACGCTCGCGCCAAAGCCAAGCCGCCTCGGCACCGCCGTCGCCCACGACGAATAAAAATGATCGCTATCCAGGTGCGTCAGCACGACCGCCGAAACGTCTTCCAGCGAGTGCCCAAGCGCCGCTAGCGCCACAGCCGTCCGCTTCGGGCTGATCCCCGCATCAATCAACACCAACGCGCCGTCGGCCGACCGCAGCACCGTGCAGTTCCCGCTCGACCCGCTGGCCAGCACGCACATGGCAGGTTGGTTGTCCCTCACTCGTTCCACCGCATGGCCCTTCCTTGGGCAGCAGGCCAAGCTACGCACTACCGACGCGCGTTCCGATCGGCGCCGCGGCCCACGCCGCGCACCGTAGTCGCAACAAATTCGGCCATCTCCGACACCAACGGGTCCTTCTCGCCAAGCTCGCGCAGCTTTGCGAGCGCTTCCTTCCGTGGCAGGCTCTTCGAGATCACGGTGCGGAACGCGAACCGCACGGCGTCGATCGACTCACGCGGTGCGCCCGATCGCCGCAGCCCGACAAGATTCACGCCATTGGTCACGTTCATCTGGTCGCACAAGCAAAACGGCGGCACGTCCATCGTCGTCCCAAGGCAGCCCGAGATCATCGCCAGCCGTCCCACACGGCAATGCTGATGCACCGCCGTGTTCCCACTCAAGATGGCATTGTCGCCAATAGTCACATGCCCGGCCAGCAGCGCGCTGTTCACCAGCATCACCTCATTGCCAACAAGGCAGTCGTGGCCCACATGGCTCGCGACCATCAGATAACACTTGTCGCCGATGGTGGTGGGGCGGTCCTCCTTGGTCGCCTGATGGATCGTCACATGCTCGCGGATCACGCACTCCGAGCCGATCTTTACCCCCGGCGTAGGGTCGCCCGGCGAGAACTTGAAATCCTGCGCCGGCATCCCGATCACCACATACGGATACACCAGCGTGCCCGCGCCAATCGTCGCCGGCCCCTCGATATGGGCCGAGTTGATCAGCCGCACGCCCCGCTCAAGCCGCACACCCGCCCCCACGTGGCATCGCGGCCCGACGACCACATCCTCGCCCAGGAAAGCCTCCGGGTCGACGTATGACGACTGGTGAATCTCGGCGGTCTCGTGATGCCCGGTCTGTTGCGAAGAAGCTGTTTGCATAGGCCCCATCGTACGGGCCCACCCCCCGCCTGTCCGCGACTACCGTTCCCCGTGAGCGAGCATACCCCAGGCCTGGACACCATCGACCTGGGCCGCATGGCCTATGAGCAGGCCCTCGCCATCCAACGCGCCCGCCAGGCCGAGCTCATCGAAGCCCGGGGCGACCCCGCGGGCGACCTGGGCACCATCTACCTCGTCGAGCACCCGCCCATCATCACCGTCACCCGCCGCAAGGGGGCCGCAAGCCACGTCCTCGCCGACGCCGACCGCCTCGCCGCCCTGGGCGTCCAACTCCACCAGACCGACCGCGGCGGCGACGTCACCTACCACGGCCCGGGCCAGATCGTCGCCTACCCCATCCTCGACCTCGAACGCCTCACCAACACAGACACCGGCAAGCCCCTTGGCCTCCACGGCTACATGCGCCTCCTCGAACAAGCCGTCATCGACACCCTCGACACCTACGGCATCCAGGGCGACCGCGACCCCGAAGCCACTGGCGTCTGGGTCAAACCCGCCAATGGCCCTCCCGCCAAGATCGCCGCCATGGGCGTACGCGTCCGCAAGTGGATCACCACCCACGGCCTCGCCCTCAACGTCGACCCCGATCTCACCCACTTCAGCCTCATCGTCCCGTGTGGCTTGCACGAGCGCTCCGTCACCAGCATGAGAGCCGTCTTGGGCGACGCCTGTCCTAGCTTCCGGGCCACCCAAGCCGCCCTGGTGACCAATCTTGCCCGATTAGTCCAAATCGCCCGGGCCGATCAACCCATTTTCCGTTGATCTCTAGCCCATTTTCGGGTACAACAGATACCTCGTCATCCGACCAATCACCCGGCCCGCCCGACGGGCCCGCTCATGGGGGTATCAAGATGCTGTCCAACACCAAGACCACCATCATCACCGCCACGCTCGCCCTCGCCGCCACCGCCACCCAGGCCAACGCCCAAGACTGGGAACGCTTCACCTTCGGTCCCGTCGGCGACCTCATCATCATCAGCCTCTTCATCACCGACGACAACCCCGTGCTCCAGGTCACCGACGCATTCCTTTCGGGCGACCGCTTCTCAGTCCGCCTGGTCGACCGCGCCGGCACCGTCGACCAGTTCGACTGCTCCGAGCCCACAACCATCGGCGACGAGATCGGCTTCGATTACGACACCGCCTTCGCCGACGAACGCTGGTCCAGCGGCCAGGTCTTCCTGACCCACCGTGGTCCGCTCTCGATGGAGATCACCGTCACCGCCAGCCCCTTCGACGGCGGCGGCGCAGCCTACCGCCTCATTTTCGGCGATCCCCCCTGCCGCGTCGACCTCGACGGCGACGGCCAGCTCACCATCTTCGACTTCCTCGCCTTCCAAAACCTCTTCGACGCCGGCGACCCCCTCGCCGACTTCGACGCAGACGGAGATCTCACCATCTTCGATTTCTTAGCGTTCCAGAACGAGTTCGATGCCGGCTGCGAGTAACCCACCCCAACCGATCGATCACCCCGCCTCGCCCAAATCCTCGCGCAGGCGTCGGACCGTTTCTTCGATTCTCGCTCGGTCCGCGTCCTGCTCGATGGTCCGCTCGGCCAATGCCGCGATCAGGTCCAGCTGATCGGTGATCGATTGCCGATATTCCGGCTTTGCAGCTCGGTCCGCCAGCACGATCAGACCATCCACCAACGCCTGCAGCGTTGCCACGTTGCCCGCGCTGTTCTGGCGAATCTGATCGAACGCATTACCCAGCAGCTCGGCAAACGAAGGCCGGAGCGCGATCACGCGAACCTGCCCCTCTTCCAGCCGGTATGCCGACGGGATGCGCCGCACCGCCACCCGCGCCATGATCGATGTCAGGTGCTCCACGCAGCTCACCGCCGTCGTCGTGTCATTCACCCCGGGGCTCAAGGCCTTCAGCGCCACGTCCACGATCTGGCGAATGCCATACGCCGAGTCCTGCACCGTCGTACGCTGGCCGCCGATGGCAAAAAGACCCCGCAACGCCTCGACCGTGTGCCCCTCGGGCTGCCGCGTGTCCGCAACCGAGGCCGGCGCCGGCGGGACGGCCAGCGACGCCAGGGCAGAGCCCTCCACCACAAACCGGCCGATGGCGCACTCCATCCGCACCACGATCCCACGCTCGCAGGCAAACCGCAGCAACCCATCCTCGTCAACGCTCTGCAGATACCCCGTCTTGTTCGATGCGATCGCCCGCCACGCCATCGCTCCATCCGAGACCCGGGCCATCGCCGCGGTCTCTTCGCCCGCATCCGCATCCTTGCCAAGCCGCTCGGGAAACAACCGATCGACCGTATCAAGTGTCTCGTTCGTCGCCGCCAGAATAATGTGCTCGGCCTGGATCGCCTGGGCGATGTGATGGATGAAAAAAATCAGGCACGCGATCCCCACGATCGCGAGCACCACGCCCATCAGCACCGCCGTCGCGGGCACGAACGAGTACGCCTCCCCCGACCCCTCGCTGATCGTCCGCAGCACCCAAAGACAATACACGAAGATGCCCACGAACGCCCCAAGCACCGCCTGGTTCGCCCGGTCGCGCATGAAGTTCCGCAAGATCCGGCTCGTGTACTGGCTCGACGCGAGCGTCAACGCCACGATCGTGATCGAGAACGCGACCCCGGCCACCGAGATCATCGACCCCGCCACGGTTGCCAGCACGCTGCGAGCACCAGAAGGCCCAACCGCGAACACACGAGGCAACGCCGATTCCAGCTTGCCCATCGGCAAGACGTGGTCCAACTCGATCATCCCCTGCGCCAGCACGATCGCCCCGAGCACAAACAACGAAGGCACGAACCACAGGCTCGTGCGCAACGCTTCCCAGATCAGCCCCAAGTGTCGCATCGCCGCAACGGTACACCGGTACCCATCGCCAATCCCCACGCCCAATCCCGGATGCCTACCGCAAGGGCTCCAGCCATCCATCCTGCACGCCCGCAAACCCCCGCGCCGACCCATCAAACATCACCGCATGGCACCGCCGGTCCGCCCGCCCCCCATGCCAATACCCCAGCCGCTCGGCCACGTGCCCATCCTGCCGAAAGTCGATCACGCTGGCCGTCCGCGTCCGTGGCGGCATCCCCGGCCCCGGCTCCGTCGGCGCCGAGTCCACCAGCAACGGCGTCACCGCCGGCGACCCCACCAGGTCAAACCGGATCGACGTCGCCTTCGCGTCGTAATCCCCGCCATCGCCGGGCAACCCCGCCAACCCCGTCGCGTTCATCGCATATGTCCGCGTCATCCGCTCGCCGGTCTTCGCCTGGCACGCCGGGCACACCAGGATCCCAACCTCCTCGAACACCTCCCCGGGCCCCGTCCCCGCACGCCCCTCGCCCCCCTTCGCCTCGGTCTGGACAACCAAGGCCCAATTCGGCACGCTCCCATACGGCCGCCCGATCGCCGGCCCATACCCCTTGTACACATCCGCATACTGCGCACAAATCAAATGACACTGCCGCAGATTCGACAAGCAAACCGCCGCCCGCCCCGCATCCCGCGCCCCAGCAAGCGTCGGCAGCAACACCCCAACCAACACCGCAACGATCGCGACAACCACCAACAACTCAATCAACGTAAACCCGCGCCGCATCACAACCGCCTTCTGCCCTCTGCCTCCCTCTCCCTCCCAGGGAGAGGGCCGGGGTGAGGGTTCTTCTGTCTCTTCCCCAATCCCCTTCTCACTCTTCCCTCCGTGCCTCTGTGCCTCTGTGGTGATCCCCTTTTCTCCTCCGCCGCATCGCCCGGATTTCCTCCAACCGCGCCGCCATCGCCCCCTCTTCTCCCGCCTCCCCAGGCTCGTAATACCGCTTGGCAACCCCCAGATAATCCTGCCCCGTCACCCCACCCTCGGCCCCATGGCTGTACTCATACCGCTCATCTCCAACCTCCTTCGTCCGCACCCCCGTCCCCTCCCCAGTCGTCACCGGCGAAGAATTCGGATCCCGCAGATACACCGGCACCGGCACCGTCCGCCCCTCCTTCACATCCGCGATCGCCGCATCAATCGCCCGGTACGCCGCATTACTCTTGGGCGCCAGCGCCAGATAGCACGCACAATGCCCCAGCGTGATCCGCGCCTCGGGCAGCCCGATCCGCTCCACCAACTCCCACGCCGCCGCCGCAATCAGCATCGCCCGCGGGTCCGCGTTCCCCACATCCTCGCTCGCCAGAATCGCCAACCGCCGCGCAATAAACCGCGGGTCCTCCCCGCCCTCGAGCATCCGCGCGATCCAATAGCACGCCGCATCCGGATCACTCCCCCGGATGCTCTTGATCATCGCCGACGCCGAGTCGTAATGCTCATCATCCCCATACACCGCCGCCTTCTGCTGTATGGAATCCTCGGCAACCCGCCGATCAATCACGATCTTCTGCCGGGCTTTCCCCGAACTCAGCACAGCAACCTCCAGCGCCGTCAACGCCCGCCGCGCATCCCCATCGCTCTTGATCGCCCACACGCGCAACGCATCCTCGTGCGCCTCGACCTCCAGCTTCCCATACCCACGCTCGTCATCGCGAAGAGCCCGCCGCAACACCTCGACAACCTCATCCTCCGTCAACGGCTCCAACCGGAACAACGTGCTCCGGCTCACCAGCGCCGCATTGCACGCGAACAGCGGGTTCTCCGTCGTCGCCCCGATCAGCGTCAGCACCCCGCGCTCCACGTCCTCCAGCAGCACGTCCTGCTGGCTCCGCGAAAACCGATGCACCTCATCCAGGAACAGCACCGTCCGCGTCCCCCCATCCTCCAGCCGCGCCCGCGCGATCTCCGAGACCTCCCGCACCCGCTTCACCCCGATCGACGCCGCGTTCGCCGACTCAAAGTGCCGCCCCGAATGCTCGGCCACCAACCCGGCCAGCGTCGTCTTCCCCGTCCCCGGCGGCCCATGCAGAATCAAACTCGTCAGCGCATCCGCCTCCAACATCCGCCGCAACAGCTTCCCCGGCCCCAGAATGTGCCCCTGCCCCACAACCTCATCAATAACCCGCGGCCGCATCCTCGCCGCCAACGGCTCGGCCCGCCGCCGCCGCTTCGCCCGCTCGGCTCCAAACAGATCGCTCATGATCGATCGTATCTCGGACGCACGCAGCGAAGGGACATCTGGCCGAAGCCGTTCCCAGTGGCGTGCACGCTAGCATAAGGTCTTAGTGCGCGCTCTGTGTGCGCATGTCTTCGCGTATTCGGGTAGGGCACTGCGATGAGCAAGAGGGCGAAGTTGATTGGTGGCGCCGTCGCAGTTGCGGTCGCGGCGGGAGGGATCGCGCTAGTCACACTTGCAAGCGGCGAGCCCGCTGGCGAGGAGACCAACAAGAGACTGAGGATTGCCGGCCTGCACATCTGGGCCGAGATCAAGAGAATCGGGTACCAAGCCCCCGCAGGATGGGCTCAAATGCCGGGCACCCCAAGTACGGATGAATGGGGGAACGAGCTTCACGTGATAGTGAAGGAAAGCGTTCTCAGTGAAGTGCCCGAAGAATTGATGGGCGATCGCGAAGTGAATGCAACCCCGGAGTCGACGGTATGGGTAATCGTCGTGAGCAGCATGGGGCCAGATGAGACCATGCATACTCGCGACGACTTGGTGTTCTGGCGGATGAACGGCGCGGATGACGGTCAGTACGTGGGCCATCGGTTCATTCGGGACGAAGAACTGTGGGGACATCTCGCTCCCTACCCCGGGGATTGACTCCGGTTCCAGATACGCACTCGGATGGGATCGCGGGTTGGGCCGCCTCAAGCTCGACCACTTCACCGCCCACCGCCGACCAGTTCCGCCACCCCACCAAGCCCGGCCCCAACTCCCCATAACCCTCGTGCTCGCAAAGGCCGCGGACTCGCCGCCGATCACCGCGCCGATAATCCTGCAGAGCGGGTCCGATAGAGAAACCGCCCTGGCGCCCCCTAGAAGAGTTCCCGACGCGCCGGGAGCTCTTCCCGACGCGCCGGGAACTCCTCCCGACGCTCCGGGAGCTCTTCCCGGCACGCCCGGAACTCTTCCTGACGCGCCCGGAGATCCTCCCGGCGCGCCCGGAACTCCTCCTGGCGCGCCTGGAACTCCTCCCGACGCGCCCTGAGTTCCTTCTGGCCCGCCCTGAGTTCCTCCCGACGCGTCCGGAACGACCCCTCCCCCTCTTCTCCACCTCCGAGCCCTCCGCGACCTCAGCGTTCACCTTTCTCCCCACTTGCGAACCAGTCTCAATACCGCTAGACTCCCCCGTGACAGCGACCCAGACCACAGCCAAGGCCCCCGCGAGAGTCCGCCTCACCCAGCTCACGCGCGGCCAGACGGGCCGTTTGGACTCGAGCGACTTCCAGGACGACTCGGCCGCCCACCTCACCGCCATGGGCCTGCGCCCCTCCTGCCAGCTCCGCGTCTGCAAGGCCGGCCAGCCCTGCATCGTCCACGTCGACGGCCACGCCGGCGGCTGCCGAATCGCCCTCAGCCGAGACCTGGCCGACTCCCTCTACGTCCTGCCTTCATCATAATGCCATGCCCACGGTCACGCGCCCACACAACCCCGTCAGCGTGACCGCCCCCGCGGTGCGCACCGCCGCCCTCGTCGGCAACCCCAACGTCGGCAAGTCAACCCTCTTCAACGCCCTCGCCGGCCGCCGCCAGAAGACCGCCAACTTCCCCGGCACCACCCAGGAAGCCCACCTCGCCAGCGTCACCACGCCCGCCGGCCCGGTCGTCCTGGCAGACCTCCCCGGTGCCTACGGCCTGACCCTCAACACCAACGAATCGCGCATCACCAAGGGCGTCCTGGCCGGCGATCAATCGATCAAGGGCTTCCCAACCGGCCAGCCCGACGCCGTCGCCATCGTCGTCGACGCCACCAACGTGCCCCGCAACCTGCGCCTGGCAGGCGAGGCCATCGCGCTCGGCCTGCCCACCATCATCGTCGTCACCATGACCGACGCCGCCGCGCGCACCGGCATCAGCATCGACGCCGAGAAATTCGAGGCCGCCCTCGGCTGCCCGGTCGTCATCGCCTCGGGCAAGACCGGCAAAGGCGTGCCCGACGTGCTCCCCGCCCTCGCCCGCGCGCGCACCGCCGCCGGCCCGCTCAGCCCCAAAGCGCACGACCTCGACGTGTGGGCCGACGCCGTCTACGCCAAGGCCTGCACCGCCGAATCGCGCGACCACGACGCCATCACCGATCGCCTCGACCTGGCCTTCACGCATCCGATCCTCGGCGTGGCCACCTTCGCCGCCCTCATGACCGGCCTGTTCTGGGCCATCTTCAGCCTGGCCACCATCCCGATGGACGCCATCGAGGCCGGCTTCGGCTGGCTCGCCGGCGTGGTCAGCAGCACCCTGCCCGCCGGCGCGATCCGCGACCTGCTGGCCGACGGCGTCATCGCCGGCGTCGGCGGCACGCTGGTCTTCCTGCCGCAAATCGTGCTGCTTTTCTTCCTGATCGCGCTGCTGGAACAAACCGGCTACCTCGCGCGCGCCGCCTTCGTCATCGACCGGCTCCTCAAACCCTTCGGCCTGCCCGGCCACGCCTTCGTGCCGCTCCTGAGCGGCCACGCCTGCGCGATTCCCGCCATCATGAGCGCCCGCGCCATCCCCGACTTCCGCCAGCGCGTGGCCACCATCCTGGCTATCCCCTTCATGAGCTGCTCGGCCCGCATCCCTGTGTACGTGCTGCTCACGCAGATCCTGTTCCCCCAGAGCACCATGCTGCAGGCCGTGGCGTTCACGGGTTGCTACGTGCTGGGCGCGCTGGCGGGCTTGTTCACCGCCATCATCGCGCGCAGGACCATCCTGAGGGGCAAGAGCCCGGCGATGGCTCTGGAACTGCCGCGGTACCAGTGGCCAAGTTTGGTCGGCGCAACCAAGACCGCCGCCGCGCGCGGGTGGCTGTTCGTGCGCAAGGCCGGTACCGTCATCCTGGCGATCTCGGTCATCCTCTGGTGGCTCTCGGCCTACCCCAAGCCAACCGACCCCGACGACGCCCAGCGCGCGGCCGAGGTCTCGTTCCTGGGCCGCATCGGCGACACGCTGCAACCGGCGTTCGCGCCCATCGGCGCCGATCGGCAGCTCACCGTCGGCATCCTGGCCAGCTTCGCCGCGCGCGAGGTGTTCGTGAGCACGATGGCGGTGCAGATCGCCGGCACCGACGACGCCGAGGGCGAGGGCGTTCGCGACCGGTTGACCAACGCCACGCGCGATGATGGCACGAAGGTGTTCACCGCGGCGACCAGTTGGTCGATGCTGGTGTTCTTCGTGCTGGCCATCCAGTGCCTGCCCACCTTGGTCGTGACGGCCAAGGAAGCCGGCGGCTGGAAGTGGGCGGCGTTGCAGGCCGGGTGGATGACGGGCGTTGCCTATGTCGCCGCCGCGATCGTGTACGGCGTGATGAGCGCGGTGGGTTGAGTGCCTTGGGGTGATTGGCAGTTCTGGGTGGTGACGGTCGTGGCGGTGGGGGCTATCGCGCTCATGGCGCGCGCCGTGCGGCCGGCCAAGCGCCCGCAGAAGCGTGCTGGGCTGACGATCTCGGCTCCGAAGCGCTCGTAGCGGCTCGCAACCGAACCTAACGGGTGCTAACCTGTTGCCCTCATGCCCGATTGGCTTTTCTGGATCATTTTGGCGGTTCTGTTGTGGTTTGGTCTGGCGATTGTCGCCGGGCGGCTGCTGGATGGGCCGCGCGGCGATGAGGTGTTGGGGAACCTGGCGTGGTACGTGATCCGGGGGTACGTGCGGTTGCGGCATCCGCCGGTTCTGAGTGGCCTGGAGAACATCCCGGACCCCAAGCGTGGACCGGTCGGGCCGCTGATCGTGGTGGCCAACCATGCTTCGGGCGTTGACCCGCTGCTGATCCAGGCGATTTTGCCGATCGAGCCGCGGTGGATGATGGCCGCCGACATGCGGCACCCGGCGGGCGAGTTCTTGTGGGAGTTTGGGAGCATCATCTTTGTGGATCGGGCGAACAGCGACCCGGCCGGGGTGCGCGAGGCGCTGCGGCACCTTGGTAACGGCGGTGTGCTCGGTTTGTTTCCCGAGGGTGGCATCGAGCGGAAGCCGCGGACCCTGCGGCCGTTCCAGGCCGGGGTTGGCTTGCTGATCCGTCGGAGTGGTGCTCGGGTGCTGCCGATCGTGATCGAGGGCGCGCCCATGACGCCGACGGCTTGGGGCGCTCTGTCGCGGACGAGCCGGCCGCGGATCCGGGTGATGGAGCCGATCTCGTATGGTCGTGGGATGGGACCCGGGGAGGTAGCAGCCGACCTTCAGGCCCGGTATGAGGCGTGGACCGGGTGGGGCGTGGAGGCGTGAGCTTGCCTTGATGCGCTGGCGGATTGGCGTGCGGATCGGGTTGAGGTTCTCGTCGAGCATGGAATCACGATACAGGAACGGCTTGCGGCGTCAAGCCGTTTTTTGTGGAACGCTGGGAGGTTGCGCGCTTTGGTGGTGATGTTGGGAGATTGTCAACGCGGTGATTGCTACGCGGCGGACTCGCAAGCGTGATGGTCCGAGAAGATCGGTCGCAAAAGCGGGTTGCATGGTGCGTCGATACAACGGGTGAGGATCATGTCTGCGGTGCCGTTTGTGCCATTGCTATGCCTCGTTCGTGTCTCGCTCGATCTCGATGGATGATGGAGTTCGCCCATGACCGACACAATCCCCCCGTCCGGTGAAGCGCCGGTTCTTCCCGAAGCGACGGCACCCGCCGTTTCGGGGTCAGCCGATTCGAGTACTGACTCGATCGACTGGCTTGATCCAAAGAATCAACCTGCCAGCGGCGACGACCTGCTCGAGTGGGCCAGCGCGCATGTGCCGCTCTGGACTCGTCTAGCCACGGAATTGAACATCGATGCGTTTGGTGTGTGGGAGCTTGAGCAGGTCGTCCACGATGCCGAGGCGGTGATGAAGGACATTGAGAGCGGCTTTGCGACCATGTACAGCCCGAGTTGCAAGGCCGCCGAGGAGAAGTACGAGAATGCTGACATCGCGACGCTGTATCTGGATGCGCGGGCGGCCATCGAGCAACTGAATGCGGCTCTCCATGGCGTGTTACGCGAGAAGGTGAGATCGTTCGCCGACATGGCTTGCGAGGATGGAGAGCGCGAGGAGATCCTTGGGATTCTGGACGTTCCGGTTCCTGCGGCACCCTGGCCGAGCCCCGCCCGCCCTCACGGATTTGCGATCGAGTTGATGCAACCCGGCGTGCTGGGAATCGGCTTCCAGACGATGGACGATGATGTGCTCGATGGCTCGGACGACGAACCTATCAGGTACGAGGTGCAGCGTCGCATTGCCGATGGGGCTTTCGAGCATTTGCTGAGCTGCGATTCGACGGGATTCCGTGACACGGCCCTGCCCGTGGGAACGCGCCGTGTTGTGTACAGGGTGACGGCCCACCGTGGGCGCCGGATTGGCACCCCGGGATATGCACGGGTGGATTTCTTTCCCGAGGCCAACGGGGCGAGCCTCGTTGAAAACCCATCGCTATCGGCCTGAAGGTTCGGTCTTGGGTGTGTTGGTTTGGCCAATCGGCGTGGAGCGCAGAACAAATGCCCGACTACGCAAGATTGCGTGGTCGGGCATTTTGATGGCTTGCGGTCGTGGGGCTACTGGGGCAGCATCTGCTTGACGACCTTCTCGACGCGTTGGCGGATGTGGGGCATGGCCTCGGCTTCTTTCATGTTCATCTGGTTGGCCCAGGCGCTGAGGCGGACGCCGTGGGGGAAGTAGTTGCTGGTGCGTGTGGTGGTGGCGGTGCTTGAGGAGCTCGAGCTTGTGCCGCCGCCGTCGCCCATGCGGCTGCTACCGACGCCGGCGGTGGTGGTGCCGGCGCTGTCGCTCTCTGCGAGGAGTTGGAACTCGATGGGCTGGTCCTTGTGTTCTTCGAGGACGAAGTCGGTGATCATGGCCCATTCGCGGACCTTGGAGGCGTTGGTCATGCCCAAGCCAACGAGGCCGCCGGCGCCCGCGCCCGCGGCGGCACCGTAGCCCCAGTTGTCGGTGGCGTCGGCGACGAGGACGCCGGTGCCGATGCCGACGGCGGCGCCGCTGACCCAGCCCATGGTGCGAGCGATCTTCTCGCCGCCGGTCTCGGGTTCGACCTCGCCGAAGAAGCGGGTGCGGGCGCGGAGGCGGTAGGTTGCTTCTTGGGGGTTGCTGACGAGCTGCCAGCCCTGGGCGGTGGCTGCGTCTCGGAGGAGGTCGGTGAGGTCGATGTCGGCGTCGGAGATGTTCTGGTAAGAGATGTAGATGGTCTTGTTATCAGGCGCGGGAGGCTCGAGTTGGGGCGGGGGCACGACCCAGACGGTGCCGTGCTGGGCGCTGGCGTACTTGTTGGCGGTGAGGCGGCCCATGCCACGGGCGGCGGCGGTGCAGCCGCTGAGGGTGGTGAGGCCGATCAGGCCGGCGATCATGGCCGAAGCCAGGAGCTTGTTTTGAATCCCGTCACGCATCTCGGACTCCTTGTCTGTTCCTCTATTGCCGGGGCGTTGGAGACGCCCCGGCCATCATCGTTCGAGGGTATCCCTTGGGCGGGGAATGCTCTATCTCCATCTGGAGGTTGTTGGTGGCTCGGGGCAGGCCTCGCGGGGTTCGTTGGTTGGTTTTCCTATTCTTGTGGTTCTGGGGTCTTCTTCATTGAGAGGCGTGCGTGGGTGAACGGGCCGGAAAACGTGGAGCGATTCGGCCGATGGGGTTGGTGACCAACGCGGTGTATCTGGGCGTGGCCGGGGTGACGGCGCCGTGGTGGGCGCGGAAGGCTCGCGGGGGGTGGGCCGAGCGGTTTGGGCGGGTGGAGCCGGTGGCTGGTGGGGATGATCTGCCGCGGGTGATGCTGCACACGGTGTCGGTGGGGGAGACCAATGCGATCCGGGCGTTGGTGCCGTTGTTGGTTCCGCATGCGCGGGTGGTGGTGACGGCGACGACGGATACCGGGTTGGCGCGGGCGAAGGAGCTGTATGGCGAGACCTGTGAGGTCCGGCGGTATCCGCTGGACGCGACGTTTGCGGTGCGGCGGTTTCTGGATGCGGTGCGGCCGGACGTGGTGGGGCTGGCGGAGCTGGAGCTGTGGCCGAACTTCGTGGCGGCGTGCGGGGCGCGTGGGGTGCCCGTTGCGGTGATCAACGGGCGGATTAGTGAGCGGTCGTTTGGGGGGTACAAGAAGCTGCGGCCGTTGTTGAGGGGGGCGTTTGGGTCGCTGGCGGCGGTGGGGGCGCAGGACAGGGCGTATGCGGATCGGTTCGTGGCGATGGGAGTGGCGGCGGATCGGGTGGAGGTGACGGGGTCGTTGAAGTGGGATTCGGCTCCGGATCCGCATCCCGATGGTGTGTCGCCGGGGGCTGTGGCGTTGGCCAAGGCGCTCGGGGTGGATCGGTCTCGGCCGGTGCTGGTGGCGGGGAGCACTGGGCCAGGTGAGGAGGCGTTGCTGCACGGGGCGTGCCCGGAGGGCGTGCAGTTGGTGTGTGCGCCGCGGAAGCCCGAGCGGTTTGATGAGGCGGCGGCGGCGCTCTCGGCTGGGGGGCGGGGGTGCGTGCGGCGGTCGGTTGGGGTGGCTGGGCAGGAGTCTGGTGGGGGGGATCGATTCCTGCTCGACACGCTGGGTGAGCTTGGGGCGGCGTATGAGCTGGCCGACGTGGTGGTGGTGGGGCGGAGCTTTGGGCCGGTGGATGGGCCGGTGCAGGGGAGCGACCCGATGGAGCCGGCGGCTCTGGGCAAGCCGGTGGTGACCGGGCCGGCCCACGCGAACTTTGCGACGGTGGTGGGGGTGCTGGCCCGGGCGGGGGCGTGCCGGGTGGTTGGGGCGGAAGGTTTGGGGGGGGTGATCCAGTCTTTGTTCGGTGATGCGGAGGCCCCGGGGGTGATGGCCGGTGCGGCGCTGGCGTGCGTGGAAGAGCATCGTGGGGCGAGTGCCCGGCAGGCCGAGATGTTGCTTGCGCTGGCGGGCGATCGGATGGTCGGGGGTTGATGCTTTGGCCACTTCGCCGGGGGTGGCGGCTACACTAAGGACGGTTTGAGCAACAGCGCGACCCGAATGGTCGTATGCCTTTGTGGGAGCAATGCGTTGGCGGCCTGCTGACGCCGACGCTGCCTGGGCAGCCCCGTCCGGGAGAGCGCTCCACAAGGCCCGAGGGCCCGCGTCCCTTGCGGCCACTCCGTATGCGGCAGCGCCGCCGCGTACGGCCCACCGACCCACCCGCACACCCCGCCCAGAGCGAGCCGGGGTCAGCCCGCACCGAAGCATCCGTAGCACCTGCCGCACGCTTCATAGCGCCGCCGATGGAGATTCCAATGCCCACCAGCCGTCACACGAGCGCCCCCATCAGCCGCCTGACCGACCTGTTCCGTCGCGCGGGAGCCGCCCGATCGGCGGGTACCCCGTCGCCGGCGATGGTCGAGACCCTCGAGCCTCGCGTGCTGCTTTCGGCGGTGGTCGAGTTGCCCGAAGGCATCGAGGTCCGCCCCTGGAAGGGCGGTGAGGTCGCGGCTGTCGAGGATTCGTGGATCGCGACCTTCGATCGCTCGGTCACGAAGGAGACGCTGACGGCCGAATTCAGCAAGGTGATCGGCGAACTTGGCATCGCGATTGATGGCTACATGTTCCGCGGCAGCCGGTTCATCGAGTTCCTGACGCCCGATCCGCTCAATGAGCGTGCGATCGACTGGGTGCGGGACCGGATGGGCAATCTGGTGAACATCGAGCCCAACGTGGCCTACCAACCCACGCGCGTGGCCAACGACGAGTTGAACGGAGGTGCCTGGTGGGTGGACAACGTGGGCCAGCCCATCCCAGGCCAGCCGCAGGGCACGGTGGGCGCTGATATCAGCCTCGAGGAGGCGTGGGAGACGACGACCGGTTCGAGCGGTGTGGTCATCGCCGTGGTCGATACGGGCGTGGAGTGGTACCACGAGGACCTGGCCGACAACATCTGGTCGAACGCCGGCGAGATTCCGGGTAACGGCATCGACGACGACGGCAACGGATTCGTGGATGACATCCGCGGTTGGGACTTTGGCACGGCGACGTTTGGCCCTGGGGGCACCGGCCAGTTCGGTGGTGACAACGATCCGGACGATACGGCCATGGGCGGCGGCCACGGTACCGCCGTTGCGGGCACTATTGGTGCCGTTGGCAACAACGGCATCGGCATCGCGGGTGTGAACTGGGACGTTTCGATCCTGCCGATCAAGATCGCCGAGGAGGGTGGCTCGCTCGTTGGTGGCGCCATCATCGCTGGGCACAACTATCTGACCGATCTGATCCTGAGCGGCGTGAACATCGTCGCGAGCAACAACAGTTATGGCGCGTTCAGCCCGTCGTTCTTCGAGGAGTTCGAGGAGTTCGACTTCGAGCGCGAGGCGATCGAGGACTTCATCGCGGCGGGCGCCACGTTCGTTGCCTCGGCCGGCAACGACAGCAACGACAACGACGACACGTTTACCACTTTCCCTGCGGCATACAACCTGCCGGGTATCGTGTCGGTCGCGGCCACGAACAACCGCGACGAGCTGGCCGGCTTCTCGAACTTCGGCGAGACGACGGTGGATGTGGCGGCGCCGGGCGAGGCCATCCTGACCACGGCGGTCAACGGCACGTACACGTTCATCGACGGCACTTCGTTCTCCGGCCCGATCGTTGCGGGCGTTGTTGGCTTGATGAAGACCATCCGCCCCGACCTGACCCCCGAGCAGGTGACGCAGGCGTTGATCGATTCTTCCGATCCGATCGCGGCGTTGCAGGATCGTGTGATCGCCGATGGGCGCGTCAACGCGGCCCGGGCGTTGCAGATCATCACGACCGACGGCCCGCTGGTGCTGCAGGTCAGCCCCGGGCAGATTGCCGGCTCGCCGGTGAACCAGGTCCAGGTGTCGTTCAGTGAGCCGGTGCAGGCGCTGCCTGTCGATATCCTGAGCCGCCTGTCGCTGGTCCGGTCGGGCGGTGACGGTGGCTTTTTCGATGGCAACGAGGTCACGGTGAATCTTTCGACCGCGACGCTTGACGCCACGCGCACCGTGATGACGATCACGCCCATTGGTTCGTTGAGCGCGATCGATGACTACCGCCTGACGATCGACAACACCGCCATCGTGGATGATGAGGGCAACTTCCTCAACGGCGATTCCACGAGCGGTGCGGACGAGGTTTACGAGTTCGAGTTGATCCTTGCTCCGGGCATCGGCGAGCCCAACGACCGGCTCTCGACCGCGACTCCGGCGATCATCCCCGGTGGTGGGGATGGCACGGTGACCTTCTCGGGTCGCACCATCGGTGATGGCGTGAACGGTGGGCTCGATGTCGATCTTTATCGTCTCGAGCTGCCCCGGGGCGGCTTGATCTCGGCTCGCGTGCTGGCCCAGCAGTTGCCCACGCCGAGCAACCTTGATGGCGTGCTGCGGCTGTTCGACGCCGCCGGCCAGGAACTGGCCATCAACGACCAGTTCTTCGGTAACGACCCGTTCATCGACTTCTTCGTGCCCAGCGGTGGCATCTACTACGTTGGTGTCAGCGGCTTCGGGAACGAGGGGTACCTGCCCTTGGTGCCCGCCAGCGGCCAGAGCCAGTCGACTGGCAACTATGACTTGCGGCTCGACGTTGCCCTGATCGGTGACTCCGAGGTGAGCTTGGGGAACGCCTTTGGTGTTCCGGGCGTGACGGTGCCCGACCAGAGTGTGCTGATCGATTCGATCTTTGTGAGCGACGCACGCGAGGTCCGTGATGTCAACGTCACGATCAACATCAACCACGACTTCGTGAGTGATCTCAGGGTGAGCCTTGTTGGGCCGCAGGGCCAGGAAGTCCAGCTGTTTGGCGGTATCGGCGCGGATGCCGATGACGTGACGTCAGCGGTCTTCGATGATGACGCGTCGCGCAGCATCACGAGCGCGACCGCCGCGGACGCGCCGTTCACCGGTGATTGGCGTCCGCAAGAGTCGCTGGATGTGTACAACAACAACTCTGCCGCAGGCACGTGGCAGCTCGTGATCCGCGACACGAAGGGCAACGACATCGGCAGCCTGCTGGGCTGGACGCTCGACTTCACGCTCGAGAACGACATCTTCGGTCCCTTTGAGCTCAACGACACACTGACGACGGCCCGGTTGATCGAGCCGGCGTTGGGCGTGGTGAACTTGAATGCCTTCATCGGCGATGGTGGCTTTGGTGCGTTCGACGTGGACATCTACCAGTTCGAGGCCGCCGCGGGCAGCACCTTTAACGTCGCAGCAACCTCAGGCGGCGTTGCCGACCTAGCGATCCGCTTGTTCGACGACGAGGGCAACGAATTGCAGGCCTCGAACCCCGCGGGCGAGCGCGATGCGGCCATCAACGGCTTCGTATTCGTCGACGGCGGTACGTACTTCATCGGCGTGAGCGATTCGGTGCGTGCGGTGGCCCCGAGCGCGTACGACCCGACGGTCGTTGGCTCTGGCGGCGAGGGCGAAACCGTTGGCGGGTACAGCCTGGAGGTGCAACTCGCTTCGGGTGTGAGCGACCCGGGTGTGGCGCTCAGCGGCGACCGTCTGGATGCGGGCGTCTCGGCCAGTGGCGCGTGGGGCTTCGATGGCACCGGTATCGTGTTTGGCGGTACGGAGTTCATCCCTGGTATCGGCGGTGGCCGTCCGGCGTTCTTTGGTTTGGGATCGGCTTCTGGCGCGTTCGTCAACGATGGGGCGGGTTCGAGCCAGGACGTGCCGTTCAACGTCACCAGCCAGTCGACGCCGGGCGTCAATCGGGTGGCCATCGGCGGCGTGTCGAACGGTTTCCGGGTCGATCGCAGCATCAGCTATGGCCTTGGCGACAACTTCATTGCCATCGACGTGGTGCTCACCAACACGACCGATCGCCGCATCAACGACGTGCTGTGGGCCGAGGGCTTCAACCCCGACCAGAATATTGGCACGACGGGCAGCCTGTTCACGATCAACGATGTCGTTGACGGTCAGCCCATGGCCATCGCGACCGGTTCGGATGGGCTCTCGATCGGGCTGGCGGCCGACCCGACCGACGCCCGTGCTTCGGCGTTCTTCGCGTCGCTCTCAGCCGACGTGCGCAACCCGCAGAGCGTGATCGACCGCATGGTTCCCGATCCCGACGGTGTGGCGAGCGACCTGACGATGGCACTGTCGTACGACCTGGGCGACGTCGATCCGGGGCAGAGCACGACGATGCGGTATTTCGTCTTCCTGAGTGATCAGGGCCAGGCGGGTATCGATGGGGCCAACGGACTGCAGGCGACCGCCACGGCCACACGGGCCGACGGCATGCGTTTGGATCAGGGCCTGCTGACCTACGACCCGACGGCACCGGCCGACGACAGCGAGGGGTTGGCCGATCTGGCGTTCCGCCAGTATTATCCCGAGGGCTTCGCGAACGATCGTGCGAGCACGTTCGTGCCGCTGACCAACTTCACCAACACCGATGGCCGCGTGGTGGTCATCGTGCGGTACGAGGACCCGAGCATCGGCATCCGCGATCAGGTGATCTTCGACGGCATGGTGGACGCGAACACGCGCAGCCCCGACGCCCTGACGATCACTACGCCCGAGCTGTACGCGATGGGCAGCGCGACCAACGTGTTCAACGAGACGACGGGCCTGACCGATGGCGTGTTCAAGGACACGCCCTATGCCCTGGAGATCCGCTCTTCGGTGCCCGTTGCCGCGACCATGAGCCACTTTGACTTTGGTTCGTCGACTGGAGAGGCGTTCAGCGGTACGGCCAGCGAGGTGTGGAGCTTTGCCAGCGTTTCGATTGGCGAGGGCAGCAGCGACTTCGTGACGTTCCAGAACACCACGGGCGAGACGACGAAGGTCAGCCTGTTCCTGTTCCCGTTGACCGGGCAGGGCGGGTCGAGCGCGGCTGTCGAGTTGGTGTACACGCTCGAGGGCTTCCGCCGTGGCGGTTGGAACTTCAACAACGAGTTGGCCAACGGGCAGCTTGCCGGGCAGATCCAGCCGGGGCAGTATGGTGTGTCACTGATCGCGACCGAGCCGATCGTGGCGGCGTCGAGCAGCTTCAGCAATGGTGCCGGCGCGGCGCAGCTGGGCGAGCCCAACCTGGGTCGCACGCAGGGCGCGATCGCCGAGGGCCAGATTGGCCAGACGAGTACGGACGAGACCATCAGCGTGTTCAACCCATCGTCGAGCGAGGCGACGGTTACGCTGCAGTTCATCTTCGAGAGCGGCGGGGCCATCCGCCAGACGGTCGAGGTGGACCCGGGCCGCGTGAGCCTGGTGCAGGTCGAGGATATCGCGTTGTTCCCGACGGGCACACCGTATGGCGTGTTCTACGAGAGCGACCAGGCGGTGGTGGTGGCCAGCAGCACGCGTGGGCTGGGCGACTCGCTGAGCTCGGCGACGGCCAACGACGCCCACAGCCTGTGGGGCTTCAGCGAGGGCTTCGCGCCGTTGCAGGCCGGGCAGGTGCAGGAGTACGTGCGGGTGTACAACCCGGGGCTGAACGACAGCCTGCTGGAGATCACCTTCCGCTTCACCGATGGCAGCACCGAGACGTTCCGCCGCGTGGCGGGGGCGTCGCGGGTGAGCGAGTTCAACCTGCGTGACTTCATCAGCACGAACCGCTTCGCGGCGGCGCAGGCCGATGGGGCGGCGGGCGTGTTCTACGGCTTCACGGTGAAGAGTTCGAGCGGCATCGTGGCGTACCAGGGCCGGACCGACAGCTTCTTCGGCGGTGGGTTCGGGACGCTGGGCACGCCGCTGGGTATCACCAGCGACATCGCCTGATCGGTTCGCGATCGGATCCGGGATTGGGACTGTTCGCCCGCGTCGATTGGTGTGATCGACGCGGGTTTTTTTGGGCAAAGACCATCCTTCGCGCTGCGATGACGGAGCTTCTGGGTTGGCTATTGTGGGCCTCGTGGCCACGCCCTTGTTGGTGGTGTGTGGTGGGATCGCGTGGCGTCTGGGTAGGGATCGAGTCCGGCTCGTTGCCTTTGGGCCGTGGGCGGCGTTGGATACGCCATGAGGGCACTGGTCTACAGCACGCGCGCGTTCGACAAGCGGGCCCTGGAAGAGGCGAATGGCGACCGGCACAAACTCGGGTTCGTCGAAGCGTCGCTACGGGAAACAACCGCCCTGCTGGCCGAAGGATACGAGGCGGTGGTCATCTTCAGCCAGGATGAGGCGCCGGCGGCCGTGCTAGAACGGCTTAAGGTCGCCGGCGTGCGTCTGGTGGCCCTGCGAGCGGCGGGGTTTAACCAGGTCGACCTGGAGATCGCCCAGCGGCTTGGCATCGCCGTGGCACGGGTGCCTGCGTACTCGCCGCACGCGGTAGCCGAACATGCGGTGGCGCTCATGCTGTGTCTGAATCGCAAGATCCATCGGGCGTACAACCGCGTGCGCGAGCGGAATTTTGCGCTCGAAGGCCTGATGGGATTCGATATGCATGGGAAGACCGCTGGGGTCGTGGGGGCGGGCCGCATCGGGTTGGCTGCGTGCAGTATCTTGCGAGGCTTTGGCTGCCGTGTGCTAGCCTTCGACCCCAAGCCAAGCGAAGAAGCACGCACGCTCGGCGTCGAGTTCGTTGGGCTCGACACGTTGCTTCGCGAGAGCGACATCGTGAGCCTGCACTGCCCGCTAACGCCCGGGACACGCCACCTGATCGACGGGCGGGCGCTTGCGAGCATGAAGGATGGGGCGATGCTCATCAACACGAGCCGCGGTGGGGTGGTCGATACGAAAGCGGTGATTGACGCGCTCAAGGCGCGGAGGCTCGGGTCGCTGGGTATCGACGTGTACGAGGAGGAAGGCGACCTGTTCTTCAAGGACCTTTCCGGCGAGATCCTGGACGACGAGGTGTTCGCGCGGTTGCTCACCTTTCCCAATGTGCTGATCACCGGCCACCAGGGCTTCTTCACCCGAGAAGCGCTGGGCAACATCGCACGGACGACCATTAAGAACCTGACGGATTTTGAGGCCGGTGGGCTGGATCCCGAGAACACCGTGACGATGGCCATGCTCGCCTAGGCGGGCGCCCTGGCGTTGCCGCATTCGGGGCAGGTGGTGAGGCCTTGGATGTCGTAGCCGCAGGCTTCGCAGAGGCCGCGTTTGCGGCGGCGTTTTTTGGTGCCCAGGAGGTGGGTGCCGCCGGCGATGGTGAGCCAGAGCAGGGCGATGGTGCCGGCGTAGGCGGCGGTGTTGGCGGCGAAGCCGGGCCAGAGGGGCATGAGGGGGAGGCTGTGGTGGCCCAGCGGGTGGAGCATGGGGTGCTGGGGCTGGTGGTGGAGGATGAGGCCGCCCTTGAGGCCGTGGCGGAGGCTGACGAGTGGCATGTCTTCGACGCGCTCGATGGGTGGGCGTGGGCCGATGGCGTACTGCTCGGTCATCATGGCGTCCATGGGCCAGCCGCAGCGTTGGGCGGACCAGCGTTCGACGGGGCGGTGGAGGGCGTGGAGGGATTGGTCGCGGCTGCGTCGGAAGGAGGAGGCGGCGAACCAGCCGGGGGCGTGCGCGAAGTAGCGAGCAGGATCGAACCAGTGGGACTTGAGTGGATCAATGTCGATGGTGCAGTCGGGGACGATGGTTTGGCTCAGCTCGTATAGCGGTTCGTTTGGGTTGATCCAGGTGAATTCGTTCGGATGAAGTCGGTAGTGGGCGGAAGGAATCAACGGGGGATTCTTTGGAATGGCATCGCGGTGGACGGTCTGCGAGTAATCCCACTCGTTTCTATGAATCCAACTCCTGCCGTCACGCTGTATGATGAACCACGGAACTTCCGGCACATGGTGGACATCGATGGGCACCGATGGCGGTGTGTCGTTCGAGAGATAGAACACGGTCGACTCGAAGATGCCATTGCCTTGGTAGTGGTAATCGAGTGGCGTGATATTTGTGGACGGATCGATGGACCATGCGGCCATTGACGCCGAGGCTCGGAATGCCCGCCATTGCAGGATCCAACTCGACGCGACCGTGAGGAGTACGCCTGCGAGGAGGACGAGGGTGATTCGGCGGGGCCAGCGCCAGTGGCTGGGTTTGCGTTGGTTGGGGTGTTTGGTCATGGGCTAGGCGTCCCCTTCCACGGGCGTGCCGCACTCGGGGCATTGTTCGAGGCCTCGCACGTCGTAGCGGCAGGTTTGGCATTGCCCGGGGTAGTGGCGGTTGAGGAGGCGGTCTCGCCAGGCGCGGAGGTGGAGGTCGGTGCGGCCGAGGATGGGGAGGATGAAGAGGCCCGCGAGGAGGGCGAGGGTGAGGGTGTTTCGAAGGTAGCCGGTCCAGATGATGGAGGTCTCGGTGTCCTTGCCTTGTGCATAGAGGCGGCGGATATCGTTGAATTCTGACCAATTTCGGAATTCATGGTCTGCTGGCAGTTCGTCGTAGCGTTCGACGAATCTGGACATCATCTTGCTTCGCCTCTCTGGTGTCGTGTCGCCGTGGATGCGGAAAGAGGTCGTTCGTGACGTCACGTGCAGGAGGCCCCGCGTGCGGTTGTGCCACGTGCTGGCACCACCCATCGGGAGCCAGCGTTCCTGTTCCAGTTGTCGCAGGTCGAGCATCGTTGGGGAGGAAAAACTGCCATAGAGGCCGTGCCACACGAACTCGACATCTTCGCCGCGCGTGAAGAAAACGCCTGGAAACCAGTTTCGTGGGCCTGTCGGGCGGGCTTTGCCGAGGAAGCTGGAAGTCGTACGAATAAGGGCCTGTTTGACTGTGGATGGGCCAAACCACGGGCCGGCTGGGATGGTCGCGAAGTCGGCGAGGGTCACGAGAGCGATGGCACCGATGATCGCCGGGTGGCCGAACCAGCGGGCTTTGCGGCCTCGCAGGCGTTTCCAGATTCGGGTTGCGGCTTTGTTGGGCATGGCGGGCATTGGGGCTGGTTTGCGTGAAGCGGGCGCTAAATGTGGGCCGTACTATCCTTTGTATACGGACTGAAACGGTCCGGGGCTCGTATGTTTTTGCGATGAGTACGCCGTTTTCCAACACTGAGACGACCCGCCGCCAGTTCATGCAGTCGGCGGCTGCTGTGACGCTGGGGTTTGGTGGGTTGCAGTCGCTGTTTGCGCGGGGGGCGTTCGCGACGCCGGGGAGCGGGGATATCGGGCTTGGGTTTGGGGCGTTGCGGCCTGACCCCAACCGCATCTTCGACCTGCCCGAGGGCTTCCGCTACAAGATCATCAGCCGCATCGGGCAGGTGATGAGCGATGGGTTGCTCGTGCCGGGGTTGCCCGACGCGATGGGCGCGTTCGAGGGCGAGGACGGCACGACGATCATCGTGCGCAACCACGAGTTGGACCCGAGCAAGAGGAACGGCAGCCCGTTTGGTGATGGGCAGCGGCTGGCGGGCCGGCTGCCTCGCGCGAAGTTCTATGATGCGGGTTTTGGCGGCTACCACAGCTATGGCGGCACGACGACGATCGTGTACGACACGCGCACGGGGACGGTGGAGAAGGAGTTCCTGTCGTTGGCCGGGACGATCCGCAATTGTGCGGGCGGGGTGACGCCGTGGGGGTCTTGGATCACGTGCGAGGAGACGGCCGAGCGTGCAAGCGATCGGTATGGCGAGAGTCGCGTGTTCGAGCGCGATCACGGGTACAACTTCGAGGTGCCGGCGAGCGCGACGCCGGGGCTTGCGGATCCGGTGCCGCTCAAGGCGATGGGGCGGTTCATGCACGAGGCGGTGTGCGTTGACCCTGGGACGGGCATCGTGTACCAGACCGAGGATCGGCATGACGGGCTGATTTATCGGTTCGTGCCCGACGTGCCCGGGGAGTTGCAGCGGGGCGGGCGGTTGCAGGCCCTGTGCATCAAGGGCAGGCTGAGCCTGGACACGCGGAACTGGGAGAAGCAGAAGGTCGCGATCGGCGATCGGCTCGAGGTCGAATGGCTGGACATGGACGATGTCGAGAGCCCGAAGGACGACCTGCGCAAGCGTGGGTTTGCCAGGGGCGCGGCCCGGTTTGCGCGCGGCGAGGGCATGTGGTGGGGGGCGCTGGCCGATGGCTCGCCGGCGTCGGCGTACTTCGCGTGCACGAGTGGCGGGCGGATCAACAAGGGGCAGATCTGGCGGTACACGCCGTCGCCGGCCGAGGGCACGGACGGCGAGGCAGGCGAGCCGGGCGTGCTTGAGCTGTTCATCGAGCCGAATAATGCGGGGTTGATCGACAACGCGGACAACCTGACGGTGGCACCGTTCGGCGACCTGATCGTGTGCGAGGATGGCAGCGAGGAGGACTTCCTCGTTGGCGTGACGCCCGAGGGGCGGATCTACAAGATCGGCCGCAACGCGCGAAACAACAGCGAGCTGGCTGGGGCCTGCTTTAGCCCCGATGGCTCGACGCTGTTCGTGAACGTGCAGACCGTGGGCATCACGCTGGCGATCACCGGGCCTTGGGAGTCTCGTCGGTCGGGTTGAGCAGGTGCTCGCCCGCGCCGTCATCATGGTTCTAGCATGTCCGATGCTCCGCGTCGCGATTGTCTATCTCGTTCTGCTGTTCGCTTCACCGGTTTGGGCCCAGGAAACGCCCGAGACCGAGCCACCGCCCGACGCCACGACGAGCGAGCAAGCCCGCGATGGCGAGGGGCTCGACCCTCGATTTGACAGCCCGCGTTCCACGATGATGACCTTTCTGCGGGCGGTCTCGCGGTACCACGGAAGCGAGCCGTTCAGCGAGGAGCGTGGCCGGGCCGAGGATGATCTTGCCACCGCGCTCGGCCTGTCCGGGCCCGAGGCCGTGACGACGCTGAACAGCGCGATCCGGTTGCACGAGAGCCTGAAGCGGCTGGGGCAGGTGTCGCGGTACGCGCTACCCGATGCGCAGGCGGTGCGGCAGGCCGGGCGTGATGGGTCGCCTATGGATCGGTTCGTGTACTTCCCGCATGAGAGCGAGGAATTGGCCGAGCTTGGGCAGGCCGAGGCGGCGGATTTGCTGGGCGAGGGTGAGGACGGGCTGGAGATCGCGCTCACCCGGCGCGCTGGGGGTGTGTGGACGTTTGCCACTTCTACGGTGGACAACTCCGAGGCGCTGTTCCGGCGGTTGGGGCGGCTGCCGGCGAGGTGGGGCGAGGACATCGGCGAACTGACGCCCGCGCTCCGCATCGAGCGTTGGGTGGCGTTCAACCTCGAGAGCGTTGTCGCGGATCGTTATCTGTGGGCGAGCTTCGCCGGCATCCCGGCCTGGAAATGGGCACTGATCGTGGCCATTGTGTTCGCCGGGTTCGTGGCCGACCTATTGGCGATCGCGTTGGTGCGGTTTCTCTGGTGGGCGGGATTCGCCCGGCGCGGGGTGAAGGCGGACCCGAAGGTCGTCAAGCGGGCGGCGCGGCCTTTCGCGTTGCTGGCGGCGGCTGTCGTGTGGTACTACGGGCAGGAGTTGCTGGGCTTGCCGCGGTTGCCCGAGACGATCATCCGCATCGGGGTGCTGGCCATCCTGGTGGTGTCGGTCGTGTGGGCGGCGTTCAGCGTGGTCGACCTGATCGGTGACGTGCTGACCAAGCGGGCGAGCAAGACCAGCACCAAGATCGACGACCTGCTGGTGCCATTGGGTCGGAAGACGGCCAAGGCGATCATCACGGTCTTTGGCATCGTGTACATCGCGCACGCGCTCGACTACGAGGTGCTGCCGCTGCTGACGGGGCTGGGCATTGGCGGTTTGGCTGTTGCATTTGCCGCGAAGGACACGATCGAGAACTTCTTCGGGTCGATCGCGGTGATCGCGGATCGGCCGTTCGAGGTTGGGGATTGGGTGGTGGTGGATGACGTCGAGGGGACGGTGGTGGAACTCGGGTTGCGCTCGACGCGGATCCGGACGTTTTATGACTCGATCGTGACGGTGCCCAACGCGACGCTGGTGCGTGCGACCGTTGACAACTATGGGCGGCGGCGGTACCGGCGGTTCTCGACGCACGTGAACCTGCCGTACGACACGCCGCCGGACGCGATCGAGAAGTTCTGCGAGGGCGTCCGGCAGATCGTGAAGGACCACCCGAGCACGCGCAAGGACGTGTTCCACGTGTACCTGAACAAGTTCGGGCCGCATAGCTTGGACGTGCTGATCTATATCTTCCACGAGTGCCCGGATTGGGCGACGGAGCTTGCCGAGCGGCAGCGGTTCATGCTGGACGTGCTGCGGTTGGCGCAGGGGATGGGCGTGGAGTTTGCGTTCCCGACGCAGACGTTGCATGTGGTTCCGGAGGGGGACGACCAGTGGGCGCTCGAAGACGCACCGCAGACGCCACGGGAGCCGAACGGCCCTCGCTCGGAGAAGAGGGGATAACCACAGAGGCGCAGAGGCACAGAGAAGAGGGGATTGGGGGGAAGAGGAGAGAAGAGGGAGTGAAGACCCCTCACCCCGGCCCTCTCCCTGGGAGGGAGAGGGAGGAAGAGTTATTTTTTGTCTCGGCGGTAGTTTGTTTTGCCCTTGTCGCGTGACTTGCTCTTGCGGCTGCGGCGGGTTCCGCCGGGCATCTTCTTGAAGCCGGCGCCTTCGGCGGCTTCGAGGCCGCCGCCGCCTTCGCCCAGGGTGAGTCCTTCGACGCCCTTGGTGACGGCCTTGCCGGCGGCGCGGCTTTCGGCGTCGGCGACGAGGAGCTCGAGGCGACGCTTGGGCAGGTCGACGGCGCCGATCTGCACGCGGAGGCGGTCGCCGAAGTTGAAGGAGCGGCCCGAGTTCTTGTCGACGAGGGCGCCGGTGTCCTTGACGGTGATCCACTTTGGCGGCCGACCGTCGCGGGTGACGTCTCCTGGCAAATCCTCGACCTTGATGAAGCCGTCGGCGAGGTACTTGTCGATCTGGATGAAGATGCCGCGGGTGTTGAGGCCGGTGACGACGCCGTCGAAGACCTCCCCGACCTTGTTGGAGAGGAGCTGGAGGACGAGGAAGCTGCGCAGCTCGCGTTCGGCGTCGGCGGCGTGGGCCTCGGTGTCGCTGATGTGGCGGCCGATGGTGACGAGGTCTTCTTGCGGCACGAACGACTCGGTCTCGCTGAGCTTGCGGCCGAGGAGTTTCATTTCCTTCTCGCCCTTGGGGGGCTTCTGGCCGTTGTCGGTGATGGCCAGGTAGTCTTGCAGCAGGCGGTGGGTGAGTAGGTCGGCGTAGCGGCGGATGGGGCTGGTGAAGTGGGAGTAGGCGTCGCTGGCCAGGGCGAAGTGGCCGATGGCGGCGGGTGAGTACTCGGCCTTGCTGAGCGTGCGGAGGACGGCCATGTGGACGGCTCGGCCCGAGGCCTTGCCGCGGGTGGCGTCGAGGATGCTCTGGAGCTGCTCGCGGGTTGGGTTCTTTGGGATGGTGTAGCCGGCGACCTTGGCGACTTTCTGCGCGTCTTCCATGCCTGCGGGGGTGGGTGCGGGGTGGACGCGTCGCATGACGGGGACGTTCATGCGCTCGAAGAGGCGGGCGACGGCCTCGTTGGCCTCGACCATGAACATCTCGATGATGGTGTGGGTGAAGGCGTCGTCCTCGGGCTGTGCGTCGATGACGTGCCCGTTGTCGTCGTAGATGAGCTCGGCGTCGGGCAGGTCGAGGTGGATCATGCCCGCGGCGCGGCGGCGCTCGCGGATGGTTCGTGCGAGCTCGTCCATGAGCTTGACGGTGTTCTTGAGCTTGGGGGTGTACTCGGGGGCGGTGCGGGCGTGATTTTTGGCTTCTTCTTCGTTGCCGTCGATGAGGGCTTGCGCTTCCAAATAGGTCATGCGCTTGGCGCTGTTGATGATGGTCTGGGCGGCGCCGGTGCGGGTGACGCGGCCGGACAGGTCGTAGTGGATGAAGATGCTTTTGGCGAAGCGGGGGACCTGGGGCTGGAGCGAGCAGATGCCGTTGGAGAGGATCTCGGGTAGCATCGGGATGACGTGGCGGGGGAGGTAGACGCTGTTGCCGCGCTCGCGGGCCTCGACATCGAGCGGCGAGCCGGGCGTGATGAACGAGGCGACGTCGGCGATGTGGATTCCAAGTTCCCAGCCGTTGTCGGTGCGCTTGACGCTGATGGCGTCGTCGTAGTCCTTGGCGTCGGGCGGATCGATGGTGGTAATGAAGTCGTTTGTCAGGTCGAGGCGGTCGGGCAGAGCGCTCGGGCCCTCGCCCAGGAAGCGGCCGACGGCGTCGTCGAAGGCGCGGGTGGCTTCGCGGGCCTGGTCGAGGCAGGCGTCGGGGAATTCGTCTGGCGGCAGGGCGTAGGCGGCGATGATGGCCTGGGTCTCGACGTCGGGTTGGCCGGCTTCGCCGAGCACTCGGGTGATGACGCCTTCGGCGAGGGCCTGGCCCTCGGGGTATTCGGTGAGGTCGACGATGACCTTGTCGCCCTCGCTGACGTGCTTGCTGTCGGCGTCGGCGATGACGACCGGGCCGATGGAGGTGTCGCCGTCGGGCATGGCCAGCCAGGTGGTGCCGCGTTTTTCCATGGTGGCGGCGTAGCTGGAGCGTTTGCGTTCGAGGATCTCGACGATCGCGCCGATGTACTGTGGGCCGAAGCCCGAGCGGCCGCTGGACTCGCGCTTGCGATCGCGGCGGATCTTGGCGCGGACGCGGTCTCCCGAGAGGGCACCCATGGTGTCGTCGGGTGGCACGAACACGTCGCCCTCGCGGACGCGGGATTCGGGCTTGAAGAAGCCGAAGCCCTTGGGGTTGCGGTTGAAGGTGCCCAGGACCTCGCCGTCGGTGTCGCCGAAGCTGGGGAGCAGGACCTGGCCGGCGTTGCTGAGGGCGAGGATGCCCTGGCCGACGAGTTCGTCGACGGCGCTCTGGAATTGCGCGGGATCGTCGGCGCGGAGGTCTTCGGCCAGCGTCTCGATGGTTGAGGGCGCGTACTGGGCGTGGCCGACGTGGCGGAGGATGGCCTCGCGGTACTTCAGGACGGCTTCTGTAGATGTGGACATGGTGGGCCCTCCTGGCCGGGAAGCGTTGGTGGGGGGCAATTCCCCCCGTCAAGGCCCCAACCATATCGACCCGCGGCCGGATTCTCCGGGAAACGCGGTGCAAGACCGGCAGATTACGCGGCCTTGCGGTCTTCCCCGCCGGTGGCTTCGAGGGCGCGAACGACCGCCCAGAGTTCGTGGCTGAGGCTCTCGCGGCCGGCCTTCTTGAGGGCGGGGCCGAGGGCCTTGCAGATGGAGCCGAAGTACCAGACGGCGAACTCGCGGCCGCCCTTGAAGAGGGTCCAGGCTTGTTCGCCCGAGCTCTGGTATCGCGCGAGCACGGCGCGGGCCGAGGCGACCGCGCCGCAGGTGGCCACGAGCAGGGCCGCGGGATCGGCGACTTCAACGAGTTTGGAGTGGACGTTCGAGGGCTTGCCGCTGGGGCTCATGGGGACGGTGAGCAGGAGCTCGGCGCGTTCGAGCAGGTCGACGGCAGGCTCGCCGAAACGGACGCTCGCGTCTTCGCGGTCGACGCATGGGGCCTTGGGGTCGATGGTGTCGAGCAGGCCGGCGGCGACGGACTCGTCCTCGCCGCCGCCATGCTGGATGATGAGCGCGGCGGCCGCGAGGCGTTGGGCCGCGGCGGAAGAGGCTTCCATGGAGGCGAAGGCGCCGCCGTCGAGGCTGAGCACCGCTTGCATGGCGGTTGCGAGGCCGACCTGGCCGCTGGTGGGTTTTGGCGCCTCTTGCTTGCGGGGCTTTGGCTCGTGTTGCTCGTTGTTTCCTTGCCCCTGTTCTGGCATGCCGTCTTCCTCCTGCGAGTGTGCGTCCTGTGGCTGTTCGTCGGCCTGGTTGGGTTCGGGGTTGCTCTTGGCGGCGTGCTTGGCCTCGTTGATGAGCACCTCGGCGTCGTCGAAGCTGTCGAGCTGGTAGGCCACCTCATCGAACGATGCCGCGAGGAGCTCGCCGAGGGTCGTGATGCCCTTCTTGTTCAGGCTCATCACCACGCCTGGCGTGGCGGAAGGTAGCTGCGAGATCGGCGTGTCACACACCATGTGGGCTCCTGCGGGCATCCAATTCTCCTTCGAGTCCCCGAGCGGGTTCCATATATCATCGGATTCGGATTGGTGCGGGGGCAGTGGTGGTGGTTTGCGAATATCTCGCGCGGCTTGCGCAACCGGAGCCGGTGGGTGTAACCGCGCCAAGAGGAATGAGACGCGTCCCATAGGAACACCGAGCCCATTGCGCAAGCGAGGGCGGGGTGGATGTCCGTACGCACATTCCCGTCGCTCGCGCGAGGGGCTCGTGTGGGTCGTGGACTTGCTTAGAGCTTGCCGGCGTAGACCGAGAACGATTCGCGGAAGGGCATGGGTTCGCGGTCGAAGTAGGCGTCGACCTTGTCGAGCGAAGAGGTCGAGTCTTGGCCACCCATGGTGGCCATGCCCTCGTCGAAGGGCAGGAGGCTGCCCAGGCCCACGAACTGGGCGGCCTTGGCCTGCATCGCGGCGATGTCGGACGGGGCCCATAGCGGATGGACGCCTTCCTTGGCGTGGGGCACGTGGTCGTGGACGTACTCGAGCATCGCGGGCCAGGAGAGACATTCGCCGCCCACGAGGTTGAAGATCTCGCCGATGGTCTGGGGTCGGTCGAGCGCGTCGGCGAAGTAGTTGGCCACGTCGGTGACGACGATGGGCTGGACGTCGGGGTCGATGTAGTTGACGCCGCCCAGTGGCACGCTCTGCTCGGTCTCGGGGCGGCGGAAGTAGGGGATGCCGATCCAGGGGGCGATCTCGCCGCGGCTCCATTGGGCCATCATCTGCGTGAACTCGCCGCCGGGGCCATGGATGAGCGAGGGTCGGAAGATGGTCCAGTCGAGGTCGCTGGCGCGGACGAGGCCCTCGGCCTTGAACTTGGTCCGCTGGTATTCGGTGCGCGCCTCGTCGGACACGCCGAGCGCCGACATGTGGATGTAGCGGCCGACGCCGGTGCGCTTGCACGCGGCGATGACGCTGCGGGTGGCTTCGACGTGGAGGGTCTCGAAACGCTTGCCCTTGCCCTCGCGGATGATGCCGACGAGGTGGACGGCGGCGTCGCAGCCCCGGAGCAGCTCGTTGAGGGCGTCGGGGTCGTTGACGTCGCCCACGACGACGGTCAAGGCTTCGCGGTCGCGATCGCGCAGGTCGGCGATTTCCTTCTTGGAGTGGCTCAGGGCCCGGACGGTCCAGCCGCGGTCGAGCAGGGTCCGCACGACGTGTCCGCCGACGAATCCGGTGGCACCGGTGACGGCGACGGTGCCGCGATCTTGAGAGTGGCTGCCGTTGGTGCTCTGGTCCATCGCTGGCGGTCTCCGAATGAACAAAGGGTGAATATCTGGCCGAAGCGTGCCGAGGGCCACTAGCGTAGGGGCGTGGTGAGCGAGAAGGCCGTCCAACCTTGTCTGAGCGTGCGGGGATTGACCCATCGGTATCCCGGGCGGTCGCGTGGGCTGGGGCCGGTGGATCTCGAGCTTGATCCGGGGTCGATCACGGCTCTGGTGGGGCCCAACGGCGCCGGCAAGTCGACCCTGCTGCGATTGATGGCGGGCGTGCTGACGCCTGACGGTGGATCGGTGGAGGTCGGTGAGCGGCCGATCCGAGGGCTAAGCGAGCGGGAGCGGGCCCGGGCGCTGGCGTTGGCACCGCAGCGAACGAGCTTGGCGTTCGCGTTTACGGTGCGCGAGTACGTGGGTTTTGGGGCCTACGCCGCCGGTCGGCGGGGGGCGGGGGTCGCGGTGGATTGTGCCATCGAGCACATGGACCTGGAAGAGCACGCGGCAAGCCCGCTGCCGAGGCTGAGCGTGGGGCAGCAGCAGCGGGCGACGATCGCGCGGGCGCTGGCACAGCTTGGAACGGGTGATCTTGGTGGCAAGGTGTTGCTGGCCGATGAGCCGGCGAGTTCTCTGGATATTCGGCACGCTGGGCGGCTGATCGGGACGCTCCGCGAACTCGCGGGGCGGGGGCTTGCGGTGGTGGTGGCGGCCCATGATCTGCCGTGGGCAGCGGCGGTGGCCGATCGCGGGCTGGCGATCACTGGGGAGGGCGGGTCGATGGTGCTCGAGAATGGGGCCCTGAGCGACCCAGGGGCGCTGGAGGGGGTGTTCGGGGCGGCGTTCGAGCGGCTGACGAGCGGCGATGGTGGGCGTGTGGTGGCCCTCCCGCGTCTGGCGGCTGGGGGTAGGACTGCCGACTAGGCTTGCACCATGCTGCAATGGATCCAGAACAACATCCAGCTCCTGATCCCGATCGTGTTCTTTGGTGTTTCGGGGCTTGGCTGGTTCTTGAAGAAGCTCCAGGAAGCCAAAGAGAAGAAGCAAGCCGAGGAGTTTCGTAAGCGGGCGAGGCTCGAGGCGCTGCGGACGGGGCGGATCGATGGCCAGCAGCAGTCGTCGCAGCCCGCGGCTTCGCAGGTGCAGCCGGCGGCCCAGGCCGAGACCCCGCGGCAGCGGTTGGAGGACCTGGCCCGGCGTCGCCAGCAGGGTCAGCAGCAACGCACCGCGGCGCAGCGGACCGAACTCGAGGAGCAGCTCCGGCGGCGGCGTGAGGCGATCGATGCGCAGCGTCAGCGCCAGCAGCAGCGCCAGCCATCGCAGGTGCGCTCGCCCGCGCAGCGGCCGGGGCAGAGGACGTCCCAGCAGGCGTCCCAGCAGCCCATGCAACAGCCCCCCCAGCGGCCGGCACAGCGGACCGCCATGAAGCCGACTCCGCAGCCGCGCCGGACGGGCGAGCGTCGCCAGGTCGCGCCGCTGCCGACGATGCAGCCGGTTCAAGAGACCGTGATCGCCGACGTGATCGCGGCCAAGCGTGCGGAGGAAGCCAGGCCCGTCGAGGCCCCGTTGCCCGTGGCTGGCGTGGGTCGCCGCTCGGCACCGATTACGGCCAGGGGTATCGATGTCCGCCAGGCGTTGATCATGCGTGAAATCCTCGACCGGCCGGTCGGGATGCGCGATCCGTTCGAGTCGGGCTGGTAGTCGTTGCTGGCTGGTGGATGCCGGGGCTGATAGCATGGCCCATGAGGCGTCTGTTGCTGCTGCTCGTGCCCATCGCGTTTGTCTTGGTCGGCTGCCAGGGCGGGACGGGCGTGCGGTTCGGCGAGGACAGCATCGTCAACAATCTGTTTGGCGAATCGCAGGAGAACCCTGCGGAACTGGCGCGAGATCAGTACGACCCCGACGCGCGGTATCGCGGCACGGTGCGCCTGACTGTTGAGTTGCTCGAGCCGGACGACCGTATTCTGGACATCTTCCGGGTGAACCTGACCGACGAGGACACGTCGGTGCGGGCGGCGGCGGCTCGTGGGCTGGCCACGCACGGGGTGGCGGCCGATGGGGCTTTGCTCGCGGCGGCGCTGGACGACCCCGAGCCCATCGTGCGTCGGTCGGCCGCACTCGGGTTGCAGCGTATCCACGAGCCCGGCGCGACCGATCGGTTGTTGCAGTTGATCGAGCCGCTGGTCGAGCCGGATCAGAACGTGCGCGTGGAGGCGGCGCTGGCGCTCGGGCAATATCCACAGAGCGATGTGGTGGTGGGGCTGGTGAAGTCGTTGCGGTCCGATACCGAGCAGAGCCTGGCCGTGCATGTGGCGGTCGTGCGTTCGTTGGAATTGCTCACGGGCAAGGACTTCGGGCTCGACTTCATCGCGTGGCAGGGGTGGATCGATGAGAATGGGGCATGGTTCGCGGACCAGCGGGCGTACACCTATCCGGTTTTTAGCAGATCACGGGGTTGGTGGGAATACCTGCCTCTGATGCCCTTGCCGCCCAACGAAGAGAGCTCGACACCTATTGGTTTGACCCGAACGCCCCGGTAAGGCCGATGAGGCACTGTCACGACGACTGAAGCCCCTGGAGCCTTCATTGGACGCCATTGTCGCCCGACAGAACCAGCCTGCCTTGATTGATTCCCCCGTCCCGGCGTGCGAGGCGGGGCAGGCCCTGGTGCGCGTGCGTCTGGCGGGTGACGTGCCGGCGTGGGTTTTGGGCGCTGCGGCGGGCGTGGCCGACGGTTCGGTGCTGGGGCGCGATGTTGTGGGTATCGTGGCTGACGTCTCCGATGATGCGCCCGAGGGCGTTCGCGAACGGCTGCGCAAGGCGCGGGTCGTGTGCTCGCCCATGGTCGCGTGCGGCGCGTGCGACATGTGCAAGGCGGGCGTGAGCCAGCATTGCCGCGAGGGCGGGACCCTTGGGAGCGCGGGCGTGCCGGGGAGCATGGCCGGGACCATCGCGGTGCCGTGGCGGAATCTGGCTTTGGTGCCCGAGGGGCTCGCTGATGACGCGGCGATTCTGGCTGGGCCCTTGTCGCGCGCGGTGCACGCGGCCCGGATGATCCGAATGGAAGGCAAGGTGTACGTCACGGTGCTGGGCGACAACCTCGCGGCGTTACTGGCGGTGCAGGCGATCGCCAAGCTGAACGCGACGGTGCGGTTGTTGGGTTGGCGGCCCGAAGCGTTTGGCCGGGCCGAAAAGTGGGGCGTGTCGCACCGCCACGCGAAGGAGGTCGGCCGCCGGCGCGACCAGACGGTGGTGGTCGATTGTGTGGGCAGCGAAGCCTCGATGGATCTGGCGCTCGGGATGCTGAGGCCCCGGGGCACGTTCATCCTGGCGGCGGATCCGCAGCCGGACGTGTCGGTGGATCTCTCGCCGGTGGTGCGGGGCGAGCTCGAGATGATCGGGGCGAGCTTCGGTTCGGTGGCCGACGCGCTGCCGATGCTGGCCTCAGGCGAGGTGGAGACGGCCGGGCTCGTGGAGGTGCGGACGCGGCCCAGCGAGGCTCCGCGGCTGCTTTCCCGACCCGAGCTGCTGTACGTCGCCGTCGAGTTCTAAGATATACGCATGGACGCCGTGCCCGCCCGCAAGCCGTTGCAGCCGCATGAGCCCGTGCCGACGACGCCGGGGCGGATCGCATTGTTGTTCGCGTGCGCGGGGTTGATGACCTTTGGGGTGCTGAGCCCGATCGCGCTGTTGGTGTCGCTTATCGCGGTGGTGCGCAAGCCGGACTGGTTCGGGGCGGCGGCGCTATTGCTGAGCGGGGCGGCGGTTGCCGTGCTGGTCGACATCATCTTCTTCGGCGGGTTCTTGTTGCTGCTGATCTACAGCGTGTTCGCCTAGGCGGCTTCGGGAACGAAGGCAATCCAGCCGGCGAGCAGGGCGCCGAGCAAGACGGCGGTGAGCGCGAGGCGGTACCAGCCGAACGGGGCGAGGCCGTGCTTGTTGAGGAAGCCGACGAGCCACTTGACGGCGAGCATGGCCGAGATGGTCGAGACGACCATGCCGACGAGGATCGCCGGCCATCCGATGACGTCGAACATCGAGGGCTCATCGCTCAACACATCTTTGAAGAGCGTGAGCACGCACGCCCCGCCGAGGGTGGGCAGGCCCAGCAGGAAGCTGAACTCGGCGGCGTCTTTGGGCTTGAGGCCCACGAGCACGCCGCCGGTGATGGTCATCATCGAGCGGCTGGTGCCGGGGACCATGGCGACGCATTGGAGCAGCCCGATGATCAGGGCCTGGCCCGGGCGGAGTTGTTCGATGGTCCTTCCGGCTTGTTCTTTTCGGCGTGGGGCGATGATGGCCTTGTCGAGGGCGATCATGTAGACGCCGCCGAGGGCGAGCATGGTGAGCACGACGGTGGCGGTAAAGAGGTGCTCTTCGATGGCGTCGTTGAAGGCGAGCCCGAGCACCGCGGCGGGGATGAACGCGATGATGATGTTGACGGCCATGCGGAGGCCGACGGGGTCCTTGCCGAGCAGGCCCTGGACCATCTGCCAGACGCGCTGGCGGTAGAGGCCCAGGACGGCGAGGATGGCGCCGCCCTGGATGACGATGTTGAAGGCGCTGACGGCCTTGTGGCCCTCGGGCGTGTCGCTGAGGCCCATGAGCCCCGAGGCGAGGATGAGGTGGCCCGTGGAGCTCACCGGGAGGTACTCGGTGATGCCCTCGACGATGCCCAGCACGATGGCTTGCCAGAGTTCCACGTGCTCAAGTCTCCTGCGCCGGGGGGGTGGGGAAGGGTCCGATACGCCCGGGACGCTCGTGCGTTCGTGGGCGGGCAGATTAGCCATCGGGTGATGAGCGGCGCATGATGAACCCGTGACGACCGCCGCCGGCCCGCAATTCGTGCCAATCGAGGACCTCTCGCACCCGGGGCTCGAGCCCTACCGCGACCAGAAGGACGCGTGGTTGCGGGTGCAGCGCGATGGTGGGACGGGGCTTGGCGGGTTGTTCCTGGCCGAGGGCGAGATCGTGGCGCGGGAGCTGTTCGCGTCTCGGTTCAAGGTTCGTTCGGTATTGGTCACGCCGACGCGGTTGCTGTCGATGCGAGATGCGATCGAGGGGCTGCCGGCTGGCACACCGGTGTTTGTGGCCGAGCGGGGCGTGGCGGAGGGCATCGTGGGCTTCGACATGCACCGGGGGGTGCTGGCGCTGGGGGAGCGGGGTGAGGCTCCGGCGTTGGCGTCGGTGGTCGAGGACGCGCGGTGCCTGCTGGTGCTCGAGGGGCTGAGCAATCACGACAACGTGGGGTCGCTGTACCGGAGTTTGTCGGCGCTCGGGCCGGCGGGATCGGCGGTGGTGCTGGGGCCGGGGTGCGCCGACCCGTTCTATCGCAAGAGTTTGCGGGTATCGATGGGGCACGTGCTGCGTGTGCCGACGGCGTGGGCGGAGGACTGGCCCGGGGACGTGCGTGCGATCGAGGTGGCGGGCTTCCGGACGCTGGCTTTGACCCCGGACCCTGGGGCGGCTGCGATCGGCGAGGTGGATCTGCGGTGCCCGCCCGTGCGGATTGCCTTGTTGTTGGGGGCCGAGGGGCCTGGGCTGACCGAGGGGGTGATGTCGGCGGTGACGCAGCGTGTGCGCATCCCGATGAATGATGGCGTCGATTCGTTGAATGTTGGGGTCGCGGCCGCGGTGGCTCTGGCGGGGCTGTGCAGGCCGGGCGAGCGCTGAGGGGAACATGTGGCGGCCTTCGGCGTCTATAGATGTGATTCTCAACGGCGCATGTTTGAGCGTGGTATCCTGCACGTAGCGCACAAGTGGGCGGACGAGTAGCTAGCTGCGATCAAAATGCAAACAAAATTGAACCCAGACGGGTAGCAGAGGGCGGAACATCATGCGAGCAATTCTTTCAGCAACCATCGTGGCATTGGCGGCGTGTTCGGGCCTGGCCCAGAGCGATGAGGTCATCCGTGAGGGATCTGGCGATCGTCGCGAGGCCCTGAATGCCATGGAGTTGAGCGCGTTCGATCGCTCGCTGCTGGATGGGTTGACCGAATGGACCGGCGAGCCGATCAAGGCCGACGACCTCGACGGCAAGCCCTTGCTCATCCTGACATGGGCGAGTTGGCACACCGGCTCGACGGCCTCGGCCCGCATGGCCGAGCAGATGGCCAAGACGTTCGCGGACAAGGGCCTGGTGGTCCTCGGCGTGCACTCGGACGAGGGCTACGACACGGCCGCGCAGACGGCCGAGCGGCTCCGGCTGAGCTATCCGGTGGCGCGCGACGAGGGCACGAAATTTCGTGCGGGTATCCGTGCCGACATGGACCCGAACTTCTATGTCGTCGACCGCGCGGGGCAGTTGCGTTTTGCGGACATCACGCGGACCAGCGTGCGTGATGCCCTGCGGATCGTGACCGACGAGACGCGTGAGCAGGCCGCCGGGGCGATGGCCCGCCGGAGCGATTCGAATGAGCCCGCGTCGCGGGTGATCGCGAGTGTGGCCGAGCATGATGCGGCGAATATTCCGAATTGGAGCATCCCGCCGCAGGACGTGACGCTGTACCAAGATGCCAACTGGCCGGCCCGATGGCTTGCGGCCGAGACACAGGCTGGCGCGGACTTTGAGAATCGCGGCCGGACGGAGTTGCCGATCGTTGATTTCAATACCGAGTTGGTCAACTGGCTGGGCCCGAAGCCGACGCTCGATGGGCGTGTTCGGGTGGTGTATTACTGGGCGCACACGATTGGTGGCAGCTACGAGCGTGTGCAGCCCTACATGGACGAATTGCAACGCCGCCATGGGCGCGATATCGCCGTGATCGGCATGGCCGAGCCTATCCTGACGATCGATCGGCGTGAGGCTCGTCGCAACCCGACGATGCTGGACGATGCGCTCAACGAGTTCTTCAAGTCCCTGACTGCCATCGTGACCCGCACCCAGGTGAAGCACTCCGTGGCATTCGATCGGCAGTTCGAGATGTACTCCTCGTCGCTCGGCAAGGAGATCAGGGGCAACGACGCCGTGATCCAGATGGCCCGCGAGTTCAAGTATCCGATCGCGGTTATTTACAGCACCGACAACTCGGTGCGTTGGCTGGGCAACCCGCTGAACGATCGTTTTGAGGTGGCGTTGAACCGGATCGTTGATCTCGATCCCGCCGTCCAGATCCGTCGCCAGCGCGATGAGGCGTATCTGGCGCGTCAGAACCGACGCTAACCCGACCGGCCATGGGATCCAGCACGAGCGTTCCGCGATTCCACGTCGTGCTGCACGAGCCGGAAATCCCGAACAACACGGGCAACATCGGCCGCACCTGTCTGGCGATGGGTGCGGCCTTGCATTTGATCGAGCCGCTCGGTTTCGATTTGGATGAGAAGGCGCTGCGGCGCGCGGGGCTCGATTACTGGCCGCGATTGGATCCGAGCGTGTACCCGAACTGGGCGGCGTATCTGGCGGCGTTTCCGGATGCCCGGCGGTGGTACTTCACCTCCCGGCGTGGACGGCCCCACTTCGAGGCGGTGTTCGAGCCGGGCGATCACCTGGTGTTTGGCAAAGAGACGGCGGGTCTGCCGGCCGAGATTCTTGCCGGGCAGGAAGCCTGGGGCGTTGGCATCCCGCTGCGGGTAGGCGAACGGAGCCTGAACCTGTCGACGGCGGTGGCCCTCGGTCTCGGTGAGGGGGTCCGCCAACTCGTCGCCGATGGCCGCCAGGGGCTAGTGGACGGGCTGCACCTGCCCGTGTGAGTTCTTGCGGGTTGGTAGTGTTGCGAAATCGCAACATTTGTTTGAGCCAAAATCGAACAAACAAGTGCTGAGAACGTATAGCTTTATGTGGACCGCCCCGGCCGGGAACGCAAGGGCCGGGGGACGCCCAGGAAGGGCCGGACCCACACGCATCTCTCTCTCCTCCTCCGGTGTACGACACGTCTTGAAACGTGTCGTACACTGTTTTATGGCTAAGAGATTTCGCCGAATGAATCGATCGGGGCGTCTGGCACTGTCGGTTGTTGTCGGCACGGTGGCCACCTGCTCGGCGGGCTGTCGTGATCCTCTGATCACTGAGAACCAGGTCCGCAGCCCCTTCCACCGCTACGACCGGATCCGCAATCAGGATTCGGACACGTTTGTTCGCGACGAGTTTGGCCGTGCGAGGCCGAACGTGGCCGCTCGGCTTGCGCCAAAATGAGCCTATAACAGCGGCATTCGCTGCGACTGTCATCGCTTACGCATAATCGGACGCAAATAAGCAAAGCGGAGCTTCGGTGTATTCCGATGCACTCTTGCGCGATCGTGCGCTACTCTCGCTTCACACCGATTCACTGGACCCGGCATGACCATGGATGGCAGGCTGAATATGGACTCGCGGGACTCAAGGTCTACGGGCGGCCAGGCCGTTTTGAGCGCGTTGCTGCGGTCTCGCCGGGGCATGGTGCTCACGAGCTTCGCGGCATCGATGGTGGGGCTGGCTTCGATGCTGGTGCTGATCGAGGGGCAGCGGACGCCGACGGTTGGTGGTCGTAGCATTGCCCCGATGGCGGTTTCGGCGGTGGGTGTGTCGCTCGAGGCGATCACCGAGCCGCCGGCAAGCCTCGATCGGAATCGCTGGAAGCGGATCGTGATCCACCACAGCCGGTCTCGCCACGGCGACGCGGCCCAGCTCGCCCGGACCCATCAGTCGATGGGGCTGGCTGGGCTCGGGTACCACTTTGTGATTGGCAATGGCCGTGGCATGTCCGACGGCGAGTTGCACGTGGCCGAGCGTTGGCTGCGTCAGCAGCCGGGTGCCCACGTTGCGGGGCCGGATAGCCTGGCGTACAACCGCGACTCGATCGGCGTTTGCCTGGTGGGCGACGGGCGGCTGGAGGCGTTTGGGCGTGGCCAGATGGACCGGCTCGTGGCGGCGGTTTCGACGCTGGCGCGGGAGCTGGATATCCCTGCGAGCCAGATCCACATGCACGAGGACGTGGCTGGGGTTGACGATCCGGGTCCGTACTTCCCCCGGGACAGCTTCTACCAGCGTCTGGCGGAAGCGGGCGTGCGGTCTCGATAACCCGTACGCGGGCCGCTGGCTGCAACCGATCCTGCTCGAAGCCGAACATACCGGTGAGCCGCGACGTTCCCTACCGCGGTGAAAGTGTGCGTGAGTCTTCCGGACAAACGACGCTAGCGGAACGATGGAACAATTACGAAAGCTGTCGTTGAACAGGGCCCCGGAAGGGGCAATCGCCTGGGCCGGAGGATCGGCCCCGGCGCGTCCGAGAGTTGGTGCTTTGGGCGGGCCTGGGCCGTCGGGGCAAGTTGCCGCGAATCCGGGGCCGTCACGGGCCGATAGACCGGCTACCGTAGTCGCCCCTGCGGTAGCCCCTGCGAAGAATGGGCTGTCGGGGCGATTGGGGCGTTTGAGAACGGATTCCCGAGATACATCGGGGCACGCCTCAAGCTGGAACTGGGAGGAGCAGTCACCTTTGGAGCCGCTTCGCAAGGGTGAGGTCATCGAGGGGCACCGTGTGCTCGACGAACTCGGCCGGGGGGCCGCGTCGATTATCTATTTGGCCCAGGATGAGAAGTCCAAGCAGATTTACGCGTTGAAGCACGTGAAGCGTGAGACGACCAAGGACCAGCGGTTCCTGGAGCAGGCCGAGTATGAGTACAAGGTGGCCAGCAAGCTGGACCACCCGAACATTCGCAAGATCCGGCGGATGATGAAGCGCAAGCACCTGCTGAAGGTGAAGGACCTGTTCCTGGTGATGGAGCTGGTTGACGGCTTGGCGATGGACGAGAACCCGCCGAAGACGTTCGATGACGCGTTGTCGGTGTTCCACCAGGTGGCGCTGGCGTTGGGGCACATGCACGAGCGTGGGTTCGTACACGCCGACATGAAGCCCAACAACGTGGTGGTGTCTCCCGATGGGACGGTGAAGATCATCGACTTGGGGCAATCGTGCGCGACGGGGACCATCAAGCCCCGGATCCAGGGCACGCCGGACTTTATTGCCCCCGAGCAGGTGCACCGCCGGGCGATCACGCCCAAGACGGACATCTACAACCTTGGCGCGACGATGTACGCGGTGCTGACCGATAAGCGTGTGCCGACGGCGCTGGCGAACGACGACTCGCTGCTGGGGTCGCTGGACGACAGCATGATCGAGAAGCCCACGCCGGCGATCGAGCTGAACGAGCGCATCCATCCGAAGCTGAACGACGTGATCATGCAGTGCGTCGAGGTCGACCCTGCCAAGCGGCCCGAGTCGATGGTGTACGTGGCCGACCGGCTGAACCTGGTGCAGGGCATCATGCGGGCCGAGGCGGAGAAGGCGACTCCGGTGCGTTCCACGCCCACGACCTGAAGCCGGCGAATGTCGCTGGGCGAGGACGGCCCGTATGCAGGTACACGCATTCGATGGGCTCGATCTCGCTTCGGTGGACGAGGTGTGCCGGCTTCTCGAGTCGGCCGCGGCGGCCAGCAGGGACGCGGTGTGCCGGCGTGGCTCGGTGGACTGGGTGGAGGCGCCCGGTCGGCTGGTGGCCACGGGCGATATCCACGACAATCCGCTGCACCTGTCGAGGGTGATCGAGGCTGCGGGGCTGAACGGCGATCCGTCGGAAACGCCCGAGAGCGAGCGCAGCCATCTGACGCTGCACGAATTGATCCACGGCGAGAACCTGATGGGGGGCGTGGACTTCAGCTATCGGGCGCTGACGCGGGTCGCGGCGCTCAAGGTTGCCTTCCCCGAGCACGTCCACGTGCTGCTGGCCAACCATGAGCTGGCTCAGATCATCGGCTCGGGCATCGTGAAGGACGGCGTGCGTGTGGTCGAGGCGTTCAATGACGGTGTCGAGCGGGTGTTCGGCGATGATGCCGACCGGGTGCATGGGGCGATCGCGTCGTTCGTGCGGGCGATGCCGCTGGCGCTTCGGTGCGAGACGCCTCGCGGGGTGATCCAGTGCAGCCACAGCGTGCCGAGCCCGGCGATGATGGGGCGGTTTGATGTTGGTGTGCTGGATCGGGAACTGACGGACGAGGACTACCAGCCGCTGACGGGCAGCGCCCACATGATGGTGTGGGGGCGGCACTACGACGCGGAGAGCCTGGAAGACCTGGTGGAGCGGTGGGGCGTGACGATGTTCGTGCTGGGGCACGAGAAGGTGCCCGAGGGGGCGCGTTTCGTCGAGCCTTGCGCGGTGGTGCTGAACAGCGACCACGGCAATGGGGTGTACCTTCCCATCGACCTGACCGAGCCGCCAGCACCGGAGGGGGCGCCGATGCTGGCGCGGCGGCTGGCCGAGCCGGTGTTCGAGTAGCTTCGGCCGGGTCGGCGGCACTTCTTGCGCGTTGATTGAAGAAATTTGCCTGAAGCGTCCGATGGCAGCGGCGAGGGCGTGGAGTGCGCCCGGTCTGGAGGTCAGGATGACCCAAGGCGAGGCGTGCGGTCCGGATTCTTCCCGGGCGTTGCTGCGCGATCGGGTGATGCCGGCGTTGGAACGCCAGGCGGCCCTGTATGACCAACTTGCGGCCTTTGGGCCCAGGCAGGATGAGCTGATCGCCAACGGCGAGGGCGATGCGTTGCTGCGCCTGATGGGCGATCGGCAGGCGGTGGTCGACGAGCTGGTCGAGGTGCATCGCGGGCTCGAGGACGTGCGTGGCGATTGGCAGGGGTTCGTTGGCGGCTTGCCCGACGACGAGCGGGCGGCGCTAGGCGAGCGGCTCGATGAGCTCAAGGCGTTGGCGGCGCGGGTGCATGACCAGGACTCGCAGACGCGGCAGCACCTGGACGGGGCTCGCGACAGGGTGAGCTCGAGCATGAGCGGGCTGGGGCGGGCCAAGGGCGCGATGCGGGCCTATGGCGGCGCGGCGACGCGGGCGCCCATCCATCAGGATCGGGAGGCCTGAGCGTGGCTCAGGTGGCGGCTGGTGATACGGCTCTAGCGCCCCCCGTGACGCCGGAGGATCTGGCCGAGTTGATGCGGGCGTTCAACTCTGCGGCTGGCGAGCTTGGCCAGACGCACGAGGCGCTGCGGGCCGAGGTCTCGCGGTTGAAGGGTGAACTGAACGAGGCGAACGTGCGGCTGGAGCGATCTCGGCGGCTGGCGGCGCTGGGTGAGATGGCGGCGGGGATTGCGCACGAGGTTCGGAACCCGCTGGCGGCGATCGCGTTGCACGCCGAAATGCTGCGGGATGACTTGGGCGTAACCGAGGAAGCACAGACCGCCGGGAAGATCTTGCGGGCGGCGCGGGAGCTCGATGGCGTCGTCGGCGACGTTCTGCGGTTTGCGCGGGAGCTGGCGCCGGCGGTGGGCATCGTGGATGCGGCCGAGCCGGCGCGGCGGGCGGTGTCGACGTGCCAGATGATGGCCGAGGCGGCGGGCGTGGGGCTTGGGCTTGGTGAGGTGCCAGCGTTCGAGGACATAGAGGTCGACGCGGGGCTCGTGGCGCAGGCCTTGGCGAACCTGATCCGCAACGCGGTGGAGGCCATCGTCGATGGTGGTTCCGGTGGATCGGGTCGTGTCTGGCTCTCGGTTGAGGTTTGCGACGGCGTGGTGTCGTACGAGGTTCGGGATAACGGTCCGGGGTTGCCCGAGGGCGTTGTGGAGCGGATGTTCAATCCGTTCTATACGACGCGGCAGACGGGGTGCGGGCTGGGGCTGGCGATGGTGCAGCGGATCGTGGATGCGCATGGCGGTCGGGTTGACGCCGCGAGCATGGATGCTGGCGGGGCGCGGTTCGTGTTAGCGCTGCCGACACAGGCGGCGGCGATGGTGACGGAGGGCGTGGCTTGAGCACGGTACTGGTTGTCGACGACAAGGAAATGATGCGCGACAGCGTGTGCTCGGTGCTGCGGCGGGCGGGCATGACCGCGCTGGCTGCGACCAACGGGCCCGAGGCGCTCGAGCGGGTGGCGCTGCAGCGGCCCGACGCGGTGGTGAGCGACCTGAAGATGCCGGGCATGACCGGCGTGGAGCTGCTGGCGCAGGTGCGCAAGATCGACGAGGAATTGCCGGTCGTGCTGATGACGGCGTTCGGTTCGGTGCAGACGGCCGTCGAGGCGATGAAGCTCGGGGCGTTCGACTATCTGACCAAGCCTTTCGAGGGGGATGAGCTGCTGATCTGCGTGAAGCGGGCCATCCAGCACGCGAAGCTGCGACGCGAGAATGCGGTGCTGCGGGCGCAGGGCAGCCAGGCGGAGGTCGAGGGCAGCGGGAAGATCGTGACCGAGGGCGCGCCGTTCGGGCTCGATCGGTTGGTGGGGGCGTCTCCGGCGATGCGGAGCGTGAAGGCGCAGGCGCAGGCGGTGGCCGACAGCCACGGCACGGTGCTGATCGTGGGTGAGAGCGGGACGGGCAAGGAAGTTGTCGCGCGGGCCATCCACGAGCTGAGCCCGCGGCGGACGGGGCCGTTTCTGGCGGTGAACTGCGCGGCGCTGAGCGAGACGCTGCTTGAGAGCGAGCTATTCGGGCACGAGAAGGGGGCGTTCACGGGTGCGGACAAGATGCGGAAGGGGCGCTTCGAGCTGGCCCACGGCGGGACCTTGCTGCTGGACGAGGTGAGCGAGGTGAGCCCGGCGATCCAGGCGAAGCTGCTGCGGGTGCTGCAGGAGCGGGCCTTCGAGCGGGTGGGCAGCAGTCAGACGATCTCGATCGACGTGCGCGTGCTGGCGACGAGCAACCGGGACCTGCCCAAGGCGGTGGCGGCGGGGGACTTCCGGCAGGACTTGTTCTTCAGGCTGAACGTGCTGCCGATCCACTTGCCGGCGCTGTGCGACAAGGTCGAGGACGTGCCGATGCTGGCCGAGACGTTCCTGGGTCAGATTGCGCGGCGTGAGGGCCGGGGGCGTGTGCGGCTGGAGCCCGGCGCGGTCGAGCTGCTGTGCGGGTACGAGTGGCCCGGGAACGTTCGGGAACTGCAGAACGTGTGCGAGCGGGCGGTGGTGCTGAGCGCCACGGGCTCGCGGCACGATGAGGTGGTGATCCGGCGGGAGATGCTCGAGCCCTGGTTGGCGTGGCAGACGACGCCGGTGCAGCGGCCGGCGGTGGCGATCGAGGCGTCTCCGCGTGTGGAGCAGGCGGTGGCGATCGGGGCGGGTGGGCCGCCGGAGTTGGATAACGGGGCCATCACGTTCGCGCCGGGTGACACGACGCTGGACGACATGGAGCGCGACGCGATCGTGCGGACGCTGGAGCGGTACGACGGGCACCGGCAGAAGTCGGCCGACGCGCTGGGTATCGGCGTGCGGACGCTGGGGATCAAGCTGAAGAAGTGGAAGGACGAGCGGCTGGTGCCCGAGGACCTGTAGGACTGGCCCGGTGTTTGCGTTGGAGTTACTCACGCGATGTTGAAAGAAACCCTCCAGGCCGGCTCGCTCCCCACGCTCGAGGCGATGATGCGCTTCACAGGGCAGCGGCAGCGGCTGCTGGCCCACAACGTGGCGAACCTGACGACCCCCAACTTCCAGGCCGTGGACGTGTCGCCCAAGGCCTTCCAGGAGATGCTGGGCGAGGCCGTGGAGGCCCGGCGGAAGGAGAACGGGGGCATCGGTGGGCGGCTGGAGATGCGCAGCTCGCGCGAGGTGCGGACGGGGCCCGATGGCGCGCTGAGCCTGCGACCGCTGAAGGGCACGGGCAGCGTGGGTGGGGTGCTGCTGCACGACCGCAACGACCGGGACGTGGAGCGGCTGATGCAATCGATGACCGAGAACTATGGGGCGTACCGCGTGGCGGCCGACCTGATGCGCAGCCGTGTGGGCGTGTTGCGGACGGCGATCAGCCAGCGTGTGGGGTGAGGGGTGTAGGCCTTGTTTGGAAGCCTTGACATCTCGACCAGTGGTATGATCGCCCAGCGTGCGCGGCTGACGGCTTCGTCGGCGAACATCGCCGGCGCGAACGTGATCGAGGACCAGTGGGGCAATTACGACCCATTCCTGCGGCGCGAGGTGGTGCTGGCGGCGGGGGATCCGTCGGCCAGCAGTGCCAGGGGGCGGGAGTTGGGCGTGCACGTGCGTGAGGTGTTCCACAACGACGAGGCGCTCAGGCCCCGGTGGGACCCCTCGAGCAAGCACGCGGACGAGAACGGGTACGTGATGGGGCCTGACATCAGCAGCGTGGCCGAGCAGGTGGACGCGATGGAGGCGTCGCGTGCGTATGAGGCCAATGTTGCGGCCGCGGAAGTGACCAAGGCGATGTTGGCCCAGGCTTTGCGGTTGATCGCGTAGGATGACCCGGCGGCTGGTGTTTTGCCGGCGGACCTCGGAGGCGGATTGGCATGAGCGACCCTGTTGGCCTGATTGGCGGCGCGTCTGGACCCCTGCGTGATGGGCAGCCGGTGCGGCCCCAGAGCGACCCGACCGACGGGGAGGCGTTCCGCAAGGCGCTGTTCGGGCAGCTCAAAGAGGCCTCGGAGATGCGTCAGGACGCCGACAAGGCCGTCGAGGACCTGATGACCGGCCAGCGGACCGACCTCGAGGGCGTGCTGCTGGCGACGCAGAAGGCCGACACGGCTTTTCAGTTGTTGCAGCAGATGCGCAACAAGGTGATGGAAGCGTACCAGGAAGTCCAGCAGATGCGTGTGTGAGCAACGCGCAGTTGTTGCGCGTTTTGGGCCCGCTTCGCGCGGGTTGTGCATAGTCGCTGTCGGGTATTCAAGCCCGGGCCTCTGACAAGCCGACCACGAACTGGCGTGTTGCCTGCTGAGCGGCACGGTTTTTGCGCGTGGAACGCGCGGGAGTTCGGGCGTGGAGACGGCCACCAAGCAACCCAAAGAGAAGCTGCGCCAACTGGCGGGCTATCTCGGTCGCCTCGGGACGATCGAGAAGCTGCTGGTCGGCTGTGTCGTGCTCATCGTGGCGATGGCGTTCTTTTTGGTGTCCCAGTACGCCGGGCAGAGTTCGGCGGTGCAGGTGGCGTTGGTGTCGGACCCCGGCGAGCAGGCTCGGGCGGTGAGCGCCCTCGAGACCGCGGGCATCCGGGCGGACACGAGCCCGACCGGGCAGATCATGGTGAACCAGGATTACGCGTTGCGGGCGCGGGCGATGCTGATGGAGCAGCAGATCGCCCCGACGCAGACTGCGTCGTTCGTGGAGCGGTTGATCGCGGCGCGCAGCTGGATGAACTCGCGTCAGGACAACCACCAGCAGTACTGGGCGATCTACTCGGAGCATCTCTCCGAGATCTTGACGATGTGGCAATCGTTGAGCCAGGCGAAGGTGGTTATCAACATGCCCGAGCAGGGGGGGCTGGGGCGCACGCACCGGGCTCCCACGGCAACGGTCTCGGTGTGGCCGGTAGGCGGTGACCTGAGCCAGGACGCGGTCGATGCCATCGCGATCGGTGTTGCCGGAGGCGTGCCGGGGCTTGAGCCGCCGGGCGTTTCGATCGTTGACGGCGTGAGCATGATGGCGTATTACGCCAGTGATGACACGCGTCTGAGCGCGCGGCGGTCGCTTGAGCACAAGGCCCAGCTCGAGGCGATGATCGAGGGCAAGATCCGCGGGTTCTTGCGCGACATTCCCGGGATGTCTCTGGGGGTGCTGGCGCGGGTGGACAGCACGCGTCGGACGCAGCAGAGCCAGCAGTTCGAGCGCCCGGTTTCGGGGCTGGTCAGCGAGAGCCGCACGGAACAGGTGCAGCAGAGCACGGTTCGGGGGGGCGTGAGCGGCACGCGATCGAATGAGCCCGCGTCGATCAGCCAGGGTTCGGCGGACGGATCGAGCTTTACCGAGACGACCGAGGACAGCACCTTCGACTCGCGCTTCCCGTCGATGACCGAGAACGTCGAGGATCCGGGCGGCGACCTGCTGGGCGTGTCGGTGATGCTGGGCGTGCCGAGGAGCCATGTGCTGCGGTTGATCGAGCAGGAGACGGCCGCGCCGGCCGAGGACGCCGAGCCCGTGGCGCCGACGCCTCAGGAAATTGCGGACCGGTTCGATCGGGTGCGGAGCGATCTTGAGGCGCGAATCCAGGTGGTGCTGGGCAATATCGTGACGGGCGACCCGGCGGACGTGGCGGTGACGGTGTCGATGCTGAGCGACATGCCACTGGTTGGCAGCAGCGCCTCGAGTGCCGGGTTTGGTGGTGGTGGCATGGGTGGCGGCGGGGCCGGATTCATGGGGCTTGCCAGCGGTGGGCTGATCGACAAGGCGGTGCTGGGCGTGCTGGCGTTGGTGAGCCTGGCGATGATGGCGATGCTGATGCGCAAGGCGACCAAGCGGGCCGAATTGCCGACGGCCGAGGAGTTGGTCGGCATTCCGCCGGCGTTGCAGGCCGACGGCGACCTGTTCGGCGAGGCCGACGAGGGGGACGTGCCGATGTCTGGCATCGAGCTAGACGAGGAGCAGGTGCGCGCTGGCAAGATGTTGGACCAGGTGGGCGAGTTGGTGGCGTCTTCGCCCGAGACGGCCGCGTCGCTGTTGCAGAGCTGGGTTGCCTCGGATCGTGACTGAGTCCAGATTGGGCTGGAGAACGTATTGCCTCGCAAACCGCACGAAAAGCTGCCGGCGAACCCGATCGACCTTGATGGTGCGACGAAGTCTGCGATCCTGTTGCTGGCCGTGGGGCACGAGCGGGCGTCGATCGTTTTGAAGTCGATGCCCGCCGAGGTGGTTGAGGAGGTCACGCGCGAGTTGGCGAGCCTGGGGCGGGTGCCGAGTAAGCTGCAAGAGGCGGTTGTTCGTGAGTTCTACGACCTGACGGTGGCCAACGAGTTCGCGGGCGAGGGTAATCTGGACTTTGCAAAGGAGTTGCTGCAGAACTCGCTCGACCCCGATCAGGCGTCGAAGGTGCTGATGCAGATCCAGACGCAGGTGCAGAAGACGCCGTTCAGTTTTCTGCAGCGCGCCGAGAGCGAGAACCTGCTGACGTTTATCCAGGACGAGCACCCGCAGACGATCGCGCTCATCTTGTGCCACCTGACGCACAACAAGTCGGCGGAGATCCTGGTCGGCCTTCCCATGCAGAAGCAGATCGAGGTGATCAAGCGCATCGCGAACATGGAGCAGACCAACCCTGACGTGATCCGCGAGGTCGAGAAGGGGCTCGAGAGCCGGCTGAGCAACATGCTCATGCAGAACATGGAGAAGAGCGGCGGCGTGCCGACGGTGGCCGAGATGCTGAACCTGGCCGATCGCTCGACCGAGAAGGCGATCATGGAGGGGCTCGAGTCGGAGGACCCCGACCTGGTCGAGCAGATCCGGCGGTTGATGTTCGTGTTCGAGGACATCATGATGGTCAACGACAAGGGCATCCAGTCGGTGCTCAAGGAAGTCGACAACGACGAGCTGGCGCTGGCGCTCAAGACGGCATCGGAGGAGTTGCAGCAGAAGATCTTCGGCAACATGTCAGCACGGGCGGCCGAGATGATCAAGGAAGACATGGAGTTTATGGGCCCGGTGCGCATCAGCGACGTGGAGACGGCGCAGCAGCGGATCGTCGACATTGTGCGCAGGCTCGAAGAGGCCGGCGACCTGATGATCCAGGGCCGCGGCGATACGGAACTGGTGGTCTGAGCATGTGCGGGGTGATGCCATGCCGATGATCCGCCGCGCCGATGCGGCCTCGCTGGCGCGCGAGGCCGTGGTGCTCGACTTGGGCGATCTTGCGCGGCAGGGGCGGGCGCTGACCGAGCGTGCGCAGCACGAGGCCGACAGGATTGTCGATGAGGCGAAGGCCGAGCGGGAGCGGTTGATCTCTGACGCCGCCGAGCAGGGGCACGCCGAGGGGTTGGCCAAGGGACAGGCCGAGGGGCACGCCGAGGGGATGGAGCGTGGGCGGGCGGAGGCGATCGCGGCCGAGGCCGAGGCGCTGGGGGCGCTCGAGGCATCGTGGAACGGAGCGCTCGATCGGTTTGAGGCCATGCGGACGGCGCTCTACGCCGAGGCGGAGCGGGGCGTGCTGGCGCTGGCGGTTCGGCTGGGTGAGCGTGTGGCCAAGCGAGCGGTGGAACTTGACGGCGAGGCTGCGGCGCGGCAGCTTTTTGAGGCGATCGATCTGACGATGCGGCCGAGCCGGGTGCGGGTGCGAGTGTCGCCCGGGGATGCCGAAGCGGTGCGTGCGGCCATGCCGGGGATCGCGGACCGGCTGGCCGAGTCGACGAACGCGGTTGTGGTCGAGGATGAATCGTTGTCGCACGGCTCGGTGGTGGTCGAGGCGGACGAGTCGAAGATTGATGGCACGATCGAGACGCAACTGGCACGGATCGTGGACGTGCTGCTGCCGGGCGAGTCGCCGTGAGTGTGCTGGAGCGCGCGGGCGCGGCTCTTGACGCGACGGTGGCGATGGGCGTGTCGGGCCGGGTGTCGACGCTGCGTGGGTCGACGCTGCTGGTGGGCGGGCTGCCGATGCCGGTGGGCTCGGTGGTTCGGGTGCGTTCGTCGCTGTCGGGCGGTGGGGAGCAGCTCGGGGAGATCGTGGGGCTGGCCGACGGGCACGCCATCGTGATGCTGATGGGGCGGGGCGATGGCATCCGCGCGGGCGACGTGGTCGAGGGGTTGCAGGCGTGGGCGAGCGTGGCGGTGGGGCCGGGGCTGCTCGGGCGTGTGATCGACGCGATGGGGCGGCCGCTGGATGGCTTGCCCTCGCCGCGCGAGCATGGATGGGCGCCGCTCGATGCCCGTCGTGTCGGGCCCATGACGCGCGAGCCGATCAGCGAGCCGCTGCGGACGGGGATCCGGTCGATCGACCTGGTGACGCCGATCGGGCGAGGGCAGCGGATGGGGATCTTCGCGGGGCCGGGCGTGGGCAAGAGCACGCTGCTGGGGCAGATCACGCGGCAGACCGACGCGGACGTGGTAGTCGTGGCGCTGGTGGGCGAGCGCGGCCGCGAGGTGCGCGAGTTCATCGAGGATGCGTTGGGTGGAGAGGGGCTGGCGCGGAGCGTCGTGGTGTGTGCGACGGCCGACGAGCCGCCGTTGGTGCGGGCGCGTGCGGCGCGGTCGGCGTGCGCTGTGGCGGAGCATTTTCGCGATCAGGGGCTGAGCGTGCTGCTGGTGATGGATTCGCTGACGAGGTATGCGCACGCGCTGCGACAGATCGGGCTGGCCGCGGGCGAGCCGCCGACGAGCCGGGGGTACACGCCCGGCGTGTTCGCGAGCATGGCGACGCTGCTGGAACGCGCGGGGGCCGTAGAGCTTGGCGGCGGGCGTGTGGGATCGATCACCGGGCTGTACACCGTGCTTGTGGAGGGCGATGACTTCAATGAGCCGGTATCGGACGCGGTGCGGGGCGTGCTGGACGGGCACGTGCTGCTATCGCGCGAGCTGGCAACGCGGGGGCATTATCCGGCGATCGACGTGCTGGGATCGGTCAGCCGGCTTGCACCGCGGTTGATGGATGCCGAGCACGCGGGGGCTCGGGAGCGGCTTGTTCGCTTGCTGGCGGCGTACTCGAAGTCGGAGGACCTGGTGCGCATCGGGGCGTACGCGAAGGGATCGAGCGCGGAGGTGGACGCCGCGATCGAGCTGATGCCGGCGATGGAGGGGTTGCTGCGGCAGTCCGTTGATGATGCTGGGGCGTTCGAGGATGCGCGGCTGCGGCTGCTGACGCTCGGCGGCGAGATCGCAACCCGGCTGGGCGAAGGGGGCTAAGGCGTGGCGCGGCGGTTTGCATTTGAGTTGGAAGTGGTGCTTGAGCAGCGGCGGCGGGCGGAGCGTGATGCCCTGGGCGTGCTGGCGATGGCGCAGAACGAGCGGGCCGCTGTGGAGGCGGAGATGGTCGAACTCCGGGGGGTGGTCGAGGCCGAGCGGGACGTGGCGCGGGAGTTGATGGTTGGCCGGGTGTCGGCGCGGTCGTTGCGAGAGCACGTGGCGGGAGAATTGGGGGCGGATCGCAAGGCCCGGGCGCTGGCGGTGAGGCTGGCGGGCGTGCAGAAGCGGATCGACAAGGCGCGGGAGTTGCTGCGGGAGGCGTCGGTGGGGCGCGAGGCGATCGAGAAGCTGCGCGAGCGCCGGTACAAGGCGTGGGTAGACGAGTTGGAGAAGGCCGAGCGGCTGGAATTGGACGACCTGTTCGTGATGCGTCGCGGGCATACAGGATCGGTGGAGGGCTAGGCCATGCGGAACCTGTGGACGATTGCGTCGGTGCTGGCGATCGCGAATCTGTTTGCGATTGGCTCGGTCGTGGGGTGGCTGGGCGCGAGCGGGCGGCTGGATCGCGAGCGGTTCGATGACCTGAAGCAGATGCTGGCCGAGACGCCGGAGGAGCGCGAGGCTCGGCTGGCGGCTGATGTGACCGAGGCCGAGCAGCGTGAGGACGAGGTGCAGCAACTCCGCGATCGGGTAGAGCGGCTGATGACCTCGCCCATGACGGCCGAGGAACTGGTGGAACTGCAGCAGGAGGCCGCGATGGCGGCCGACCAGCGCATGACGCGGGCGATGCGCGAGTTGGAAGACCTGCGCGACCTGCTGGCGCGAGAGCGGGCCGAGACGGATCGGCTGGGCGAGGCGATCGAGATGCAGCGTGCGGCGTTCGAAGCGAGGATCGCCGAGCGGGACAATCTGGTTGGCCAGACCCAGTTTCGTACGGCCGTCGACGCGCTGCAGGGCCAGCGGGCGCCGGCGGCGCGGGCGATGCTGATGGCGATGTGGGACGGGCAGGCCGAGCCGCCCGAGGGTGAGTTAGACGGGCAGGCGATTGTGGTGGAGTACTTGCGGGCGATGGAAGATCGGCAGCGGAACAAGGTGATCGCCGAGTTTGCCAAGGACGACCCGACGTTGGCCGCTGTTTTGCTGGAGCGTTTGCGGACGGACGGCGTAACGCCGGAGGTAGCCGATGCCGCAGCATCTCCAGATGAGCCCCAAGCCCCCTGAGGCCCAGAACGTGCAACGCTCGCAGCGCGAGCGTGAGTTGCGTGTGCAGGGCGATGCGGGGGCGTTTGGTATGCTGCTGGGGGCGTTGCAGGGCGGAGAGTCTGGGATCGTGCGGGGTGAGGCCCGGAATGATTCGGCCGCCGAGTGGAACGCACAGGACGCGCAGAAGGGCCGGCAGGAAACGCGCGAGGGGGCGCAGCCTCCGACGCCAAGGGCGCAGGAGTCGCGCGAGGGCTTGGAGAAGCTCGCGGGTGCGAGTCGGCAGCAGGTAGGCCAGCAGACGCCAGCCTCGCGTGCGGGTGATGAGGCGATCGAAGCGCCGGTTCCGAACAAGGGCGAGGCGCGGGGCAAGACACAGAACGCTGCTCCCAAGGGCGATGAGCCGATGAAGCAGGGGGACCAGCGGCCAGCGCCGGTAGCGAACCCTGCGCAGGCGAGAGCGCAAGCGGTTCCGGCACCGGCTTCGGTGGCAACGGGTGCGGTGGCGGCCCAGGCCTCGGCGAGCGGGACAAATCAGAATTCACAAGCCACGGCCATCGGAGCCGCCCGCGGGCCGCAGAGTGGTGCGGCCCGCGGGAAGGCTCCCGAGGTGGCGACGCCCCGGGGCGATCGGGCGTTGCGCTTCGAGCGGGTGTTCGAGGCGCAGGTGGGGCGCGGGCTGGCGCAGGCGCTGCGCTCGGGCACTGGCGAGGTGACGCTGCGATTGCGGCCCCAGAACCTTGGGCAGCTCAGCGTGCGGGTGCAGGTCGAGAACAGCCGGGTGACGGCGACGTTCGAGGCTCACAGTGCCGAAGCGCAACGCATGATTGAGGGTTCGCGGGACTCGCTGCGGCAGCAACTCGAGATGCGCGGGCTGAGCGTGGAGCGGATCGATGTGAAGCTGGTTGAGGACGGATCGCAGGCTGGTACGCGGCTTGCGGTACGGCCCGATGGCGGAGCCGACGGTGGCCAGGATGGCCGAGCGTTTGCCGGAGATCGCGAGGGGCGTGGAGCGCCCGATGGCGGTGGGGCGGACGATGGATCGCGACGCGGAGCGACGCGAGAGGATGACGAACCGGCCGCCCGGGCGGAGCCCTGGCGAGCGATGGGCACGGTGAGGCTGGACGCCACCGCGTAGGCGGTTGGTGGGCTTCACGCGCCTCCGGGGTGCGTCGCATGAGTGCTATATCCGCGAACTCGGGGCTTGCCTCGGGAGCTTCACAACCGAATCGCTTGGGCGAATTGGACTCTCAGGAGTTCCTGGGCATCATCCTGGCCGAATTGCAGGCGCAGGACCCGCTGGCGCCCAATGACACGAACGCGCTGGTGCAGCAGTTGTCCAGCGTGCGTTCGATCGAGAGCGACTTGAACCTGACCGAGAAGCTCGAGTCGCTGGTCGCCGACAACCGGCTGGCGAGCGCGACGTCGCTGGTGGGGCGGCGTGTCGAGGGCATCGATGAGGCGGGGCAGAGCATCGTGGGCACGGTGGGCGCGGTGCGCACGCGGGATGGCTCGCCGACGCTGCTGCTGCAGGATGGCTCGACGATTGGTATTGACAAGCTGACCGGCGTGGGCGAGTACGCGGAGCTGCTGCCGTGACCGGGACGCCGCTCGACCTGCTGAGCCTGGTTGGCCTCGGTTCGAGGCTGCTTGGCGTTGGCGGGAGTGAGAAGGCCGATGCGAGTGGTGACTTTGGTAAGGCGTTGGAGGCGGCCAAGGACGGCGGCCTGGAAACCGGGCGGGCCGTGGTGTCGGGGCCGGAGCTTGGTGTTGATTTGAGCAGCGACCAGTTGCAGCGGCTCTCGCACGCGGCCGATATGGCCGAGGCGCAGGGGGCCAAGACGGCCGCCGTGCTGATGGACGGCATGGTGATCCGCCTGGATGTCGAGAGCCGGATGGCGCTGGAGAGCGCGCCGGCCGAGAGCGCGTTGATGTCCGATGTCGACGCGGTGCTATCGGCCGGGCCGACGAGCGAGCCAGCGCCGGCGAGCGATGCGCTCTTGCGCAGGCTGGCACCGGCGGGCTCACCCGAATTGCAGAACTGATTTATCGCGCCATGAGCGCCGTGTGAAGGAACGTACCCATGGCATCGACCACGGCCCTGTTTGCCAGCCTGAGCGGCTTGAACGTCGAGACGCGTCGGCTCGACGTGATCGGCAACAACATCGCCAACGTGAACACCACGGCCTTCAAGGGTTCGCGGATGTACCAGGCGAACCAGAACCCGCGGACGTTCAGCCTGGGCAACGAGCCAACGGCGGCGCTGGGCGGCACCAACCCGATGCAGGTGGGCGTGGGCACGAAGATCGCCGGCATCCAGCGGAACATGGGCGGCGGGACGATCACGCCCACGGGCAGCCCGACCGACGTGGCCATCGACGGCGCGGGGTTCTTCGTGCTGCGAGGGTCCGAAGATCGGTTCTACGGCCGTGCTGGTGCGTTCACGCTGAATGAGAACAACGAGCTGGTGACCGTCAACGGCGAGCGTGTGCAGGGCTGGGGCGTCAACGACAGCTTCGAGGTGCAGCAGGGTCAGCTCGATGACATCACGATCGAGCTCGGCTCGCTGACGATCGCGCAGGCGACGTCGACGGTGCGGTTCAACGGCGTGCTCGACGCGGGCGGGGACGTGGCGCAGGTTGGCTCGCGCACGCTGCTGAGTGGTGGGGATGGCCTCGGGCTTGCGGCCCTCGGTGGTGAACCGTTGACGGTCGACACGCCGCTGGTTGGGCTTGAGAATCCGTTGCAGCGCGGCTCGGGCACGGCGATGTTCACCGATGGACAGACCTTGCAACTGGGTGAGAGCTCGACGGTTGGGGATGGCGTGCAGGTGCGCGGGGCGGAGAAGGGCGGGCGGACGCTGCCGATCGCGCAGCTGGCCATTGGCGCGGCGACGACGATCGGCGACTTCCTGGGCTTCTTGGGTTCGGCCCTTGGCATCCAGCCGCAGACGGGCGCTGGAGCGCCTGGCGTGACGCTTGATACCGAGACCGGGCAGATCCAGGTGGTCGGCAACGCGGGCGAGGCGAACGACCTTGACATCGAGACGGGCGACATCGTGGTGCTCGACGAGAACGGGCAGGCGACCGGCATCAACCCCTTCGCGGCACAGACGGCGCGGGAGGCAAATGGTGAGTCGCAGCGTACGCCGTTCTTTGTGTACGACTCGCTGGGCGGGCTGGTACTTGCCGACCTGACGATGGTGATGGAAGACAAGACCGACGCGGGCACGACGTGGCGGTACTACGTCGAGAGCGACGAGGCGGCCGGGAGCCCGGCGCTGGCGACGGGGACGGTCGAGTTCGACACCAATGGCAACCTGCGGCAGGCCGAGCCGGTGGGCGTGGTGCTGAATCGTGGGGCGACGGGCGCGGCTCAGCCGCTGGCGTTCGACTTGCTCTTCCAGGGCGAGGGCTCGCGCTTGCAGGCGCTCGACGTGGGCGAGGGCGAGGCGAACATCGCGGTGGACGACCAAGACGGGTTGCCCGCGGGCACGCTGAACGCGTTCGGCATCGGGCCCGATGGGGTGATCTCCGGGGCGTTCACGAACGGCTTGAGCCGACCGATCGGGCAGATCGCGCTGGCGACGTTCGCCAATGCGCAGGGGCTGACCGACGAGGGTGACAACCTGTTCCGCGTGGGGCCCAACAGCGGCGAGGCGGTGATCACCGAGCCCGGGGGATTCGGCACGGGCCGGACGCTTGGCGGTCAGCTCGAGCAATCGAACATCGACCTGAGCCAGGAGTTCATCGGGCTGATCCTGGCGCAGACGGGATACACGGCCAACGCGCGGGTGATCCGCACGACCGACGAGCTGTTGCAGCAGCTCGTGGTGATCGGCCGCTAGGGCGCGGGGAGGCTGAGGGCATGATTGTGCTAACGCGGCTGAACGGCAAGGGCTTCGTGCTGAATGCCGAGCTTATCCGGACTATCGAAGAGAACCCCGACACCACCATCACGCTGGTGAGCGGCGATCACATCGTGGTGAAGGAGAAGATGGTCGAGGTAGTGACGCGGTCGATCGACTACGGGCGGCTGCTTCGGAAGCTGATGCCTCCGAGTTGAGGGTCGGTGGGTCCGTATTGGCCTCAAGAGGTCAATAAGGCTCGACGATGATGGATGGGGCCCCGGAGGGCCTCGGGCGGCCGAGCCACCATCGGAGCGAGTGCGGTATGGACCTTGGTACGGTTATCGGAGTCGTACTCGCCGTCGTGGCGTTGTTCATCGGCATCTTCATCGGTGGCGGCGGCGACATCATGGCGATCTTCGACGTGGTGTCGGTGTTCATCGTGGTGTTCGGCACCATTGGCGCGGTGATGATGAGCTTCCCCATGGCGCGCATCACCGGGTTGGTGGGCGTGGTCAAGAAGGCCTTCTTTAATGACACGAGCGACCCGGCCGAGACGATCGCCGAACTGGTCAAGTACGCCGAGGTCGCCCGCCGCGAGGGCATCCTGAGCCTCGAGAACCTGATGGGCGAGATGAAGGACCCGTTCATCGTGCGCGGCGTGAAGATGGCCGTGGACGGGACCGATCCGGAGCTGATCCGGGCGATCCTGGATACCGAGCTGGATGCGCTGAGCGATCGGCACGGGAACGCGAAGGCGGTGCTCGATGGCATTGCCAAGTACGCGCCTGCGTTCGGCATGATCGGGACGTTGCTGGGTTTGATCTTCATGCTCAAGAGCATGGACGACCCCAGCAAGATCGGCCCGGGCATGGCAGTGGCCCTCATCACGACGCTGTACGGAGCGATGATGGCCAACATGTTCGCCTCGCCGCTGGCCGACAAGCTCTCGGCCAAGGACGCCGAGGAATTGCTGGTCAAGACGATCATCGTGACGGGGGTGATGTCGATCCAGAGCGGCGACAACCCGCGCGTGGTGGAGAGCAAGCTGCTGACGTTCCTGCCGCCGGCGAAGCGGGACGCGTTCGCGGCGGCGCGCGAGGCGGCCTGAGATGGGTAAACGCAAGAAGCGAGAACCCGCGGGCGTTCCCGAGTGGGTGGTGACCTACGGCGACCTGATGTCGCTGCTCCTTTGCTTCTTCATCTTGCTGGCGGCGTTCAGCGAGCTGAAGCAGGAACGCGACTATCAGGACGTGGTGCGGAGCATCCAGGAGGCGTTCGGGTACAACGGCGGCATCGGCAAGATCCGAGTCGAGGACATTCCGTACATGACGGTCGACAGCCTGGACACCGATAACTCTGAGTCGGCCGAGAAGCCATTCATCAGTGCCGAGACCACCAGCGAGTCGATCGCGGGGCGGAACGAGAGCACGAACGTCATCAACGAGGGGCTGCGTTTCGCCGTGGGCGCGAGCCTGACGTTCGAGGCCGGTTCGGCCGAGCTGAGCCCCCGCGCGCAGCGGCAGCTCAGCGAGGAGATCGGCCCGGCGTTGCGTGGGCACCGGGTGAAGATCGAGGTGCTCGGGCACGCCTGGGGAGCCGAGGACCGCATCTCGGGGTTGGATTTTTACGATCTTTCCTATCGCAGGGCCAAGGCGGTGATGGACTACCTGGTGGCGGAGGTCAATCTGGACCCCAGGCTCATGGAGCTGGAGGCAAAGGCCGATTCCGAACCTGCGGTGGCTGCCCGCGGCCCTGGGGCGGCGGCGGCATCGAATCGCCGGGTGCAGGTGATCCGCACGGAGATCAACCCCGACGAGACGCATCCCGATCCGAACTGGACGGGGCGGCCGTAGCCGATAACACGAGCGGGGATCGCCGCAGCGCGGAGGATAGCGATGGCCGAGGAAGCGACCAAGGACAAAGAGGGCGAGAGCACCGAGGAGAAGAAGGGCGGCAAGGGCGGCCTTTCGACGAAGCTGCTCGCGGTGATCCTGGCGATCATGGCCATCGAGGGCGTGGGCGTGTTCCTGTTCGTCACGATGATGTCGAGCACCCCCAAGGACGCGGCGGCCGAGATCGTGAGCGACGAGGACGACCCCGAGGCCCTCGTCGAGATCATGCTGACCGAAGAGCAGTACCAGAACATGACCAGCAACCAGGTGTGGATCTGGGAAGCCGAGATCTACATCAAGGTGCGCCGCAAGAACCAGGACTTCGTGCAGGGGCAACTCGAGCAGCGGTCGGCCGAGATCCAGGAGGGCATTACCCAGATCTTCCGCCGGGCCAAGCTGACCGAATTGCGCGAGCCGGACTTCCGGACGGGGTCGCGTCAGCTCACGGCGCTGGTGAACGAGGTGTTCGGCAACGACGCCGACGGGCTGCCGCGGGTCGAGCGTCTGGTGATCGCCAAGCTGCGGGGCTTCCCGCGGAACTGACGATTCTGACTGGCGAACGCGCAGGTCCTGCGCGTGCCCGGGCACACTGCGGCAAAAGCTGCGGATGCGAGGGCTCGGGCTCCGATGTTGCACAAGCCGGCGGAGTCCGGCGTTGTCTGGTCGGCACGCGCCGATCTGGCGGATACCGACCGCGCACGAGAGCGAGCAGGATGCCCGAAGAGCGCCCCGAAGAAACGACCGGACCCGAACCCGCCGACGAGCAGGGGGGCGCCCAACAGCCCGAGGTGGCGGGCGATGGTGCCGACCAGCCAGATGAAGCGTCCGAGGCGCTCAAGGCGGCCAAGGACGCGCTGGAGAGCATCCAGGCCGAGGCCGACGCGGCGGCGAGTGGCGGCAGTACCGATTCAGAGAAGCCAGCCGATGGCGATAGCCAGACCATGGCCAACGAGGTCGTGGAGGCGGCGTTACAGGCGGCTGGCGGCGGGGGCAAGCCGCTCGAGCTCCCAGACTTCGACCTCTCGAGCGTCGCGGGCGCCCAGCACGGGCTGGACATGCTGGCCGACGTTCAGCTTGATGTTCGCATCGAGCTGGGGCGGACGAGGATGCTGGTCGAGGACGTGCTGCGGCTGAACTCCGGGGCCGTGGTGGAGCTGGACAAGCTGGCCGGCGACCCGTTGGACGTGTACGTGAACGACCGATTGGTGGCGCGGGGCGAGGTGCTCGTGCTGAACGACAATTTCTGTATCCGTGTGAATGAGATCATCGACTCGGTGGGCGAGCATGCCAAGGAGCCGGCCGAGTCGTAAGCAGGATTCGCTTGGTGGTACTCACCAGCCGTGCGGCGGAGCCCGCGCGTGCCCAGCCAGGAAGGCGACATGGCAGTTCGACGCTTCGCATGGCTGGTTTTGGGTGCGCTCGCGCTGAGCGCGACGGCCACGCATGGGCAGGTCGGTCCGCCGATTGGCGATGAAGCCTCCGCATCGACCCAGCAGCAACTGAGTGCATCAACTCCGGCAACGGCTCGTCCGGCCGAGTCGGACATGCCGCTCATGGCTGCGCCGCGTCGGGACGAGGCGGCAGCGGAGGAGCCGGCGGCGGGCTCGGGCGGCTGGGTCCGGTCGCTGGCATCGGTGGCGATGGTCGTTGGGTTGATCCTGGTGCTGGCGGCGGCGGCGCGGTTCTTCTCTCGGCGCAGCGGGTCGGTGGCGGCGATGATCGGCCCCGGCGGGCGTGCGCCCAGCGGGGTGATCGAGGTGCTGGCGCGGTACCCGGTGGGCCGGGGGCAGGTGCTGGTGCTGCTGCGGATCGACCGCCGCGTGCTGCTGCTGAGCCAGAGCGTGTCGGGCAAGGGCGGGGCGTTTACCACGCTGTCGCAGTTCGACGACCCGAGCGAGGTGGCCGCCATCTTGCGGCAGACGCGCGACGAGGCCAGCGAGAGCGTGTCGGCCCGGTTCCGCCAGGCGATGGAGCGGTTCCAGGGGGCCGACGATGGGGTCGATCGAGGTGAGATCATCGAGGTCGGGGCGCGGGGCGAGCCGTTGCCCAAGGGGCGTGGGGTGTGGGCGTGAGGTGGCTGCTGCTCGCAGTCGTGGCGGTGGCGGTCCTCGCGGCTGGTGCGCATGCGCAGGGCGTGATGGGGCCGCCGGCCGTGCCGCCGGTGGCCGAGGCTCCCGGCGCGGCGATAGCGCGTGAGCTTGCCAACGCGCTCGAGGGGCGCGATGGCGGGCCAAACCCCCTGAGCGTGCTTGGTGCGGCGGCCGAGGTCTTGCCGGCCGACGGGCAGGGGAACAAGCCGGGCATCAGCGCGGCGGTGAGCATCATGCTGGTGCTCACGGTGATCACGCTGGTGCCGTCGATCATGCTGATGACCACGTCGTTCGTGCGGATCATCATCGTGCTGGGCTTGCTGAAGCAGGCGATGGGCACGCAGACGGTGCCGCCGGGGCAGGTGATCCTGGCGCTCAGCCTGTTCCTGACGCTGTTCATCATGACGCCGACGATCGGGCGGATCTACGACGAAGCGATCGTGCCGTATGAGCAGGGTGAGATCACCGAGTACGAGCAGCTCTGGGACGCCGGTGCCCGGCCGCTGCGGGACTTCATGTTCGACCAGATCGAGGCGACGGGGAACTGGTCGAGCCTGCTGACGATCATGGAGTATCGCGGGCACGACGTGAGCGACCCGAGCAAGCTCACGCGGGCCGACGTGGGCATGGCCGAGTTGGTGCCGGCGTACATGCTGAGCGAGCTGAAGGTCGCGTTCCTGATGGGATTCCGGATTTACCTGCCGTTTTTGGTGATCGACATGGTGATCGCCAGCGTCTTGATCTCGATGAGCATGATGATGCTGCCGCCGGTGCTCATCAGTTTACCGTTTAAGCTATTGCTGTTTGTGCTCGCCGATGGGTGGCAGTTGCTGGCGGGGTCGCTGCTGGAGAGCTTCGTGCTGGAGGGGCAGATCGAGCGGCTGAGCGATCAGGTATCGCGCGCCGCGAGCGAGGGGGCGGTTGTGGCGGCGCCGATGGTCGGGGCATTGGCGAACTGGGTGGCGTGGCTGCCGGGCGTGTAGCGGGGGGCGGTGGCGATGGGCGGCGATTGGATTGTCGAGATGGTGCGCGACGTGCTGCTGCTGGTGCTACGCGTGGGCGGGCCGGTGCTGATCGCGGGCGTGATCATCGGGCTGGTGGTGAGCCTGTTCCAGTCGCTGACGTCGATCCAGGACCAGACGTTGTCGTTCGTGCCGAAGATTATCGGGATGATCGTGGTGGCGCTCTTGCTGCTGCCTTGGATGATCGCGCAGCTCGTTGAGTTCACGATCGAGATGTTCAGGTTGTTCTAGTAAGGATGGTGGCCGTTGGACCCGGCGGTGGCGAGCATCCTGGAGCACCTGCTGCCGTTCTGGCTGGTGGCGGCCCGCGTGAGCGGGTTGTTCCTGTTCGCGCCGGTGCTGGCCAGCAGGCTGGTGATGCGGCGGGTGCGGGTGCTGTTGCTGCTGATGCTGACGGTCGCGTTGTATCCGGCCGTGGCGGTGGGGTGTGTTCAGGTACCGCCGATGGAGCTCGGCACGGTGGCGATGGTGCTGCTGGGCGAGGTGCTCATCGGGCTGGCCATCGGCATGATGGCGACGATGCCGCTGGTGGCGATCCAGGTGGCCGGCAGCGTGATCAGCTACAAGCTGGGCCTCGCGCTAGCGCAGGTGTACAACCCGGAGTTTGATGCGCAGTCTGAGGTGATCGGACAGGTGCTCTACCTGATGGGCCTGGGGCTGTTCATCCAGATCGGCGGGCTCGAGCACATGGTGGTGGCGATCATGGACACGTTCGCCATGCTGCCGCCCGGGACGGCGTGGGTGGACGTCGCGCCCGCGCAGCTGATGGCGGCGTTGATCGATGCGGCCTTTGTGGTGGGCCTGCGCATCGCGATGCCCGTGCTGCTGATGGCCACGCTGGCCAGTCTGGCAATGGGTGTGCTGATGCGGACGATTCCGCAGATCAACATCATGTCCATCGGCTTCGCGATCCAGATCTTGCTTGGCATGTCGGTGCTGGTGGTGTCGATCTTCGCTATCGGCGACGTTGCGAGCGAGGCGATCACCGATGGGCTGGGCTACGTGTACGACTGGGCGCGGTCGCTGGGGGTGAGCGATGGCTGACGACCCGGGCGAGAAGACCGAAGACCCCACCCAGCAGAAGCTGCGCAAGGCCCGCGAGCAGGGGCGCGTGGGCAAGAGCCAGGACTTCGGGGCCGTGGTGATGATGGCCGGGGCGGCGTTGCTAGTGGCGGCGCTGGGTCTGCTGGCGACGGGTCTGGTCTCGGCGATGATGCGCGACGTGATGGCGGGGAGCGCTCCCGGGCACGCGACGGTTGCGGAGGACGTGAACCGCGTGGTGCGATGGATCGGGGTGCGCATGGGGCTCATCCTGTTTCCCACGATGGCGGTGATGTTCATCGTGGCGTTGTTCTCGCAGCTCGTGCAGGTGGGGTGGTCGGTCTCGCCGCAGGCCATCACGCCCAAGCTCGACCGGCTGAACCCGATCAGCGGTGCCAAGCGGATCTTCGGGCCCAAGGGGGCGGTGAAGCTGGGGATGGACTTCGCGAAGTTGATCCTGGTGGTGATCGTCGTGGTGATCGTCTTGGCGCGGTGGATCCCGGCGTTGGGTTCGATGCCGCTGATGGACATCAGGGCCGCGACGATCCTGAGCTTGCGGGCGGTCGTGGAGCTGGCGATCTGGATGCTGGCGGTGCTGCTGGTGATCGGCTTGGCCGACCTGAAGTACCAGAAGTGGCAGCACAAGAGCGACAACAAGATGTCCAAGCAGGAGGTCAAGGAGGAGCAGAAATCGATGGACGGCGACCCGGAGATGCGGCAGCGCCGCGCGCGGGTGGCTCGCGAGATCGCCTCGCAGCGGGTCCAGAGCGACGTGCCGGGGGCCGACGTCGTCGTGACGAACCCCACGCACTTCTCGGTGGCGATCAAGTACGATGCCAATGAGATGGCGGCGCCCGAGGTGATCGCCAAGGGGGCCGATTATGTCGCGCTGAAGATCCGCGAGGTCGCGCGGACGCACGGGGTGCCGGTGGTGGAACGCCCGCCGTTGGCGCGGGCGTTGTACCGCGGGGTGGAGGTCGGGCAGACCATCAGCCCCGAGCATTATGAGGCGGTGGCGGAAGTGCTGGCGTACGTGTACCGGCTGGAAGGCAGCCACCGGGCGCCGGCACCGGCGGGGGCAGGTAGCTGATGGCCGCGGGTGATGGCATCCTGGGGCGGCTTGAATCGCTGGCCAAGTGGCGGGGCATCATCGTGCCCATCGGCTTCGTCGCGTTGCTGGCGGTGCTGATCGTGCCGTTGCCGAGCTTTTTGCTCGACCTGATGATCTCGACCAACGTCTCGCTGTCGGTAGTGATCCTGCTGACGGTGCTGTACATGGATCGGCCGCTGAAGTTCAGCGTGTTTCCTTCGTTGTTGTTGGGCGTGACGATGTTCCGGCTGGTGCTGAACATCGCCTCGACTCGGCTGATCCTGACCGCCGACGCGGCCTCGCCGGCCGAGGCGATGGACGTGGCGGGCAAGGTCATCGAGGCATTCGGCAACTTCGTGGCGGGCGACTCGCTGTTCGTGGGCGTGGTGATCTTCCTGATTCTGGTGGCGGTGCAGTTTCTGGTCATCACCAAGGGCGCCACGCGCATCAGCGAGGTCGCGGCCCGGTTTACACTCGACGCCATGCCCGGCAAGCAGATGGCCATCGACGCCGACCTGAACGCGGGGATCATCAGCGAGACCGAGGCGCGGGATCGGCGCGAGGAGATCCGGCGCGAGGCCGACTTCTTTGGCGCCATGGACGGTGCCAGCAAGTTCGTGCGCGGTGACGCGATCGCGGGCATCGTGATCACGGGGGTGAACATCGCGGGCGGGTTCGCGGTGGGGGCCATCGAGCGGGGCTGGCCCGCGGCGCAGACGGCCGAGACGTTCAGCCGGCTGACGATCGGGGATGGTCTGACAAGCCAGATCCCCTCGTTCATCATCGCGATCGCGGCGGCGCTCATCGTGACGCGCTCGGGCGACAAGGGCGAGCTTGGCCTGGAATTGACCGGCCAGGTCTTCAGCCAGCCCAAGGGCTTGGCGATCACGTCGGGGTTCCTGGCCGTTCTCGCGTTTACGGGGTTGCCGGCGGTGCCGCTGCTGGCGACGTCGCTCGGGTTGGGCGGCATCGCCTTCGCGATGAAGCGGGCGACGCGGCCGCCTCCGCCCCCGCCGCCCGCGCCGCCGCCGCCCCCGCCGGGGGTCGAGAGCCTGCTGAAGGTTGATTTGCTGGAACTGGAGGTTGGCCAGGCGCTGGTGCCCCTGGTGGGCACGGGGGATGGCAGCGACCTGCTCGAACGGATCTCGGCCGTGCGGCGGCAGCTCGCACTTGATAGTGGGTTTGTCATGCCGCCGGTGCGGATCCGGGACAATCTGCAACTGCCGCCGACGCACTACCGGGTTCGCATCCGCGGTGCCGACGTGGCGCGGGGCGAGACGCGGCCCGACCAGTTGCTGGCGATGGATCCGGGTATCGCCACTGGCAAGCTGCAGGGCGAGGCAACCAGGGAGCCGGCCTTCGGGCTCGATGCGTGGTGGATCACCACCGACATGCGGATGCGGGCCGAGTCGATGAACTACACGGTGGTCGACGCGACCAGCGTGCTGACCACGCACCTGACCGAGGTGGTGAAGGCCCACGCCAGCGAGTTGCTGACGCGCGAGGAGGTGGGGAATCTGCTGGAGGGTGTCAAGGAGCGGGCGCCGAAGCTGGTCGAGGAGGCGTTGGCCGGCTCGCTGAAGCTTGCCGACCTGCAGCACGTGCTTCAGAATCTGCTGCGCGAGCGCGTGCCGATCCGCGACATGGAGACCGTGCTCGAGGTGCTGGCCGACTGGGGCGGGAAGACCAAAGACGTGGACGTGCTGACCGAGTACGTCCGCAACGGGCTGAGGCGGGCCATCTGCCACCAGTACGCCGTGGACGAGGGCGAGGGGCAACTCGTGCTGTCGTGCGCCACCGTCGACCCGGCCATGGAAGACCTCATCAGCAGCTATATCGATCGTGGGAGCGAGAGCACGACGCTGACGATGCCGGCTGGGGTGACCAACGCCGTGGCCGGGGAAATCAACCGTGCCCTCGAGCCGGTGGTGAATTCGGGGCACGCGCCGGTGGTGCTGGCCTCGCCGACGGTGCGGGCGGTGCTGTTCCAGATCATGGAGCCCAGGCTGCCGGGCATCGCGGTGCTGGGGTACAACGAGGTGGACCAGAATGTGGAGCTGAACGCGATGGGGTTGGTGCGGCCGCCGAGCGAGGGGGCCGTGGCGCAGGCGGGGTGAGCATGGAGTCGGACGGGTCGGCCAGCGGCCCGACCATGACCCTGCCAGCGTGAAAAAGTCGTCATTGCGACGCGGGCGGGCCGATAGTTCGGGCGATCCCCAGCCGGGCCGGAGGCCCGACTCGAATTCGGAAGGAGCCACGGAGGGCATGGGTATTCGAACGTATCGTGCACGCTCGATGGCAGACGCCATCGACGCCGTCCAACGTGAGTTGGGCCGCGATGCGATCATCCTGCACACACGCAATTACAAGGTTGGCGGGCTGTTTGGCATTGGTGGCCGGCCTGTCGTCGAGGTGACCGCGTCGCCCGCTTCGGTGGTGCGCGAGCGCCAGCGTGGGCAGGGCCAGCGTGGTCAGGCCCAGCCGCAGCCGGCGGCCCGAACTGGGCAGAAACCCAGGCCCCAGCCGAGGCCAGCCAAACCGGCGGCTGACGTTCCTGCCGATCCGACGTCTCCTCAGCATCGGCAGGAGTTGCTCGAGCGATACACGGCTTTGGCGTCGGCCCAAGTGCCTCCGCAGCCTGTGCCGGAACCGGCAGCCAAGCCCGAGCCGGTCCCGTTCGAGAACCCCAAGAGTGAACAGCCCCAGGCCGAACGGATGCGTGTGCGGAGTTCAGCGGCGCAGGCCCATTCGGATGGTGTTGAAGGGGAACTCCGCAGCCTGCGGCAGTTGATGGGCCGCATGATGCACACCCAGCAGGCCGGGCCGGTGTCGGCGTCGGCGCTGGGCGAGCCGCTGGCCGAGGCGTACGTGAAGATGATCGAGGCCGAGGTCGGCCGCGAATTGGCCGACGAGGTTGTTTCACAAGTCAGGCATTCGCTGGGACGCGAGGAACTCGGCGATGCGTCCTTGGTCCGTTCCGCTTCGCTGACAGCGTTGGCAGAGGCGATCCCGATCGCCAAACCCGGACGTGGGCGGACGGGCGATGGGCCGTTGACGATTGCGCTCGTGGGCCCCACCGGGGTGGGCAAGACCACCACGATCGCTAAGCTGGCGGCGGCATACAAGCTCCGGCGTGGGCAGCGTGTGGGATTGATCACCACCGATACGTTCCGCATCGCCGCCGTCGAGCAGCTCCGGACGTACGCGAGCATCATCAGCGTGCCGCTGCGGGTGGTGATGAGCCCGGCGGAGATGGCCTCGGCCTGCCGGGCGATGGCCGACTGCGACGTGGTGCTGATCGATACCGCCGGGCGTTCGCCGCGAGATGGGCAACGGGTCGAGGAGCTCTCGGCCTACCTGGAGGCCGCCCAGCCTCACGAGACGCACTTGGTGTTGTCGGCCACGGCGGGCCCCTCGGCGTTGCGGAGCGCGGCCAAGGGGTTCTCGATGGCCGGGCCCGATCGGATGATCTTCACCAAGCTCGACGAGGCCGAGAGCGTGGGCACGGTGATCTCGATGGTGCATGCGCTGGGGTTGCCGTTGAGTTTCGTGACCACCGGGCAGGAGGTGCCCGACCACATCGAGCCTGGCCGGGCAGACCGGCTGGCGCGGCTGGTGCTGGGTAGCACTTCAACCGCGAAGAAGCCCGAGCCGGCACCGCTGCGCCGCGAGACCCCGCTGGCTGAGGCGGCGCTGTGATGGCAACCGCGGCGACCGATCAGGCCACCGCGCTGCGTCGCATGGCCCAGCGCCGCGCTGGCGGCGAGGCCCCGGTGCGCCGCGCTCCGGTCATCGCCATCGCCTCGGGCAAGGGTGGCGTGGGCAAGACCACGATCGCGGTCTCGATGGCCATCGGCCTGGCCAAGCGGGGGTTGAAGGTTGCTCTCGTCGACGCCGACCTGGGACTGGCCAATGCTGATCTGATCTGCGGGCTGCGCCCGACCGCGAGGCTGACCGAGGCCGTGTGGCGTGTGGCACAGGGTGGACGCGTGAGCGCGGACCTGTTGCGGCGCATCTCGATGCCCGGGCCAGCCGGGGTCGTCATCGTGCCGGGCATGGTCGGCCCATTGGCGAACGCGTCGAGCATGGACGCCCGGGCGGCGGTGTCGCAAACGGTGGATCTGCTCTCGCGGGCGATGGATGTCGTGGTCGTCGACCACGGCGCGGGACTCGGTGCTTCGGTGCGCGAGGGGCTGGCGGGCGCGACGCTGCCGATTGCCGTCGCTACGCCCGATCCGGCATCGCTGGCCGACGCCTATGCGCTCATTAAGTCTCTGCGTACTTCTGCGAACGAACGTATTCCTTACTTGCTCGTCAACCGAGCAAAGTCTGCCGAGGAAGCGCAGGCCGCGCACGCGCGAGTTGCGGAAGTGGCCGCGAAATTCCTCGGGTGCGGCTTGCCCATGCTGGGCCACATTCCCGAAGATCCGATGGTGTCGCGTTGCACCCGGATCCGGCGGCCGGTGGCGCTCGCGGCCCCGAAGTCGCAGGCGTCACGCCATCTAACTCGTGTGGTCGAACGGCTTTGCGAACAGATCGAACCTGCTAAGTTGGGTTTTGATCGGAATCGCCGCGGGTTCCTGGCACGCCTCGTGCGGGGCCGATAGCCGCGTCCGCACGGTGCGGTGTTGCGCAGTTGCTGCGCAGAAGTCCACAAAAGCGCGCAATTCGGCTTGAGTCGACCTGACTCGTGGCCGATGGAGGTGGCACGTGCCGCCGTCAACATCGATCCATCCGTTTCCATCGCGCGTGTGCGGCCCACTTTGTGGGTTGTGCGGGTTCGCGGTGGCGATGGCTTCGGGGCTCTTGTCTTCGGGCGAGGCCGCGTCGGTGTTGACCCGTGCGATGGTTTCCTGCCTTGGTTGTTATGGGCTGGGCCTCGCCGTTGGGTACGTCTTTGAGCTTGTAGCTTTTCGTGTGGTCGATCGCGAGCGTGGGCTGGGGGGCGTTGCGGAGCGCGGCCCGGAACCAGCCAATAAGAAAACATCTGTCCAAGATTCTTGAAACGCTGGCGTTCGACCGTGGTATTCTGTATACTCAAGGGCGTGTGACCACGGATGGCACGCGTCACCACAGCCCGAAGACCGGATTCCCGGGGTTTTGGGTTCGATGGAACAGGGGTCAGGGAGCCGACCATGCCGACCGCTCTCAAATCATCATCGCGTCCATCTCGTTTTCGTGTGACCGAGGCCACGGCTCCCGAGCCCAGTGCTTCGGTGTACGACGACATGGATATCCGCGAGGTCTGGAAGCTCTTTGCTGCCAAACCGAACGACGAAATCCGCAACTATCTCTGGGAGAGATTTCTGCCGATCGTGCGGTACAACGCCGAGCGCATCCATGCGCGACTGCCCGACGAGGTCGATGTCGAGGACCTGGTGCAGGCGGGCATGTTCGGGCTCATGGGGGCCATCTCGGCCTTCAAGCTCGAGAAGAACGTGAAGTTCGAGACGTACTGCGCCAGGCGCGTGCAGGGCGCCATCCTCGACGAGCTCCGCGCCATGGACTGGGTCCCGCGACTGGTTCGAAGCCGTTCGTCGAAGGTCGACGGCGTGCGCCGTTCGATCGAGATGGAGACCGGCGAGCCGGCTTCGGACAACGACGTGGCCAAGCGCCTCGGCGTTGGCAAGGAAGAATTCGACAAGATCCGGCGTGACAGCCGGGCGGTCTCGACCATGTCGATGACCCGCAAGGCCAGCGACTCGAGCGGCGGCGAGACCCGCGACCTGGAGGTCATCCGCGACGGCTGCGACAACCCCGTGCGGAGCATGCAACGCAAGGACTTGCGGGACATGCTTACCAAGGGCCTCAGCCGGGCCGAGCGCCTGATTGTCATCCTCTACTACTACGAGAGCATGACGATGAAGGAGATCGGCGCCACGCTGGCGCTGTCCGAGAGCCGGGTCAGCCAGATGCACAGCGCCATTCTGGAGCGGCTCAAGGCCCAGATGCAGCACCGCACCCGCGAGCTCGAGCCCGTCGAGTAGACCCAGCCCCATTGCTCAAAAATGACCGATGCCGGCCGCTTGCCCACCACGCGAGCGGCCGCTTTCATTCGGTGTGGACAACCCCAAAGAAGACGCCTGGTACCTGGAAGCACGCCCACCCTTGCCCGAGAGCCGCAAGGCCTATGTGGCACTGGGGAGCAACCTGGGCAACCCCGCCGGCAACGTCATCGGTGCGGCCAGCGAGATGGGCGAGATCCCCGGCGTGCGGGTCATTGCTACCAGCCGGCTGTACACGACCGCACCGGTGGGCGTGAAGAACCAGCCGGACTTCGTCAACGCCGTGGCGATGCTCGAGGTCGAGTGCGCCGCGCGCGAACTGCTCGACGGATTGTTGGCGATCGAGAAGCGTTACGGCCGCAATCGTGATGGCGAGCAGCGGTGGGGGCCACGCACGCTCGATCTGGACCTGCTGTTGTTCTGCGAGCAGACCATCGATGAGCCGGGGCTGACCGTGCCACATCCGCGGATGGGGGAGCGACGCTTCGTGATCGAGCCGCTGGCCGACCTGGCACCGGCGCTGGTGCCCCCGGGCTGGGAAAAGAGCGTCGCGCGGACGCTCGAAGCGATGGGTACTGGGGTGAAGGCGTGAGGCGGATCGCGGCTGGGCTGGGCGTGCTCGTGGTTGCGGCTGTCGCATGGGCCCAGGAAGGGTCGGCCATCGCGCCGATAAGCGAGGCCTACCGCCAGCAGCCCACCGCCGAGCGGATGGAGATCGAGGTCTCCCGCGGTAAGGCGCCCGCGGCGCGCAGCGAGATGATCGTGGCTGTCCGGCCTGGCGAGCAACCGGCCATCGCGTTGGCCCTGGGGCGTGGCGATCCGCTTCGCATCTATGCCGAGCCCGGGCGGTTGCTCGCCTGGCGGCAGAGCGACCGCTCGCGCGTGTTTACGGCCGTGCTGCCCGAGCCATTCGGCCGTGGGGCGATCGAGAGCGTGCTGCCACCGTTGCTGGCACCGCAGATCGATCTGGCGCTGGCTGGCGAACCCGATCGTTTGCTCGCGCTGATGCCGCCGCTGTCGTGGTCGAGGGTGGCGTCGGGCGAGAGCGATCGCTACGCCGGTGTTGCGTTTGGAGCCGCCTTGGAATTGAACGTAGGGGCCGACTTCCGGCTTGTCGCCATGGAGGTGCAGCGCGAGGGCACGGTGCTGGCGCGGGCGACGATCGAATCCGTGGAGGTCGATTCGGCGTGGTTCGAGCCCATCCCGCTGGACGGCACGATCGTTGAATCGTTGGCGGAACTGGGGCGTACGCCCGGGCCGGTGCGTGAGAACGAGATCTTCGGGCACGCGATCGGCGTCGATGCTCGGGGACGCGCGACCACGTTGCATGCCGTAGCTGTAGCCGGCGACGCGGAGCGCGTCGTTGTGCTCATGGTTGATGCCAGGCAGGCCGAGGACCGGATGCGGCTTGCCGGTGCCCTCGCGGAGGCCGATCTGGCTGGCATCGCGACGGCGCTCGATGCGAGAGTTGTTGTGCTCGCGGTCGGAGAAGGCACCGTTGCATCGCTCTTCGAACGGGTGACGCGATCTTCGAGGTCGGACACCTCACGCGTGCGGGCGCTGGCGATCGATGCGACGCCCGCGTGGGCCCCGCCTCTGGGGGAGGGGATCGCGTTCGCGGTGCACGGGCCATCGTGGCTGCTGGTGGGCTCGCACGCGGTGCCGGCCGCCGAGCAGCAGCCGACGGGCATGGATGATCCGTTCGAGGTATCCGAGGCACCGCGATCGCTAGCCGAGCGGCTGGCGGAGGTCGTGGGGGCGGCGGCGCGGGAGTAGGGCGGGCCAAGTATTGGAATCCGAAGACCCCGCGCTCGCGCTTGGGCCTCGGATGGATGGGCACCCTCCTCAGATCCGAGCCCCAAGCGCGAGCGCGGGGTTCTTGGACCGGCTGCACGGCCGACCTCGACTGCGACGGCAGCCTGACCATCTTCGACCAGCAGGCCTTCGGCAACGCCTTCGACGCGATGGATCCGGTGGCGGATTGGGACGGGGATGGGTCGTTCACGATCTTTGACTATCAGGAATTTGGCAACACGTACGATCTTGGTTGCCCATAAGAAAATGCGGAGCATCGAACAACGCGCCCCGGGCGATCGGATTGATCGCCCGGGGCGTTGATCTTGTGTTAAGGGTACAGGCAGAGCCCGTTTAGCTGCCCGGTGCGACTCTCGATCCGCCGGGAATTTCTCTCGGTGGGGCGTCAGGCTCTGGCTCGGCGTCTGGTATCACGGCATCAGGATTCCGTGCGTTTGAGGTCAGTGGCTTGCCACTGGGAACGATCGCCCAGAGCAGGACACCGAAGCCGATCACGACGATCCCGACATAAATGAGTAAGCGTCCGATGGGCTTCTCGCCCATGCCGAGTTTCTCTTGGATTGGTTGGAGTTTGTACTTCAACTCCTGCACGAAATCTGACATCGATGGCAACTCCTTGGGGCATCCAACTGGAACCCGTGGGGATAGAGAAAGAGCCACGCGGAGCGCGGCCCTTCTGTAGCCTCACGAACTCGTGATGTTTAGCGAGGGTTGAAGATAAATGTGTAGAACTCGGTCGAAAGGTTGCCATCGGGATCCGAGGGATCCTTGGGCTCGATGCTCAGGTATGCGGCGTGGCCGTCATAGAAAGCCATCACGCTCTTGTTGTTCTCGTTGAACTCGCCGAGCCAATCGCGGCCTTGAGGGTCGTTGGCGACGACGTCGGCGGTCTGATCGTGGATCCAGACCATCTTTGACGCATCGAAGAACTCGGCCTGACGGAAACGCTTCATACCCTCTTCCCAGCGGGCGCTGCCCTTGGGATACCGAATCGGTGAGGGGCCCCATGCCGAGAACGACCGCATGTCGCCGGCATCCCACCAACGCATGTTCACGTGGTAGCTGGTGCCCACATCGTCGTAGCTGCTGAGCTGGGTGTTGGGAGCGGGCCAGCTCCGCTGGTGGGTCTTCTTATCCCCGGGGGAGCGGAAGGCCGGCATTTCCACAATCTCGCGCTGATCGTCGTCGGGGCGGCCTTCTTCGTAACGGATTGGGTCGGGGTTGTACCCCGTTGGCTCGGGCAGGTTGAGATCTGGATACACGTAGGGGTTGAGCGGCTTGGTGAACGCTGGCTCGTCGAAGACACCGCCGGCATACGTGCGGTAATACTCGGATGCGTCCTTGCCGCCGAAGCTCCACGTACACCAACCGCCGATGCCACCATTGCGCCACGACATCTTCATGGGGATGTCGTCGTTGAAGTCGGCCTTGTAGTTGAAGAAGGCGACTTGCAACTGCCGGACGTTGCTGAGCGAGACGGCTTGGTACCCGAGCAGACGGGCACTCCCCAGCGCCGGCAGCAGGATGCCGATCAGAAGGGCGATGATGGCGATGACGACCAGCAACTCGATGAGCGTGAAGCCCCTCTTGTGCTGGCTACGGCCGAGTCTTTGCACTCGCATGGAACTGTCCCCGTCGCTACGGAATGGTCTGCCCCGGGCAGTTGCCGGTCGGGCGTCGTGATGACGGCCGAGGGAACACCGGCGGGACTTTCGGGCTGCAACCAAACCTATGTCGCTTGGGCCCTGTAGCCCGAGCGACGCCTCGCTGACAGAGGGCGGCACGTGCCGCGACCTCCCCTATGTGCTTCCAGTATACCAGAATCACACGGAATCACAATACGATTCGTACACAGTTTGGTCTTGGGTGCAATCGGGAATGTCCCTAATTTCCCTCATGGCGTGGGCAGAATCCGGTTGAAACCCGATCAAGACCTAAACAAGACGCGGCCCTCGCCCTTTCGGATCACGCCGATCCGGGTCACCCCTTCGCCGAGGCGCGCGAGCTTGTCGGCGATGGCGTCGGCGAAGGTGGGGCGGACGATGACGCAGTAGCCCACGCCCATGTTGAAGACCTTGTCCATCTCGGGGGCGCGGATGTTGCCGTGCTTCTTGAGGAAGTTGAAGATGGGCGGGACGGGCCAGGCCTTGCGGTCGAGGACTGCGTCGACGCCAGGGTGGAGGCTTCGCTCGAGGTTGCCGGCCAGCCCGCCGCCGGTGATGTGGGCCATGCCGCTGACGACGCGCTTGACCTTGTAGCCGCGCAAGATGCGGGTGATGCTGTTGGCGTAGATGCGCGTGGGGGTGAGCAGGACTTGGCCGAGTGATTGTTCGGCGTCGAGCTCGGGGTAGACGGTGTGCAGGTCGAGGTTGGCGTGGTCGATGACCCGGCGGACGAGGCTAAATCCGTTGGAGTGGACGCCGCTGGAGGCCAGGCCCAGGACGACGTCTCCGGGCTCGACCTTCATGCTGCTGGTGGCGCGTCGGAGCTCGACGACACCCACGGCGAAGCCGGCCATGTCGAACTCGCCCTCGGGGTAGATGCCCGGGAGCTCGGCGGTCTCGCCGCCCAGCAGGCTGCATCCGGCCAGTTCGCAGCCCTTGGAGACGCCCTTGACGAGGTCGACGAGCATCTGGTGCTCGACCTTGGGGATGGCCAGGTAGTCGAGGAAGAACAGGGGCTCGGCGGCCTCGACGATGAGGTCGTTGACGCACATGGCCACGAGGTCCTGGCCCACGGTGTCGAAGGTGTCCATGTCTCGGGCGAGCTTGAGCTTGGTGCCCACGCCGTCGGTGGCGGCGACGAGGACGGGCTCCTTGTAGTTCCGCTTGAAGAGCTTCTCGTTGAAGTCCAGGCGGAAGAGGCCGGCGAATCCGCCGTCGTTCCTGAGGACGCGGGGGCCGTGGGTGCGTCGCATGAGGCCCATGATGGCGCCCACGAAGCGGTCGCCGGCGTCGATGTCGACGCCCGAGTCGGCATAGGTGAGGGCCTTTTTGGAATCGGTGCCGTTTGGGGATGTTTTGGTCGTCTGGCGCTTGGTGGGCCGCTTGGTCGGCTTGGCGGATCGCGTTCTGGGGCCGGCGGGGGTGGGCATGGACAAGCCTAGGGCGAGACATGCGGGTTCTGGCCGCTAGACTGACTTCTTGAGAGGCTTCAGGACGGGGTTGGCCCGAGCGAGCCTCGACGAATCCGACGCCCCAGATGGCTCGCTTTGCCGCTTGCCGGGAGACCGAAAGTCCATGGCCGACAACCGCACCTCGCTGTTTACCTCAGAGTCCGTGTCGATGGGCCATCCCGACAAGGTGGCCGACCAGATCTCGGATGCCATCCTTGACGTGATGCTCAAGGACGACCCGCACTCGCGGGTGGCGGTCGAGACGATGGTGGCCACAGGGCTGGTCGTGGTGTCGGGCGAGGTGACGACGAGCACCTACGTGGACATCCAGGACATCGTGCGTGACACGATCCGCGAGATCGGGTACGACGACGCGGAGATGCGTTTTGATTGCGACTCGTGCGCGGTGCTGGTGGCGCTCAACAAGCAGAGCCCCGACATCGCCCAGGGCGTCGACCGCGAGGGCGCGGGCGACCAGGGTCTCATGTTCGGCTTCGCGTGCCGCGAGACCGAGGAGCTGATGCCGCTGCCGATCCAGCTCTCGCATCGTTTGGTCGAGCGTCAGGCGCAGGTGCGCCGCGACGGGATCATCCCCGGACTGCGACCCGACGCCAAGAGCCAGGTGACCATCGAGTACGAGGGGCTGCGGCCGGTGCGTGTCGACACGGTGCTCATGAGCACCCAGCACGACCGGAGCTGGAGCGGCAAGCAGAAGCAGGAAGAGCTGCGCAAGCAGGTGATCGAGCACATCTTCAAGCCCGTGCTCGGGAGCTGGTGGAACCCGGGCATCACGGTGCACGTGAACCCGACGGGCCAGTTCGAGATCGGCGGGCCGCACGGCGACGCCGGGCTGACGGGCCGCAAGATCATCGTTGACACCTACGGCGGTCGCGGCAGGCACGGTGGTGGGGCGTTCAGCGGCAAGGATCCGACGAAGGTCGATCGCTCGGCGGCGTACATGGCCCGGTATATCGCCAAGAACGTTGTGGCGGCCGAACTGGCCGACGTGTGCGAGGTGCAGCTGAGCTACGCGATTGGTGTGGTCGAGCCGACCAGCGTGCATGTGGATTGCTTTGGGACTGAAAAGGCAGACCTGGACCAGATCGAGAAGGCCATCCGCAAGGTGTTCCCGCTGACGCCGCGGGGCATCATCGAGACGCTGCAGCTCCGCAAGCCGATCTACAAGCTGACCGCCCGGCACGGGCACTTCGGTCGCAAGCCCTTCGAGCGTGAGGGCAAGAGCTACTTCACGTGGGAGAAGACCGACAAGGTCGAGGACCTGAAGAACGCTGTAGGTGGCGCGGTGGCGGCGGGGGCGTGATCGCTCAGCTCAGGCCGTAAAGAGCGTTCTGCCGGGCGTAGGCCAGCACTTTCGGGTGCAGCGGCGTCTCGAAGGGCGAGCCCTTGGCGTCGCGGACCTCGGTCGAGGCGGCCGGCAACGAGTCAATATCGACGAAGGACTCGGCCCAGTGGTCGAGTTCTTTTTCGTTCCAGAAATCAGTATTCGCCATCGCCGCGCGCAGATCGGTTGCACTGGTAATCGGCTCGCGGGGCAGGATGGTGGGTTGGGCGAATTGGAGCATCTCTCGGGGTGTGCGCCAGCGGTGGAAGCTGGTGGCTTGGTCGGCGCCGATGATGAACCAGAGCGTGCGGTCGGGCAGGATCGACTTGGCGCGCTCGAGCGTGCGGGCCCAGTAGCTGGGCTCGCCGTGGGTGGCACGGTCGAGTTCGTCGGTCCAGATGCCGGCGTGTTCGAGGCCCTCGGTCGCCAGGGCGAGCATGTCGAGGCGCTGGGCGTCGGTGGCGGTGGGGGCGTTGTCCTTGTGGGGCGAGCGGGCGGCGGGCACGAAGGCCAGGAAAACCGGCGCGCTGACTCGGCCTTCGAGTTCGCGGCGACCGAGGTCGGCTAGCGTGACGTGGGCCAGGTGTGGCGGGTCAAAGGTGCCGCCGAAGAGCGCGACGTGGGCGCATTCGCTGGGTATAGGCAGGGATGTCGGCGCTTTGGGCGTCACCGGATAGGGTAGGGGCCGGCGTGCGAGGTTGGGCCTAATAGTCGTCGTCAGGGACGACCATGAGCGGGCCCAGGTCGTTCCCGAACTCGTCGGCCCAAAAGTCTTGGGGGGCCAGCAGCGGGTACTTCTGGCCGAGCATCTCGAGCGGGAGGCGCTCGTCGATGACCACGCCGTCGTGATCGACAACGGTGTAGACGTGGCCGGCCTCGGTGACCTCGATGCGCACGTCGTAGTCTCGGCCCTGGAGGGTGCCCAGATCGACCGCGGGCTCGTACGGCTCGGGGAGTTGGTGCTGGAGGGTGGCTTCACCCTGGCGGGGTTCGATCGACACGAACAGGACGACGGCCCCGGCGGCGAGCATCAGGATGGTGATGGCGTGCTTGCGTCCCATAGCGATTCTCCTATGGGGCGCATCGGCTGGCACGGGATGTGTCTTGAGGCGTTTTTACAGGTCGGTCAGCCGCTGGGCGGTGCGCTGCTCGATCAGGGCGGTCATGAGGGGCGTGAGGTCGCCGTCGAAGAGGGTCTGGCGGAGCTGGAACTTGGTGTCGAGGCGTTGGTCGGCGACGATGCCGTCCTGGTAGCGGTAGACGCGGACTTTTTCGGACCTTTCGCCGGTGCCGACTTGGCTCTTGCGTTCGGCGGAGCGTTCGGCCTCGATCTCGCGGAGCTGGCGTTCGTAGAGGCGTGCCATGAGCAGGCGGCGAGCCTTCTCGCGGTTCTGGTGCTGGCTCTTGCTCTCCTGCATGCGGACCTCGATGCCGGTGGGGTCGTGGACGAGGTGGACGGCGGTGGCGACCTTGTTGACGTTCTGCCCGCCGGGGCCCTGCGAGGTGGTGACGTGCTCGGTGACGTCATTGGCCCAGTCGATCTTAACCTCAACGGCCTTGGGCTCGGGCAGCACGGCGACGGTGGCGGTGGACGTGTGGACGCGGCCGTGCGATTCGGTGGCGGGGACGCGCTTGACGGAATGCACGCCGGCCTCGAAGCTGAGTTCGGCCCAGACGCCCTCGCCCTTGACGCTGGCCGTGGCCGAGCGGACGCCGCCGTGGCTCTCGCCGCCGGTGAAGTCGAGGGCCTCGAAGGCCCAGCCCTTCTGGCTCGCGTACTTCTCGTACATGGCCAGCAGGTCTTTGGCCCAGATCTGGGCCTCGTCTCCACCGGTGCCGGCGCGGAGCTCGAGGATGACCGAGCCGACGAGGTTGTCGTCGCTGGAGACCAGGGCGGCCTTGACGGACTCGATCTCTTCGGCGGCGCGGGCTTCGAGGATGGGCAGCTCGGCACGGGCCATCTCGGCCAGTTCGGCGTCTTCGCCCGAGTCGATGGCCTGGCGGAGGTCGGCGGCTTCTTCGAGCAGGCCGGTGTAGCGCTGGTAGCCCTCGACGACGGCGGCCAGGGCCGAGCGGCGGATGGAGAGATCGCGGACCTGCTCGTGGTCGGCCAGGACGCTTGGGTCTTCGAGCTGCGTGCCCACGGCGCGGTACTGCTCGGTGAGCTCGTCGAGCTTGGCACGGACGGCGGGGGTGAGGGTGTCGGCGGTGGTGGTCACACTAGCATCATTGCCCACTTGCGGCGATCGAGTTCGCCGCAAGTTGTGGTATTCAGCTCGGCTGCTTCGTCGTCCGCAGATATGGCTTCACCTCGGTAAAACCACCCGGGAAGAGCTCCTTCGCCTCGTCGTTGCTGACGGCCGGGACGATGATGCAGTCTTCGCCCTGCTTCCAGTTAGCCGGCGTGGCCAGCTTGTGCTTGGCGGTGAGCTGGAGCGAGTCGATGACGCGGAGGAGCTCGTCGAAGTTTCGGCCCGTGCTGGCGGGGTAGGTCAGGGTGAGCTTGACCTTCTTGTCCGGGCCGATGACGAAGACCGAGCGCACGGTCATGGTGTTGTCGGCGCTCGGGTGGATCATGTCGTAGGCGTCGGAGACTTTTCGGTCGTCGTCGGCGATGAGCGGGAAGTTGAGGGCGGCGCCCTGGGTTTCCTCGATGTCTCCCGCCCACTTCTCGTGGCTGTCGAGCGGGTCGACCGAGAGGCCGGCGACCTTGACGTTGCGCTTGTCGAACTCGGGCTTGAGCTTGGCGACGGCGCCGAGCTCGGTGGTGCAGACGGGCGTGAAGTCTGCCGGGTGGCTGAAGAGCACGCCCCAGCTCTCGCCGAGCCAGTTGTGCCAATTGATGTCGCCCTGGGTGCTCTTGGCGGTGAAGTCCGGTGCGGTGTCGCCGAGTCGGATGGCCATGGGAAATCTCCTGTTCTTGGGGTGGGAAACAAGGATAGGTCGGCCTCGCTCGACTGGGTTCATACACTGGGCTCATGAGCCAGCCGACCGAAGCCGTTGCCGCCGACCATCTCCTTGCCCGCCGCCGGCGGACCGCAGCGGCGTTGCGTGAGCGGGCGCGGGAGGTGGTGGGGGCGTCGGGGCCCATGCCGGTTGTGTTGTTGGGGGCGGGGGAGATGATCTCGGTGCCCGGGCAGCACGACCGGGTGTACCCGTTCATGGCCCACAGCGATTACTACTACCTGACCGAGCAGCAATGCCCGGGGGGTGTGCTGGCGATCGACCTTGCCGACGAGAGCGAGACGCCGTGGCGGGTGTTCGCGCCCGAGGTGACGCAGGCGCATCGCACGTGGGAGGGTGACGTGACGTGGGAGGGCGCGCCGCTGGCCGAGCTTGGGTCGTGGCTGGTGGAGCGTCGCGGGCGCTCGGTGGCGATGCTGGGGTGCCCGGTTGGTGGGTATGGCGGGGGTGTCGATGCGAAGCTGAGCGCGGAGCTGGCCGAGGCGTTGCTGCACTCGCGGCGGGTGTTAGATGAAGTGGAGATTGCCAACATGCGCAACGCCGCTGCGGCTACCGCGGCGGGGCACGCGTACGCGCACCGCGTGCTGACCAGCGGAGAGGCCGCGCGCATGACCGAGCGGCAGTTGCAGGTGGAGATCGAGGCGGAGTTCTTTCGCAATGGTGGGGACGGCACGCCGTACGACACGATCGTGGGCAGCGGGCCGAATGCGGCGGTGCTGCACTTTGCGCCGGGGGATCGGGTGATCTCGAAGGGTGAGTGCGTGCTGGTCGATTCGGGCGCGTCGCACAAGCGCTACGCGGGCGACGTGACACGCACCTGGTCGGTGGGCGAGCCGACGCAAACGCAGCGGGACGTGATCAACATCGTGATCGACTCGGAAGAGGCCGGGCTGGCGATGTGCAAGCCGGGTGTGGAGTGGCACGACGTGCACCGACGGTGCAGCGAGGTGGTGCTCGAGGGGCTGATCGGCCTGGGCGCACTCAAGGGCGACGCGGCGGAACTGGTCGAGCGCGGCGTGGCGGGCTTATTCTTTCCGCACGGTGTTGGGCACATGATCGGCCTGGGCGTGCGCGGCGCGGGCGGGCGGCTGCCCGGGCGCGAGCCGCGGAAGGGGCCGGGTGGTGTGGGCGTTCGTGTCGACATCCCGCTGGAGGCGGGGCACGGGTTCACCATCGAGCCTGGGCTGTACTTCATTCCTGGGTTGATCGAGGTGGCCGAGACGCGGGAGAAGTTTGGCGATGCCGTGCAGTGGGGGGTGGTCGATTCGTTGCGCAAGGAGATCCAGGGCGTGCGGATCGAGGACGATGTGGTGATTACCGAGGGTGGGCGCGAGAATCTGACGGCAGGGATCGTGAAGGGGCTGGATTGACCCCGTGCCGGGCGGCGACTTCCAGTGCGGCGCGTACTTGGGTGGGGCCTGTCCCGTAGCGCGTACGATTGGGATTGGCCAATCTCCTTGCGACGGAGTGTGAGATGCCCCCCGGCTTTGCCGACAAGATCGAGATGCAGGATCGTTTGTTTGCCGAGCTTTCGGCGATGTTCGGGCGGGAGGTGCCGTTGTATGACAAGGCGCAGGCGGTCAACGCGGTGTGCAACCGGGCGGTGTGCGGGCTGCTGTCGGTGCGGCACCCGGGCTTTGTGGTGAGCGACGAGGAGGTCGAGCGCACGGGCGGTGAGCGGCACGGGGCGATCCGGATCGGACGGGCCGACGAGTACCGGCTCGTGACGCGGTTCTTCGGGTGCTTCGGGATGGAGCCACATAACTTCTATGACACGACGTCGATCGGTGCGAAGAGCCAGCCTGTGATCGCGACGGCGTTCCGCTCGCCCGAGAAGCCCGAGCACCGGGTGTTCACGTCGCTGCTGATGACCGACTACTTCGATGAGAGTACACGGGCGCGCATCGAGGCGGTGCTGGCGGACCGGCAGGTGTTTTCGGAACGTGCCATCGAATTGGTTAACAAGAGTGAGAGCGACGGCGGGCTGACTTGGGACGATGCCGACGAGTTGATCGGTGAGGCGACGGGGCGGATCTTCAAGTGGACGGGGCGGGCCCGCGACCACGGGTTGTACACGGACTTGTGCCAGGGTGGGTTCAAGATCGCCGCCGACATCGCGTGCTTCGAGCGGCACCACCTGAACCACCTGACGCCCAACACGCTGTGCATGGACGTGTACACGGCGGCGATGAAGTTCTGCATGGGCGAGAGCGATCGGGCGACGTTCGAGACGCGGGCGGCTCGGGCGTTCGAGGGCATGCTGCTGATGAGCGGGCCCGACTGGCTGGCGTTGCATTTCAAGCACCTTGGCGCAGATAGGGTGCGGGGCGTCGGTGATGCCGATATCGATTCGGGCGTGCTGGGCTCGCACATTGCGGCGTTGGCCGATCGGCTGGGCGAGGCGGATCTGGACTTGTCGGAACTGCCGCACGCGGGCTTCAAGGACTTTACCGAGGGCCCGGCGGCGGACACGCCGGTGTTGCTACGGCAGGATGCGTACCGGGCGCTGACCGAGCCGGTGGTGTTCGTAGAAGCGGACGGCAGCGAGGTCGAGGGATCGCACACCGCGCGTTTCGGCGAGATCGAGCAGCGCTTCTACGCGACGACGCCGGCGGGGCGAGCGATGTACGACCGGTGCCTGGCCGCGTTCGAAGGGGCGCGGGCGGAAGATCCCGATCTGGCCAAGCGTGACGAGAAAGCATTCTTGCAGATGCACACCGACGCGTTCGCGAGTTTCCCGAAAACGCTGGGTGGCTTGTTGGCCAAGGGCTTGGTGTATGCTGAGTACGTACCGACCAAGGCGGGACTGGCGGCGGCCGGCTCGATGACCGAGACCGATATGCAGGAACTCGTGAGGCAGGGGTGTGTCTCTCACGAAGGCTTGCGGTACGAGGACTTTCTGCCGGTGAGCGCGGCAGGGATTTTTGCATCAAACCTGAACCAGTACGGCACGGCATCCACGGCGGCCAACAAGCCCGAGTACTCACGCGAGCAGCTCGAGATGATCATGGACAAGCGCGTGATTGATACCGATGCGGCGTATGCGGCTGCCGACGCGCGGTCGCGGTTGGACGTGTACGAAGCACTGGGATTGACCGGCCGGCTTGATGAGGCCGAGCGTCAACGGCTGGAGCGTGCGGCCGGTGCCGATCGGGTTGTGTGACGCTTCTGGCGCATGAAATGGCCATAGCTTTCTTCCCACCCTCGTAGATTCCTGATCCAGTTCGACGAGTTGGTTACGGGACGTGGCCTTGTGGGTTTCAAGCCACTTTGAGTAGGGGAAACGGGGGTGCTACACCGATGGTCCGGGTACTTTGACCTCAGGATGGGTTGCGGTGTGCCGACAGACCTCGTGCTTTGTCGCTTCACAGCCCCCTAAATAATGTCGCCATTGAGACAGTCCAAGACGACAGGATCGAGCGCGGGAGTCGCTTCTGGGTGTCGCACGCGGTGCGCCTGATCGGCGTGATCGCGTGCGGGGTTACCGCTCTGGTTATGCTGGCCTGGAAGTTCCACTGGGAGAGTGTGACTTCTCTGCTGCCCGGATTGCCGGCGATGACGTTCAATACAGCGCTCGGGCTGTGCCTGGGCGGTGTCTCGCTGCTCTGCCTCAACATGCCGTACCGAAACTGCCGCCGGAGCACCTGGCCACGTCGCCTTGCGTTGGTTGCCGCGAGTCTCGCTGGTGTGCTCGCCTTGCTCACCATCACGGAGATGGTGGCGGGCGTGAACCTTGGCATCGACGAATTGTTTGCGATCGACACGATCTCTCGCGTACGAGACACCGGGCACCTGCCGGGGCGCATGTCGCAGGCCACGGCTCTGGCGATGTTGCTGATGAGCGTGCCGCTTGCTCTCTGCTCAACTCGGAACTCGCGAGAGTCCATGAAGTGGCTCGCATCCGCGTTCACGATGGGAACGATCGCGATCGGCTTCATGGCCGGGGCGTCATCGCTCATCGACGATGGGGCCCTCTGGAGCGTGCCGTTCTTCTCCACGATGGCCTTGCACACTTCTTGGCTCTTCGTGCTGCTTGGAGCGTCCACGTTTATGACCCGAGTCACGCAATCGAATGCAGAGGTGGCCATTGCGCGCCGCCCGAAGACCCGGGCCCGGCTCTGGCTTGCGGCCACCGTTGTCCTGGTGTTCGCCATTGGGATCGCGATGACGGCGTTGGTCTCCAAGCGGACCACTTCTCGAGAGATCGAAACCGCCCAGATTCAGTTTGAGAGGCTCACGGATCGTGTCATCGTCGAAGCGGGCCGGCGTGTCTATCTTCCGGTGTATGGGTTGAAAGGCGCAAGAGGCATGTACGCTGGCAGTGAACATGTCAGCCGCTTGGAGTTTCGCGATTATGTCAAGTCTCGAGATCTCGCCGAGGAGTTCCCCGGGACCATCGGGATGGGGTTCATCGAGCGTGTGCCCAAGGAAGAACTCGAGCAGTTCCTCGCACGCGAACGGGCTGATCATGCGCCGGAGTATCGCATCAAGACGGTTGGCGAGCACGACGTGCTCTACCCGATCAAGTTCATCGATCCGCTCGAGGACAACATGCTCGCGTGGGGATACGACGTGGGTTCGGAATCGAACCGTCGCAACGCCGTCGAGACGGCCATTTGGACGGGAGAGCCGACGCTCACCCATCGCATCACGCTGGTGCAGGACAAACTAGAGCAGCCCGGCGTTCGATGCAGGCGTCCATTCTTCGTAGAGCACGATTGGGATGCTATACGGCCTGGTCTTGAGTACTCTGACGGCGGGCTTCGTCTGGCTACTTGGGTGCGCCCGGGCGAATGCGTTGGCGCTGGTTGAGAGCAGGACCCGTGACCTGCAGGCCACGACCGAGGACCTCCGCAGGTCGAGCGATCTCATCGCAAAGCAGAACACGGATCTGAACGCGATGGCCGAGCGAGCACATCGCGTCGTCGATGATGTGTCGCACGAGTTCCGAACTCCGCTGGCGGTGATCAAGGAATTTGCATCGATCATCAACGACGGGTTGGCAGGGCCTGTTTCCGGACAAGAGGGAGAGTATCTCAAGATCATGTCCGGTGCGGTCGTTGACCTAAACCACATGGTCGAAGATTTGCTCGATTCGAGTAAGCTGTGCGCTGGACGGTTGCGCGTGGAGCATCGGTCGTATACCGCGGAGACCATATTTGAGAACGGCCGCGCGGCCCTGGCACGCAAGGCCTCGTCCCGGTCAATCGTGATCGAAGAATACGTCGAGGAAGGCCTGCCGATGGTTTTTGCCGACGAAGAGAAAGTGCGCCGCGTCATTAGTAACCTGATGACCAACACCATCAAGTTCTCGCCCGAGGGCAGCACGATCGTGCTCAGTGCCATCAGTTCAGACGTTCCCGGCGAAGTCAGGATTGGTGTGACCGACCGCGGGCCCGGGCTCTCGCTGGTGATGGGCCGACCGGCCTGGCCGCAGCCCAGGCCAGCCTCCCGGATGTCATCCTGCTCGACCTGCGGATGCCAGACATGGATGGGTTCGAGGTACTCCGCCGGCTCCGGGCTGAGGACAGCACGTCCGAGGTCCCGGTTATATTCCTGACAGCCAATATCCAGGATACGGTGAAGGAGCAGGCCAAGGCGGCGGGCGCTGTGGGCTTCCTTACGAAACCCTATGAGGCGAGCACGGTATTGGACGCCCTCGGCGCAGCGACGTCGGTGGCAGCATGACACTCATTCAGGGTGAACCAATGGCAATCACAGTTCCGAAGTCCATCCTGTTGGTTGACAATGACCGTGGTGTGCTGGCAGCACTAACTGCGCGCCTCGGTGGCATGGGATACCGGTGCGAGTCGGCGTGCTCGGGTGCGCAGGCTCTGAGCCTGTTCAAGTTGCACGGTGCGGATCTGATTATCAGCGATCTGAACATGCCGCAAGGTGATGGTGAGACACTCGCTGAGAACATCCGGAGGGTGTCCGATGTTCCGATGATCATCATCAGCGGGTTCAAGGACGCCCCCCGCAAGAAGCTGGTGGGCATCCCTGGTGTGCGTTTCCTGGAGAAGCCCTTCGAGGGCTCGGTTCTTGCGGAACTGGTCGGAGCCACCCTAGCCGAGCCCGTGGCCGAGCAGGGTGACGTCCGACGTCCGGCCTAGCCCTGCCTAGATCAATCAATAGCCCCGCCCGGATTCGAACCGGGGACCAAGCGATTATGAGTCGCGTGCTCTAACCGCTGAGCTACGGGGCTAATTGCTGTTGGGACAATGATTTACACGAGATTGGCCCACAGCAAATCGCGTGCTCATGCACTACAAGTACAAAATAGGATAGGGCACCAGAGTGCCATGATAACCGAGTTTCTATAGTCCAAATAGAACTTGAGGTAGGCTGTGACTGCGCTTGTCCCCGTTCCTGTACCAGCTTGAGGGTTAGGGATCCTGCATCATCCGGCCGGGTCCGCCTGGCCGGATGATGCAGGATCCCTTGGGGGCCAGGTTGCCCAAGGCGCTGTGTGGTCTATCTTGATTGTAATGCAGCCGCCAGCCTTCGATCTTCTCCCTGGCATCGTCGAGCGAAAGAAACCAGTTCTCGTTGAGGCATTCGGCGCGGATCCGCCCGTTGAAGGCCTCGATCAACCCGTTATCCGTGGGCTTTCCGGGCCTGCTGAAGTCAAGACGCACCCCATTCAGATACGCCCACTGGTCGAGCCGCTTGCTCGTAAACTCGCTCCCGTTGTCCACGCGGATCTTCTGTGGCAGCGAGCCGCGCTCGGCTTTGATCCGATCGAGCACCCTCGCCACGTCGTCGCCGCGCAAGCCGCTGGCCACCTCGATCGCCAGACTCTCGCGTGTGAAGTCATCCACGATCGTCAGCAGCCGGAATCGGCGGCCATCGAAGAGCTGATCAGACATGAAGTCCATGCTCCAGCTCTCGTTGGTGTGAGTCGCCCTGGTCAACTCAGGTCGCGTCACGCTGCTGCGATGTCGACGCGGCTTGTGCCGACCAACGCAGAGGCCTTCTTCCCGGTACAGCCTGTAGATCCGCTTGCGGTTCACGAGCCAGCCCTCCCGGCGCAGCTTGATCCAGATTCGCTGATAGCCCCACGTGACATGCACGCCCGCGATTTCCTTGATTCGTGATCTCAGCACGGCCTGATGGTCCTTGACGCTCGCGTAGCGTTGCGTGGCCCGGGGATGGCAAACCACCTCGCACGCCCGGCGTTCGCTCACGCCGTACGCCGCCTGCGTCTTCTTCACCATCTCCCGGCGACGACCAGACCTCAGAGCTTTCCCTTGAGGGCGTCCTGCAAGATGTGTTTGTCGAGACTCAGATCAGCAACAAGCTGCTTGAGCTTGCGATTCTCACCCTCGAGCTGCTTCAGCCGACGCACCTCGGCTACGCCCATCCCGGCGTACTTCTTCTTCCACCGGTAGAACGTCTGTTCAGAATCACCCATCTTGCGGCAGATCTCTCGCACCGGCGTGCCGCCCTCGGCCTGCCTAAGCGCGAAGGCGATCTGCTCCTCGCTGAGTCTGCTCTTCTTCATCGTCCTGACCTCCAAACAGAGGCCGGATTCTTGCGCGAAGCCTCACCCTACGGATGGACCAGGAAACGGGTACGAGCGCAGATGCCTTCAACAACACCCCATTCTGGATCATCCAGGTCACCAGTGACATCTCAAGCGATCACAACGACACCCGCAACCCGGTACTCGCCAAACTCATCGACCAGATCTCACAACTCAACGGGCTGTACCAGACTGAGGTGCAGGTGTGGATGCGCGTCGGACCGGCAGAGGACGCTACCCAAGCGCCTTGATCGCCCGGGCTATTACTCGGATCGTTGATCGGGCGGTGATCCATTCACTACTATATTCGTGGACTCCATTTGGATGGATGTAGGAATACAAAGGCCGATCGATCGACACGACCCCTTCGCGAAGATCGGCCCTGGCAGAGCGCCGGGCTTTTTGGCATTGCGTTGTAGTGTTGCTCTTGGTTATGAGTCGCGTGTTTTAACCGCTGAGCTACGGGGCCGGGTCATACACACTAACTTAGTTTAGGCCTGCGTCGATCGGCCGACCCGGCTACTTCTTGAAGCTGTCTCCGCTATTCGTGGCGTGATCGTAGCGCCGTCCGTGGTTTAGAATATCATTCGGGCTGTTGGGCAGCAAGTCGCCGCAGCGGTGCAGATCGCGGTTCGCACGCTCCGCCTAGCCTTATTCGGTTCCCATATGATGGGGGGTATTGGCATGGCCAGTTTGTCCGGGGAATTCCGCGCAAGGCTCTGGTTGGTGGCTATTGCATTCATATCTGTAGGCAGTGCCTTTTTTGCCGGGTGTGTCGCCTCTGTGAAAGAAACCCACGACGGCGATTTCGCCGGCGATGGGCCTTACCTCATCGTGCTTGGGACGGCGCAAGATGCGGGCTCACCGCAGATGAACTCGCCTGCAGGGCACCCCGCTCGGGCCGACCCCACCCAGCGGAGGCTGGCGACCTCGTTGGGGATCGTGGATCCGAACACGGGGCGACGCTGGATCATCGAAGCCACGCCGGACTTACGGGAACAGGCTTGGGCACTCAGCCGGGCGCATCCCGAAGCGGAGGCGCCGATCCGGCTCGATGGCGTGTTCCTCACGCACGCGCACATGGGGCACTACACGGGCTTGATGTTCCTGGGGCACGAGTCGATGGGGGCTTCGGCGGTGCCGACCTACGTCGCTCCGCGCATGGCAGAATACCTCTCGACGAACGGGCCGTGGGACCAGCTCGTACGGTACAAAAACATTGAACTCCGCCGGCTCACCGTTGACGAACCGGTTGACCTTGGGATTGGGGTTACGGTGACGCCGTTCGCCGTTCCGCATCGGCAGGAGTACAGCGAGGTTCTTGGATTTCGTATCGACGGCCCCAGCCGTTCGGTGGTCTTCATTCCCGATATCGACTCGTGGGAAGAGTGGGAGGGCATGGGCGTGCGGCTTCTCGATGTTCTCCGCGGTGTGGATCGTGCGTATCTCGACGCGACGTTTTATGACAACAACGAGATCCCGGGCCGGGACATGAGCACGTTTCCGCATCCACGCATCACCGACACGATGCAGCGGCTTTCTCCGTTGCCTCACGACCAGCGGCAGAAAGTGCACTTCATCCACCTGAACCACACAAACCCGGCGCAGTGGGCGGATTCGCCGGCACGCGTTGGGATCGAGCGTCGTGGTTTCCGAGTCGCCAAACGCGGAGATGTGTTCGAGCTCTGAATCAGGCGAGTTGGGCAAGCAAGTCGTCGAGATCCATCGCGCTACCGATCTCGCGCGACTGGACCCAGCGGACGACCGGCGTGCCGCCATCGTCCTTGCCAACGAGCACGGTGCCGCGGCTGGAGACGTTGAGGTCGGGCCAATAGAAGCCGTATGCCTTGCACACGGCCCGGTGCATGTCGGCCAGTAGGGTCTGCTTGAGGCCCATGCTCTCGGCCCAAGCCTTGTGGGTCCAGAAGCTGTCGCAGGAGACGCCCACGACCTGGACACCCTTGCTCTTCCAGTTGGAAATCTCGTCGTTCACGCACTTCATCTCGGCCGAGCAGACCGAGCTGAAGTCCATCGGGTAGAAGCAGATCGCCACGTCGCCGCTCTCGAGGGCGTCGCTGAGCGTCCACTCCTCGCGGTCCTGAGTCAGCAGGGTGAATCCGGGTGCGGGCTGGCCCTGCTCGATGGGTTGGTCTCGCGGGGGTAACTCGGTGGTCATGGCCATGCGTTGAGAGCTCCTGAAAGGCTCGGAAAACCAGTAGTCGGGGCTTGCCCGTGCGTGTCCTTCGGGGCGTATGCTAGGGCATGGCGATCGCAGGGCCGGCAATGTCCGAGGGCGACCTCCTCACCCGCTACACCGATGTGTGTGAGCGGGTCGAGCGTGCGGCCGCGAAGGCCGGACGCCGTAGCGAGCAGGTTCTGCTGGTGGCCGTGACCAAGTACGCCGAGCCAGACCAGATCCTCCAACTCGTGCAAGCCGGCCACCGGGATTTTGGTGAGAACCGCGTGCAACAATTGCTCCAGCGGGCCCCGATGCTCGACGAGCAAGTGTCGCGTATGCGATCGTTAGGGGCGGCCCTCGGGGGAGATCCGGCGTCCAAGCACGAGCCCATCCGCTGGCACATGATCGGCCAGCTCCAGCGGAACAAGGCCCGGCAGGTTGCCGACGCGAGCCGCCTGATCCACAGCGTGGACAGCCTGCGGGTGGCCGAGGAACTCCAGGAGGTCGGGCTCAAGCGTGACAAGCCGGTGGAGATCCTGCTCCAGATCAACTGTTCCGGCGAGGCCGGCAAGGCGGGGTGCCCGTCGCCCGCCCTGATGCATGTCGTTGAGCAGATCCACTCGATGATCCACCTGCGCCTGCGTGGCCTAATGACCATGGCCCCGGACACGGGCAGCCCCGAGGACAGCCGCATCGTGTTCGGCCGTTGTCGCGAGCTGTTCGAGGAGGTCGTGAGCGAGGGCATGGTGAGCCGCGCGTTCAACATCCTGTCGATGGGCATGTCGGGCGACTTCGAGGTGGCAATCGAAGAAGGCGCGAACCTCGTGCGTGTCGGCAGCGCCATCTTTGGTGAACAGGATCACGCCGGCGGGGCCGAGCAGGGCTAATCAGGAAATCGTGAGAACCGGATCTACGCGAAGCCGGCGAGGCGTTGGCTGCGAGCGGCATCGACCTGACGCTGCAGGCTGTCGCCGGGGCACGCCGTATTTGCCAGTTCGCGGTGGGTGCTGATCCGCGAGGCCGGCACGCGGTAGCGGGCGCTCTCGCTGCGCACCAGGGCTTTCAGCGACGCCAACGCCTGGGGCGTCGGCCGCTCGTGCATAAAGTTGCCCATGAGCATGATGCCCAGGTTGTGCTCGTTCCAGTCTCGGACATGTGCCCCTTGGAGCTGGACCGGGCGCGCCGCCCAGACGGTGCCGGTCGGGTCGATGACATAGTGGTAGCCGATGTCGGCCCAACCATTGTCGGTATGGGCCCGGTGGATGTTGCTCAGCCGTTGGCGGGCCTGCCCCGCGGTGCTGAATCCCGCGGCGTCCATGGCGTCGTGGTGGATCGTGATGCGCTGGATGCGGCCCATGCGGTTCGCCAGGGCGAGCTTCGGCCGCTCACGTGTCCAAGCCGAGCGAGGCATGACGTGCGGCGCGTTGGCAGGGACTGGCAGGTCGATCGCTGCCGGCGTCCGGCCGGTCGTTGGGTAGGGATCGCTGCCAAACCGCCTTTGCGCCGGCCAAGCGGGCGCTGGCGGGCCGAGCGCGTAGCCGTTCCGTGACGAGGCGCAGCCGGCCAGCGTGAGCACGCCCATCGCGAACGTGCCCGTCAGGAACCGGCGCCTTGTTGGAGTATATTCCACCATGCTGAATCATCGGACAGACGCCAAATCCGGGTCGAGGATTGGGCTTCGACTCCCGGTAAAAGGGATGGTAAACTCCCCGCTCGACCCGTGTCGGCCCAGTCATCGGTTCGTGGGGCCAGCCGACACGACAGCAAGAGAAGGAGAAGTCCCTATGAGCGTTTCGAACAAATCCCGTATTCTGGCGGGGGTGGCTGCTTTTTCGGTGGCCGCCGCTGCGTGGGGGTCAGACTTTGACCTCCCAACGCTGGAGTTCCCGTATCAGGAGTCGGATCCCGAAGCGGCTGGCGATGAGGGAGTGGCCGGCGTTGAAGATACATCCGGGCCGACCAGCTTTTGGGAGGGCTGGACGCGGACGGCCGAGTTCGGCCTGACCGGGTCGTCCGGCAACACCGAGAACCTCAACATCCGCGCCATCTTCGAGACCGAACGCGAGACCGACACGCTCCGCACGCTCTTCCGGGCCCGCTACCTCTACGGCGAGGACGAGGGCAGTGTCTCGGAGAACGAGGGCCGGGCCCGCGGCGAGAACGACTGGCTGTATCCCGGCGAGCGGTACTTCACGTTCGTGTTCGGCGTGTACGAGTACGACGAGTTCCAGGATTGGGAAACCCGGCTCCAGTTGTTCGGTGGCCTGGGCTACGAGTTCCTCAAGGAGCGTGCGTTGCTGGAGAACGGCCAGGACCGGGCTTCGCTCGCGGGTCGTATTGGTGCGGGCGTCACGCGCGAATTTGGTGGGACCGACGACACGTGGCACCCAGAAGGCGTTGTTGGCCTGGACTTCGTCTGGGAGATCAACGATCGCAACACGTTCGCGGCCGGCACCGAGGTCTTCCCGGCGCTGGACGATCTCGGCGAATTCCGTGCGGTGAGCTACATCTCGCACGATGTGCTACTGGCCGATACGGCCGATCTGCGACTCCGTGTGGGTGCCGAGCACGAGTACGACTCGGATCCTGGCGATGCGAAAGAGCACGACGTCAAGTATTTCTTGACGATTCTCGCGACGTTCTAGTCACAGTCCGAAATTCTGTGGGAGAAGATTATGTTCTTACAAGAAGATGGCGGTTCGTCCGCCGAGGGTTCTGAGCAGGCTGCCGAGGCTTCCAAGTTCCAGGATACCACCGGTCAACTTTGGGAGAAAATCAGCAGCGGCAACTTCGACCAGATCACCCTGCCCGAGGTGTGGTCTATCGCGCAGCCCATCGTGGTGGCGATTGTTCTCATCATCGTCGTGTTGCTGGTCGCCGGCTGGGCCCGCAAGCTGACGATCAAGGCGACCAGCAAGGCCCGGGTCGAGATCACGCTGGCCAAGTTCTTCGGGAATCTGGTCAAGTGGGCCATCATGATCATGGGGGCCGTCACGATCCTCCAGACCTTCGGTGTCGAGGCGACGAGCTTCGCCGCGGTGGTTGCCGCCCTGGGCTTTGCCATCGGCATGGCGATGTCGGGCACGCTGGGCAATGTCGCCGCAGGCGTCATGCTGCTCATCTTCCGGCCCTACCGAGTGGGTGACGTCATCAACGTCAACGGTGTGACGGCCAAGGTCGAGGAGATCGAGCTCTTCACAACTACGTTTGACACACCCGACAACCGCCGCATCATCATGCCCAACAGCGCGATCTTCGGCAATACGATCGAGAACGTCTCTCATCACACGACGCGACGCGCCGACGTCTCGGTGGGCACCGCGTACGAAGCCGATATCGATCAGGCGCGTGCGGCGTTGATGGCCGCGGCCAGCAACGTTGAAGGTCGGCTGCCCGATCAGGATCCGGTGATCTACCTCAGCGAACTCGGCGGGTCATCCATCGACTGGTCCGTCCGTGTCTGGGTGAACGCCGCCGACTACTGGGCCGTCAAGGAGCGGCTCACGCGCGACGTGAAGTACGCGCTCGACAAGGCCGGCATCGGCATTCCCTACCCGCAGCGCGACATCCACGTGCCCAACGCGATCAAGGTCACCCTCGACAAGGGCTGAGCCGGCTCGCCAACTCGGGACTACTCCGATGGCTCGGCGGGTCGCAACCCGTCGAGCCATTCTGCCCATATGCTGAGCACCAGCAGCATGTACAGCCGCTGCGAGTGGTCGCGCCCGTGCCAGGGGTTCAGTGACTTCTCGCCCGCGGCGTCGTGTTCGCGAAGCATCTGTCGCACGAAGTTCATGTTGATGCCGACGCCCGCACTCGCCAGCCCCGGGAACGGGTCGGCCGACTCGAGGTGGTCGTACAGCAGTTGACGCAGTCCGCCGTAGTCGTCGCGGAACCACTGGCCGATGGGAATAGCGAAGCCTTGCTTCGGGCGGTCGACGATTGAGGCGGGGAGGTACTTGCGGGCGACTTGTTTGAGCAGGCCCTTGCGTTCGCCATTGGGCATGAGCACGCCGAGCGGCGTCCGCAGCGCGGCTTCGACGAGTTCACGCGCGAGGAACGGAGCGCGGACTTCGAGGGCGACGGCCATGGAGGCGGTGTCGGTCTTGCGGAGGAGGTCGTCGGAGAGGTAGTACGCAAAGTCTCGTGTGAGCGGATCCTTGCCGCCGATGCTGCACGGCTGGTGGAGATTGAGAACTGCGTCAGTGCCGAGCAACCGGCGAAGATCTGGAGTCTGGAAGATGGCTAACAACTCGTCGTAGCCGTTGTGCCGGGCAGCTTTGACGAGCCTTGCGATATACGTGCCCTTGCCACCCGGGGAACGCTGGTCAATCAATCGGGTTGGCAGGTATCGTAAGATTTTTCGATGTCGCTTCAACACTGGCGCAATCTGATGGCGTCGATATCCCCCGAAGAGTTCATCTCCGCCATCGCCGCTCAAGGCAACTCGCACGTGCTCGCGCGCCGCTTGGCACAGCCAGTATGTAGGCAAGAGTGAGCTGTCACCGAGCGGTAAGCCGAGTTGATGGACCAGGCGTACGAGATCCTCCGCGGGATTTGGTTCGCAGTCCAATGTGGTGTGGAGCGTGCCAAGGGTGCGTGCGGTCTCAGCGGCCGCCTCGGATTCATCGATCGCTGGGTCCGGCATCCTGAGGGTGAATGTGCGCAAATCCTCGATTTGCTTATTTGCGATCGCGGCTAGCAATCCGGAGTCGATGCCCCCGGAAAGGAACACGCCGAGCGGGACATCCGCTTCCAGACGATCGGCAACTGATCGCTCGAGCATTTCTTGCGCCGCAAGGTGATGCGTGAGTGGATAGCCGAGACCCCCGCGCACAGGGCGGTTCCAGCGGCGGTCGCGTTCATCATCTGGGCGGCCTGATCCGGGCGTATCGGCACCCTCGGAGGGCCCGTTTCCGTGAAGCCGACACACGCCCTGGAACGACTGGCTTGTGGTTGTGGGGCTGAGGTAGTGGAAGCCAAATGGGACCCAGGCGAAGAGGAATCGAATCGGTTCGGCAATGTCCGGATCGTGACGAGCGGTCCAGTGATCAATCGCCGAGGCGGAAGACGCATATATCACGATCCGTTGGCGGGGTTCGCGCGTGCGAAAGAGTGGTTTTTCACCCGACAGATCTCGTGCTGCGGCTAACTGGCCGGTAGCGCGATCCCATGCCAGGATTGCGTACATGCCGTCGACGCGATCCTGCGTGAGCAGGCCCCACCTCCGCCACCCATGCACCAACACCTCCGTATCCGAGTGGTCCGTCTCGAACCACGCTCCCTGCTGGGTCAGCTCCGTCCGCAGCTCGTGCTGGTTATAGATGCAGCCGTTGAAGACCACAGCCACCAGGGGCTTGTCGGGGCACAGTTCGTGCGCGAGCTTCGGCTCTTCGCCCGGCTGGTAGGTCAGGTCGGCGCGCAGGCGCTCGCCATCGTGGACCATGGGCTGGTGGCCGCCCGCGTGGTCGAGGATGCTCAGGCGGCGGTGGACGAACGCAACGTCGACCATGGTGCCGTCGGGGCGGGTCGCGCGATCTCGGAAGCGGCCCTGGCCGTCTGGGCCGCGGTGCCTGATACCCTCGTCGAGAACGTCGAGCCACGCCTCGGGGATGGCCTCGAGGGGGTGGGGTGCCTGCCCTGGCTCGTGGATTCGCAATACACCGGCGATGCCGCACATGGTGAGGGTTGTAGGCCCGTGCGGGGCTACACGGCTTCACGCTCGCGCGACGCGGGCTCCGTTGCGTCGGCGGGCTCGGGCATGGTCTTAGGCTCGACGGTGCCCGGCTCGGCCGTGCCCTTGGCCTCGTAGTGGTGATCGCCCTTGAACGTGCCCGTCCAGATGCCGCTGATGGTGTGCAGCGTGCGGGTAACGAGGATCGCGGTGGCGAAGCTGTACACGAACGCCCACGATGCCGACACGCCCGCGTACTTCTGCAGGCTGTACATCATGCCGATCGACACGGCGGCGAACACCGGCACCAGGATCATCCGCTCGGCCTGAACGCGGCCGGCGTCCGCCAGGAAGTTCTTGCGGTGGGCGGGCAGTTCGGGTTTGGGGCCGGTGCCATGGACCAGCGACGGCTTCCAGTGGTTGGCGATCCAGTGCAGCCCGAAGTAGACGGCCACGTCGAAGATGGTGTCCAGGCCGTAGGCGATGAGGGTGATGAGGAACTTGTACTCGGCTCCGAGCCACCCAGAGATGAGCATGACCGGGAACTTGGCCAGCGCGATCGCGATGAAGCCCGCCAGCACGAGATTGAGATTGATATTGAGTAGTCGGCTTCGCTGATAGAAGCGCACGATCTGGCGGGGCATCGGCGGATGGTAGGGGGGCTTCCCGCCCGTGCCGCAGACCCGCTGCGTCGTGAGGCTTGCTCTGGGTGGTGCACGCGAATCGGGCTGCACTGGCGGGACGGATCGGCCGATCCGATAGGTAGAACAGTGGCCGGGGTATTGATGTTATCGGGCCAATGCAATGTTCTGGTGGAGCCCTCGAGCGGTGCAAACAGCAGAAGCCAAACCCGACACGAGACGCCGGTGGATCGTGCGCGTCCTCGTGCGTTCGGCGTTGGGGCTCGTGCTGGCGTTTGTCTTCGCGGTCTTGTTGATCGACCATCTCAGCAATCTGCATGGGCTCATGCTGGCGGCCGAGATCTGCTTTGTGATAGCTGTTGCGTGGCCACTCGTACAGGCGCTGCGCCGGCTGAAGAGCGAGGCGTCGACGCAGCGTCAGGACCTCGAATGGCTGGCCGACATCGCCCGCCGGACAACCAACGCCGTCATTGTCACCGACGTCCAACGTCGTGTGATCTGGGTCAATGATGCGTTCACGCGCATCTCGGGATACACCCTCGACGAGATGATCGGGCGTGTTCCGGGCCAAGTCCTATTCAGCCCGAACTCGGATCCGAGCACGCTCGACGACATGTTCGAGCAACTGTCGAATGATCGAGGGTTCCAGGGTGAGTTGCTCAACCGCGCCAAGGATGGAAGCGATTACTGGGTGCTGCTCGACATGCAGCCGCGGCACAACGATGATGGTGCGCTGATCGGATTCATGGCCATCGAGAGCGATATCACCGAACGGAAGCTCACTCAGATCGAACAAGAGCGGGTCATGGCCGAACTGGCGGGCTTCTTCGAGAGTTCGCTCGAACTGTTGTGCATCATCGATTTCCAGGGCCGGTACGTCAAGGCCAACGACGCTTGGGAGAACCTCCTCGGCATATCGTGCGACGAGCTTTGCTCCCGAGAGTTCAGGGAATTCGTCCACCCCGATGACATCAGCACTTCCGAAAGTCGCTTGGAGACGCTCTCGCAGGGTGGCTCGATCGCACCATTCCGCAATCGCTACCGAAGCCGTGACGGGTCGTGGCGAACGCTCGAGTGGCGGGCCAACCGTCGAGGCGGCTTCGTGTATGCGGCGGCTCGAGACGTGACCGAGCAGATCGAGATGGAGCGCGCGCTCCTCGAACAGGCCGAGCGCACCGAGATGGCGCTTGCTGGCGGCGATCTTGGAACCTGGGATTGGGAGATCAAGACGGGAAGGCTCAGCCTCGATGCGCGTTGGGCAGAAATGATCGGTGAGACGATCGAGACAGTCGGAAACACGACGGACGCGTGGTCGTCACGGGTCCATCCCGAAGACCTCCCGAATTGCCAATCGCGCCTGTGGGAGTATGTGAATAACGGAATGCCGTATCAGGATGTGCGATTTCGGATGCGCCATCGCGATGGGAACTGGCGCTGGATTCGCGCGTCGGGCAAGGTTGTTGCTTGGGACGAGCACGACGAGCCGATTCGTATGGTGGGCACACACTCCGATGTCACGGACGTGGTGCTTGGTGAGGCGCTGCAGAATGAAACCAATCACCGCATGGAACTCGCCCTGGAAGCCGGCGGGATGGGCTTCTGGGATTGGGATCTGGATACGGGCGAGTTTGCGTGCGACGAGCGGTGGGCGGCCCTTCTCGGCGAGCAATCCTGTGATCTGATACCCGACGCGAGCACGCTACTGACGCGCGTGCATCCCGAAGATCTTGAGCTCCTCGAGTCTCAGATTCAAAGGCACGTTGAAGGGCAGCAGCCGTTCATTGGGGTCCAGTGTCGCATGCGACACAAAGATGGCACGTGGCGATGGACCCGTGTGTTTGGAAAGTCGACCGCGGATTCAATCAGCCAGGCCGGGAGCCGGTTGGTCGGGATCCAGATGGACGTGCACGAGCAGGTCGAGTCGCAGACGCAACTCGCCCGGCGTGAGACCGAATTGGCCAACACGGTCCGCTTGGCTGGAGTCGGGGGGTGGGATCTCGATCACCTTCGTGGTGTTCTGGTGTGGTCCGACCAGGTCAAGGCCATCCATGAAGTCGGAGCGGACTTTGAGCCGAGCCTGGAATCGGCGATCCAGTTTTACGCGCCGGATGTGCGCGAGCAGGTGGGCCGATACGTGGAGCGGGCGATTCAGTTTGGTGAGGCATTTGATTTCGAGATGCCGTTTACCACGGCGAAGGGACGACACCGCTGGGTTCGATCGGTCGGCGAGCCGGTGTACGTCGAAGGCAAGATAGTGAGGGTGGCCGGAGCGTTCCAGGACATTACCGACCAGCGTGCCCAGCGTGAGGCACTCGAAGAATCGAATCAGGCGCTCGAAGTGGCCCAGACGATATCGCGCATGGGCAGTTGGAGCTACGACGCTGCAACGCGCGAGGCGACGTGGTCAAAACACCTCTTCTACCTGTTCGACTTGCCATCCGATACGGGGGCGCCGACAAACGAACAAGTCTTGGCCCAGTATGTCGAGGAAGACTCCGCCCGTCTCGCTCAGGCCATCGAGATCGCACTCACCGAGGGTACCCCGTACGCTCTGACGCTCCAAAGGCGGCATGATCGCAACGGCGTGCGGTTTGTCACGGTCGAGGGTCGAGTGCGGCGCGACGAGAATGGTAACATTGGTGGACTCTTCGGAACGGCCCGGGACGTGACCGCCGAGGTGGAGAGAGAAGCCGAACTCCGCGAAGCGCGGCTGCGCGCTGAAGATGCGAGCCGGAGCAAGACCGAGTTCCTGGCCAACATGAGCCACGAGATTCGCACCCCGATGACGGCCATCCTCGGCTACGCCGATTTGCTCGATGACGCGAACCTTACCGGCGAACAGCGATCGGAACACGTGGAAGTCATCAAACGCAACGGCGAGCACTTGCTCACGATCATCAACGACATCCTGGATGTCTCGAAAATCGACGCGGGGCGCATGGTTGTCGAGCGGTTGCAGACCGCCCCGCACGAAGTCCTGCGAGACGTAGCCCGGCTGATGCGTGTCAAGGCCGATGCCAAGGGGCTCGATCTTGTATTAGATAGTCGCACAGACGTTCCAAAGGCAGTGCTGACGGATCCTACACGCCTGCGTCAGATCCTTGTCAACCTGCTGGGCAATGCCATCAAGTTCACCGCGAGGGGCACCGTGTCGGTTTCGATGGGATACGAGCACGGGCCCGAGGGTGGCAGGCTTTCGTTCCGAGTGTGCGATACCGGCATTGGCATGACCAGCGAGCAACTCGAACACGTGTTCACCGCGTTTACGCAGGCGGACGCGTCGATGACGCGCCGGTTTGGAGGTACCGGCCTGGGCTTGCGTATTAGCAAGCGACTCGCCAACATGCTCGGCGGCGACATCTCGGTCGAGAGCATCCCCGGTGAGGGCAGCGCGTTTACGCTTACGATCGAAGCGGGTCAGGTGATCGGTGCCGAGAGTGTGCCAGCCAGTTCGCTCTCACTGAGCCCCATCCGGAAGGCACGCGAGGCGGCCACGAGCAGGAACGGAGGCGAACCCCTTGCCGGTCTGCGCATCCTCTTGATGGAAGATGGCTTGGACAACCTGCGCCTGATCTGCACCCATCTGCGCCGGGCCGGAGCCGACGTGACGACCGCAGCGGATGGGCGGCTAGGGTTGTCGTTGCTTACCGACGATGGAACGGTCGACGGCCCACTGCACGCTGCGATGCCTTTCGACGCCATCGTGACCGATATGCAGATGCCCAACCTTGACGGCTATACCGTCGTGAAGATGCTCCGCGAGCGGGGATGCCAACTGCCCATTGTGGCGCTCACAGCACATTCGATGCCCGGCGACGAGGAACGCTGCCTCGAAGCCGGCTGCGACGCCTACGCGGCCAAACCGGTCAACAAGCATGAACTGATCGAGGCGCTACTGGGCGCCAGGCAGCAGCGGCCCGCAGCGTGAGCACCCGAGAGCCTACTCGACGGGTGTACAAATCGCGCCGTCGCGTGTGTACCGGGGCACGCTCTGGTCCAAAGCCTGGGACCAGTTCTCGATGCCACCCGCGATGGAGTGCGTTTGCTCAAAGCCACAGCCTCGCAATGCGAGCGCGGCCTTGATCGAGCGCACGCCGTGGTGGCAGAGTGTGAGGATGGGGCGGCCATTGGCGGCGTCCTCGATGTCGTCCAGGTACTCGTTCAGTTCGTGGAGCGGCGCGTGGACTCCATCGCCGGTCGCCGGTAGCTTGGCAACGTCGAGTTCCTCTATAAGGCGGACGTCGACCAGGAGCGCCTCACCATTGGCCAACATCTGGGCGGCCGCTTTGGGGGAGATCTCGTAGTTGGGCTTGAAGGGGTAGCCCGCTGGCAACCCGTTCTCATCGAACGAACCGATCATAACTCGCGAGCCTCGGCGGGGCGGGAGACCACCGTGCCGCCGACCGTGCCAACGGGCCGGCCCGTGATCGGGAGCCCGGTCTCCCACGCCTCTGGCGCACGGATGTATGTGGTGTCGGGCGAGGCGTCGAGCTTGTTGGGCGGCGTCTCGGTGAACATCCGTACCGGCATCATCACGAGGTCATAGACCTGCAGGAACGGCTCGTACGCCAGGCTCTTAAGCTGGTGGCTGTTGCCGCTGCCGTACTCGTGGGCCGAGAGCTCGCTGGGGAGCGTGCCGTCGTACCGCCAATCGCCCGTCGTGGGCAGGCGCGCCGGCGCGTAGTGGGGGGTATGCAGTGTCAGGTCGCTCGGTGCCAGCAACGCGATCGTTGCCCACCGGCTGCGATCGAGCACGTTCCCGTCACGGGTGCTGGTCGACGGCTGGGGCGCGGTGCGGTCGAGTTGCTGCTGGCCAGCCAGGGCCGGTAGGGTGACGACGCCGCCGATTGTGCCAAACTCCTCGGGGCTCTGCCGGGCGGCGATGCAGCCCGAGAGTGTGGCCAACGCCAGGAGTGAGCAACAGGTCGCGATTATGGTGGGGGTTCTCGCCATGTCCCATGCTATTCAGCTCGGGCAGGGCATGAGACCATCAGAACACCTCATCATCGGCAGTCCCGAGCACTTGCTCGATCGCCTCGGCGGCCGTCTCCGCGTCGAAGCCGCGTCGGGCCAGCACCCCGAACATCCGCCGCCGCATGGCCTCGGGTGTGAGTGAGAGTGCCTGGAGCCGCTTGAGTTGGGCCCTGGCCGCGTCGACCGCCCGCTGGCCCTCGCCGGTGCTCGGCGCGTGGGCGTCCAGGGCTTCTTCCAGCATCTCCGCCCCCAGCTTGGCCCGTTCGAGGCGATCGCGGATGGCCTCACGCCCGTGGGGCTTGACCCCACCCAACTGCTCGGCCAGGTCGTCGGCCAGCCGGGCATCGTCGACCGCGCCGCTCCGCACCAGAGCATCGACCGCCCGATCGACGGCTTCCTTTGGAAACCGCTTTCCGAGGCGCTCTCGAAGCTCCGCGCTCGATCGCGGGCGCACGCGCAGCAAACGCCCGGCGGCGATCCGTGCCCCTGCTTCAGCGAGAACCTGCCGTACGCGCTCTTGTATGGCTGGCGTCCATGGATCGCCGCTCACGAGCTGGCCATCGACGACCGCCGCATCGTCGAGCGTGGCGTTCTTGTGGTCGGGGGTCACCAGTTTCCAGCGATTCGGGCCTCTCGAAACAAGCGTGATGGTCTCGGGCTCTTCCATGGGAGCACGCCTGTCAGGCTAACTGAGAGCGATACGCGTCCAACTCGCTGCTGGCCTTCTCGTTGCCATCGGCCCGCGCGCGTGCCAAACCGGTGGTCAGAACCTCGACCGCCCTCTCCTCCTCGCCCTCGGCCTCGAGCGAGCGGGCCATGTGGAAGTACGCGTAGTGCTCGCTCGCGTCGGCCGTTATGCACCGCTCGTAGAAGCCAATGGCCTCCTCGTGCTTCCCGGCCTTGGCGTATTCATGGCCCAGCGAGTACAGCACGAAGGTGTCCCCGGGCTCAGCGGCGAGCATCTTCTCGAGTTGGGCGATGCGGTCCATAGGAAGGTTCCAGATGCGGCTCGGCCGCGGCCAAGGTGGCGGCTAATGTTGCAACTTGGGGCACGGGCTCCGGCTGTTCGGGTTTCTGAAGGAGTGTACGCGATGTCGATCGAGAAGGTTGGAGTGGTCGGGGCCGGGCAGATGGGCGGCGGCATCGCGCAGGTGGCCGCCGTGGCGGGGCTCAGCGTCGTGGTCTTCGACGCGTCGGCCGAGCAGGTCGACAAATGCAAGGCCACCCATCAGAAGCTCCTGGCCCGGGCCGTCGAGAAGGGCCGCATGGAGCAGAAGGACGCCGACGCCGCCCTCGACCGCATCATGTACGCCACCGAGATCCAGGGCCTGGCCGACCGGCAGATCGTCGTTGAGGCGGTCGTCGAGAGCGAGCAGGTCAAGAAGGACATCTTCGCCAAGCTCGACACCGTGACCGAGAAGGGCTGCATCCTGGCCAGCAACACCAGCAGCATCTCCATCACCGCCATCGCCGCCGCCACCAAGCGCCCCGAGAACGTCATCGGCATGCACTTCTTCTATCCGGTGCCGGTGATGAAGCTGGTCGAGGTCATCAACGGCCTGGCCACGGTTCCGGTCGTCACGCAGGCCGTGCTCGATCTGGCCGAACGCATGGGCAAGACGGCCGTCCCCGCCAACGACCGCGCGGGCTTCGTCAGCAACCGCATCCTGATGCCCATGATCAACGAGGCGTTCTATACGTGGATGGAGGGCGTGGCCGAGCCCCAGCACATCGACGAGATCATGAAGCTGGGCATGAACCACCCCATGGGCCCGCTGCAGCTCGCCGACTTCATCGGCCTGGACACCTGCGCCCACATCATGAACGTGCTGGCCGACGGCCTGCACAGCGAGCGCTACCGCCCCTGCCCCAAGCTCGAGCAGCTCGTGACGGCGGGGCGGCTGGGCAACAAGACCGGGCACGGGGTGTACAAGTACTAGAACCGAGCCGCGGGCGCGAGCACGCGCACCGACGCCGGTACGCGGAGGGGCCCGTGGGACGGGAATTGACCTATGCCGAGATGGCTAAGGACCTGGACCCCGAAGGCCCGATCCTCGACTATCTCTTGCTCGACATCGAGATCTTCGACACCACCATCGAGGGGTATCGCGCGTTCCTGCAAGCGATGCTCGACGCGCCGTACACCGCCGTCGAGCTGACCAACACGGAGGACCGGCCCCCGCTCGACGTTGCCGAAGCGATCCGCCGCATCGAAGACCCCGACGCCGGCATGACCATCGAGATCGACATCGGCCCCACGCGCATCCGGGGCCATCTGCACAGCGCCGACTATATCGACATGGACTGCCCGCCGCAGGACATCAACGCCTCCAGCTTCGGCGACCTATGCGCCTTCATGCGGCGGGCCGGGCGCGCCACCGGCCGCAATGTGTACGCGACGGCCGAGCGCCGGCCCGAGCAGGCGTTCTTTGCCTACCTCGTCGATGACGACGGTTTCGTTCGCATCCGTCGGCCTGAGACGATGACGCCCCTCGCCAGCGAACTGGCCGGCGAGTTGCGAAGCATCCTCCGGCCGTTGCGGTCGGGTAAGGGGCCATGGCAGCCCGAGCTCGCCGCGGCCATCGACGCAAAGCTCGAAGCATGCGTGCCGCCGCTCAACGACCTGCGCTGGCACACCGAACTGACCCGTCAACAAGCGGACAATCTGTTGGCCTTGCAGTCCGACATGTGGCGATTGGGCAGCCCGGACCGCACCGCTGCGTTCCACCTGCCGACATCGGTCACGTATGTCCGGCGGGCATTCGGGCTCAACGGCCGATCGACCGGGGCGGATCGCTGGCTCGACCAGGCCGATCGCAACGCGTAGTTTCCTCGCCAGGCCGTTCGAACTCTCCGGGACGGCGGGCGCCGAGAAGACTCCCGCCGGTGCTGACAGAGTTCGAGGGGGTGCCGAGATGATTTCAGCGGGCACTGAGATCGTTTCAGCAGGCACCGAGTTGATTTCAGCGGCCACCGACATCGTTTCAGCGGGCACTGAGATCAATTCAGCAGGCACTGACATTGTTTCAGGGGGCACTGAGATCATTTCAGCGGGCACCGACATTGTTTCCGCGGCGCAATTCCTGCGCTCCTGTCGGGTCTGATGGGCCTCCAGGGGCGTTCTGCCGAGCGTCCCCCGAACAGGCCCCCGAAGGGCCCGAGCCCGGGCCTACGTTCCGCCGTGCCCACACCCAAGCCCTCCAAGCCGAACCCCACCCCCCCGCGCCGCGGCCACCAGCGCACCCGGCTCGACCACGCCAGCGAGACCGCCGAGGACTACGTCGAGGCCATCGCCGAGGTCGTCGAGCGGGTGGGCGCCTGCCGCGTGAAGGACCTGGCCGAGCGGTTCGGCGTCAGCCACGTCACGGTCGTGCGCACCGTCGGCCGGCTGGAAGAGGGCGGGCTGGTGACGACCGAGCCCTACAAGCCCATCGAATTGACCGCCAAGGGCAAGAGACTGGCCAAGGCCTGCCGCGAGCGGCACGAGGTGGTCTATCGCTTCTTGATCGCCATCGGCGTGCCCGAAAAGGTCGCCGCGGTCGATAGCGAGGGGCTCGAGCACCACGTCAGCAAGGCGACGCTGGAACGCTTCCGGGCCATCGCCGAGGGCCGAGAGAGCCCCTGAGCGACCAATTTCTCGCTGACGAGCATTGATCGGTGGCACGTTCCGTATCTGGTGCACAGATGATGCAAAAAAATGTAGCACAGGCTACTTGATGTAATTTGTAGCACAGGCTACATTATCCAGCGTGCCGGTGTTGGGCCGGCGACCCAGGAGAGCGGGCATGGTGCGGCACGGTTGGTCAGGGCTTGCGGCGTTGATGGTGATAGCGGGGTGCAACCTTGCCGCCATGGCCTCGCAGGAGCAGGCCGGTGGTACCACACACGAGGTGGGCGAGCCTGGGCTGGGCCGGCAGGTTGACCAATTCCGAAAGGAGCTCGGTGGCCACGGCATCTCGCTGGGTGGTACCTACGTGGCCGAATTCAGCGGCGTCGTGGCCGGCGGTGTCCGTCGACGGTTCGATTTTCGCAACCTCCTCACGATCGACGCGGGCGTGGACCTCGAACAAGCCGTCGGGTGGTCGGGCGGGTCGGCGTTCTTGCAATACCTGATGGTGAATCCCGAGGGTGGCATCGAGGGTGGTTCGAACGATGCCGGCGACATCCAGGCCTACTCGAACATCGAGAGCCGCCGCCATCTGGATGTGATTTACGAGCTGTGGCTACAGCAGGAGTTACTGGACGACCGCCTGCGACTGAAGGCGGGCAAGGTCGACGCTAACGGTGAGTTCGCGTTTGTCGCCGTTGCGGTGGATTTCGCGAACTCGTCCGCCGGGTTCAGCCCGACGATCTTCGCGCTGCCGACGTATCCGGACCCGGCGACGGGCGTGAGCCTGTTCGCCACGGTGGTCGAAAGCGATCAACTGGACTTGGAACTCTCGTACGGCTTCTTTGACGGGGCCGCCGCAGCAGATGGCGTCGAGCCCGGCCGCCGCGGGCCATCGACATTCTTCAACAATTCGCATTCGGACGACTACTTTCACATTGGGCAGGCCGCCGTCTCGTGGGAGGGCCGGGAGGGCAGTCGCTGGTGGAAAGCCGGGCGGGCAAGCCTCGGGGTATGGTTCCACGACGGCACGTTCGAGCGGTTCGACGGCGGCCGGGAGGTTGGCACGGGCGGCCTGTACGCGACCGCCGAGCAGAGGCTGTGGTCGTCCGGCGATCGCTCGGTGGACGTGTTCGGGCAGCTCGGCTGGGCCGATGACGCGGTTGCGGAGATCGATGGCCACGCCGCCCTGGGGATCGTGTGCGGCGGGTGTGTCCCGTCTCGGGAAGAAGACCGGATGGGCGTGTACGCCACCTTGGCCGTGCTGTCGGACGAGCCGGCTGCGGGCTTCGACGGCGACGAGCTGGCCATCGACGCGTACTACCGCTTCCAGCTCCCCGCGGCCGCCTTCGTGCAGCCCGAAGTCCAATACATCATCAACCCGGGCGGCGATCCTGCCCTGGAAAATGCCCTGGTCGTGGGCGTTCGGTTTGGGATCGAGTTCTGAAGCTGATCAGTGGTAGCCGGCGCTACAGTACCGGCCGATCGGAAGGGGTCTCATATGGCTTGCAAGATCTGGAACGTGTTCGTCGGAGGCGTGGTCACAGCGCTACTGCTGCTGCTGGGGTGCGGTGAGGATCCGCAAGCATCCCAAGGCGCCGCCGGCCAGCCCGCTGGCGCGACCGAATCACTGACGATCGTCGCGACCACCGGCATGATCGGCGACATCGTGCAGCGGGTGGTCGGCGAGCGTGGCGAGGTCCGGGTTCTCATGGGCGCGGGCGTCGACCCGCACTTGTACCAACCCACGCGCGACGACATGGGTGCGCTGCTGGGCGCCGACGTGGTCTACTACAACGGCCTGCTGCTGGAAGGCCGCATGACCGACGCCCTCGTGCGGGCCGCCCTGGGCGATCGCGGCGTGCATCCGGTGACCGAACTCATCGACGCGCAATACCTTGTGCAGCCCGAGGACCTGGAAGGCAAGGACGACCCGCACGTGTGGATGGACCCGACCGCCTGGTCCAAGGCCGTCGAGGTCGTTCGCGATCGCCTGATCGACCGCGAACCGGCGTCCCGTGAGCTCTTCACCGAAAACGCCGATGCGGTGCTCGCCGAGATCGCCGAGTTGGACGCCTACTGCGAGGGCATCCTCCATAGCGTGCCCGAAGCCCAGCGTGTGCTCGTGACCGCCCACGACGCCTTCGGCTACTTTGGCCGCCGGTACGGGTACGAGGTGCTCGGTATCCAGGGCCTTTCCACCGAGAGCGAGGCGGGCGTGCGTGACATCGAGCGGCTGGTCGACCTCCTCGTGGATCGCCAGATCAAGGCCGTGTTCGTCGAGTCGACCGTGTCGGAACGCAACATCAAGGCGCTCATCGCCGGGGCGAAGGCCCGGGGGCACGACGTAACCATCGGGGGCGAGCTCTTCAGCGACGCCATGGGCCCGGGCGGCACCTACGAGGGTACCTACGTCGGCATGATCGACCACAACGCCACGACCATCGCCCGGGCGCTGGGGGGCGAGGCCCCCGAGGGCGGCATGCAGGGAAAGCTCGGCCAGTGACCCAGGTGCCGCACAGCGTGGTGCACACCGCCCGTCAGGATGTGAGCCTGGCCGAGCGGCCCGAGCACTCGGCCGACAGCCCGCTGTCGATCCATGCCATGACGGTGGCCTACCACCGCAAGCCCGTGCTGTGGGACGTGGACTATGACGCGCCGGCCAATGCGCTCGTAGCCATCGTCGGCCCCAATGGCGCGGGCAAGAGCACGCTCATCAAGGCGGCGCTGGGCCTGGTTCCCCGCGCGTCGGGCCTGGTCGAGTTCTGGGGCGAGCCCTACAAGCGCGTGCGCGATCGCGTGGCCTACGTGCCCCAGCGCGAGAGCGTCGACTGGACCTTCCCCGTTAGCGCGCTCGACGTGGTGTGCATGGGCCGATACCGCCGCGTCGGCTGGTTGAGACCTGTCGGGCGCGGGCATAAGAGGGCGGCCCTCGAGTGCCTCGACCGCGTGGGCCTGGCCGACCTGGCAAACCGGCAGATCAGCCAGCTCTCGGGCGGCCAGCAGCAACGGGTGTTTCTGGCGCGGGCGCTCGCGCAAGAGGGCGACCTGTACGTCATGGATGAACCGTTCGCCGGCGTGGATGCGGCCACCGAACGCGCGATCGTGGCGTTGTTGCGAGAGCTGCGCGAGGCCGGCAAGACCGCCATCGTCGTCCACCACGATTTGCAGACCGTGCCCGAGTACTTCGACCACGCCCTGCTGCTCAACATGCGCGTCGTTGCCGCCGGCCCGGTCGAGGATGTCTTCACCCGGGACAACCTGCACAAGACCTACGGCGGAAAGCTCACCCTGCTCAGCGAGGCCGCCGAGGCCGTGGCACGGTCGGGATTGAAGGTGCGCTAGGTGGCACTGGCCCGGCCCGAAACGCTGTCGATCGGCGAGGTCCTGGAAGTCCTGAGCTTCCATGGCGGGTACAACACCAACGCCGTGCTGGCCGGCTCGGCCATGCTCGGGCTTGCTGCGGGCGTGGTGGGGGTGTTCGCGCTGCTGCGCAGGCGTTCGCTGGTGGCCGACGCCATCGGGCACGCGACGCTGCCGGGCATCGTGATCGCGTTCCTCGTCGCGGCATCGATGGGTGCATCGGGCCGGTCGCTCCCCGTGCTGCTGCTCGGGGCGGCGGTCTCCGGGGTCCTGGCGGTGCTGTGCATCTTCGGCATTCTTCGTTATACGCGATTGCGCGAGGACGCGGCCATCGGCATCGTGCTTGGCGTGTTCTTCGGCGTGGGCGTGGTCTTGCTGAGCTACGTGCAGCGCCCCGAGAACGTCAGCGCCTCGCCCGCGGGCCTGCGCCACTTCATCTATGGTCAGACCGCCGCCATGCGCGCCGGTGATGCGATGCTCATGGCCGGCATCGCCCTGAGCGCTGTCATCGTGACGGCGGTGCTCTTCAAAGAACTCGCGCTGGCCTGCTTCAACGATGACTACGCCCGGGTCGCCGGGTTCCCCGTGAGCGTGCTCGACGGGCTCATGCTCGGGCTGGTGGTGCTGGTCACCGTCGCGGGCCTCCAGGCCGTCGGGCTCATCCTCGTGATCGCGTTGCTCATCATCCCGCCCGTAGCGGCGCGACTGTGGACCGACCGGCTTCTCCCGCTCATGCTGATCTCGGGGGGGTTGGGTGCCCTGAGCGGGTACATCGGTGCCGCGACGAGCGCCCTGCTGCCGCGCGCGCCCGCCGGGTCGGTCATCGTGCTCTGCGGCGGTGCGGTGTTCGTGGCAAGCCTGCTCTTCGCACCGCGGCATGGCGTTGTCGCGACCGCCTCACGTCGGGCCATCCAACGCCTGCGCATCGCCGGAGAGCACCTGCTCGAGGCCGCGCACGAGCACGAAATTATGCGTAAGAGCGAAGGGGTCATCCCGACGCGCACGATCCGTGCGATGGAACGGCTGTGGGGCTGGCCCGTATGGCTCGGCCCGATGGTCATCGCCTCCCTGCGCCGACAGGGCTATCTCGAGCGCAACAGCGGGGGCTACGAACTCACAAGCACCGGCTCGGCCCGAGGCGCCCGCATCGCCCGGAATCACCGCCTGTGGGAGCAATACCTACAAACCTACGCCGATGTCGCGCCGGGCCACGTCGATTGGTCGGCCGACACTGTCGAGCACGTGCTGAGCCCAGAACTCGTGGCCGAACTCGAAGCCGCACTTAAGGCCAAGGGGGTGCGGACATGACGCTGACTCCGAGCGGCGACCTCTTCCCCCTCCTGGCGGCGGTGCTGGCGGCGCTGTGCTGCGGGCTGCTTGGCAACTTCCTGGTGCTGCGTAAGCTGAGCCTGATGGGCGACGCCATGAGCCACAGCGTGCTGCCGGGCCTGGTCATCGCCTTCATGCTCACCGGGTCGCGCACGGCCCCGGTCATGTTCCTCGGCGCAACACTTGCCGGGGTCGCCACCGTCGTGCTGGTCGAACTCATCAAACGACTCGGCCGAGTCGAATCGGGCGCGGCGATGGGCGTCGTCTTCAGCGTGCTGTTCGCGCTGGGCGTGCTGCTCATTGAGCGGGCCGCACGCAACACCGACCTGGACGCCAACTGCGTGCTGCACGGCCAGCTCGAATCGCTGGTGTGGTGGGAAGGGCCGGCTTCGTGGGCGGGCGTCGTCGGTGGGGGCGTGCTGGGTGCCGCCCCGCCACAGATCTGGACCCTGGCCATCACGTGTGCGCTCACGATCGTGCTCGTGGTTGTGCTCTACAAAGAGCTTCGCCTGGCCGCGTTCGATCCCGCTCTGGCTACCGCCCAGGGCTTTAACGCCACGATCCTGCATTACATCCTGATGGTTTTCGTCGCCGGAGCGACGGTCGCCGCGTTCGAGGCGGTGGGCTCGATCCTGGTCATCGCCATGCTCATCGTGCCCGCAGCAACCGCGCGGCTGCTGACCGACAGGCTCGCTCCGCAGTTGCTCGTGAGCACGGGCGTGGCTATTGCGGCTGCCATTCTGGGGTACTCGGGATCGATCGCCGTTCCCCATGCGTTCGATCGGGATGAAGTGAATGCCGCCGGGTCGATGGCCATCGTGCTGGGCTTGCTGCTGTCGATTGCGGTGATTTTCGGACCTCGGTACGGCGTTCTCGCGACCTCGATCCGTCGCCTGCGGATGGCCCGCCGGATCGCGCTCGACGACCTGCTCGGCCGCTTGTATCGCCAGGAAGAGGGCGAGGCGACGATCGTGCCCGCCCCCAAGCCCGTGCTCACGCGGGCGCGCCGTCGCGGGCTCGTGGTGGCCGATCGACTCGCACTCAGCGACGAAGGGCGTGCCCAAGCGGCGGCCCTCGTGCGCCGGCACCGGTTGTGGGAGGCCTACCTGGTCGACCGGGCAGGATTGGCCGCCGATCACGTCCACGCCGCCGCCGAGAGCCTGGAGCACCTGCCCGAGACGCTGCCCCCCGAAACGGGTGCCACAGACCCCCACGGCAAGCCAATCCCACCCATGTAAATCGTGGCGGAAAATACGCTTGCAAGATCCAGATTTTCTGGGTAATGTCGAGTTAGCGCTCTGGCGCGAACATCTCAAGGGTTGAGCAACAACGGGGTCCGTGGGGGGCGTTGCAATGTTGCGTACGAACGGCGAAGGTATGCCGGTCGGCGGTGAGTCTGAAGTAAGAACGAGCGTGGCCATCGTGGGTGGCGGCCCGGCCGGTGCCGTTGCCGCGATGATCGTCCGCCAGCAGACGCCCGACCAGAGCGTCCTGATCATTGAGACGCCCACCCGTGGCAAACCTGTGGCGGGCCGGACCCTATCGCGTGAGGGCGCGCAAGTCCTCCGCGAGATCGGAGTGGGCGAGGAGGCCAAGCAACCCGCGTCCGCCGAAGCGTTATTCGAGCGTGCCCGGGCCGTCGGCGCGATCATCTTGACCCACCTCGCGATAGGGCGTGCCGACACGTGCACAGATCACATCGAGCGGTTGCACTTGGATGATGGCCGTACGGTGGTCGCCGATTGGTACGTCGATGCCAGCGGCTCGGATCGGGTGCTGGTGCGGGCGGTGGGGGCGAGTGACGACCAAACCACCGGCGAGAACTGGCTGTTGTGCGACGGACCTGCCGGAACGAGCGAGACCGCCCGGTTGGCGAACCCCTCGTTGGCTCTCACCATCGGCCACGATGCGGGCTGCACGCTCGCGGCACTTCACCGCGGTGAACACGACACGAGGTGGCTGCTGTGGAGCTATCACGAGTCGACACGCCGCAGGGTGAATGACCACGCGATCGTCGATCGGTGCTCGCACGCCGGCGAACTCCAACTTGAGCTGCGACGCTACAACATCATCAAGCCCAATCTCGTTGGGGCAACGCGGGATTGGATCGCCGGATTCCGGGCTGGCGGGGTCGATCTCGTGCCATGCTACGTCCGTGATGGTCGGACGCTGCCCGTCGCGGGTGTGCACGAGAGATTATTCGAAGCCCTGAAGCACCACACCGTGATCGCGGACGTGCTGGGCGAGTTGGAGCGGGAGATCCATACGAGCGTCCCATCAAGCGAGTGGCCTGGGGCCATCTGGCGATACGTCGCTCGGCTCGAGGCCATGCTCAGGGACGGCTGGCTCATCGGGCGGCTCGATCGCAGGCGTCCGATGCCAGCGTGGCCCGAGGATTCCCCGCCGCACGTTCGGGTTCTGGGCAGTGGTGATCGGACCAAACCAGCCGCCGTGGAGCCGTCCCAACGGGCCATAGGATGACCGGCTGCCGATACTCCCTTCGGCGGTTTTGACTGTTGAGGAGAGGGGGCAGCCTTGGTTGCGAACGCGAACGGAACGGGTGGAGAAGGAAGCGAGATCGTGTGCGATGTCGCCATCGTCGGTGGCGGCCCATCGGGCAGCACGGTGGCCACGCTCTTGCGCAAGTACAACCCCGACCTGAGTGTGCTGGTGCTCGAAAAAGAGACCTTCCCCCGCGAGCACGTGGGTGAGAGCCAGCTCCCGGCCATCAGCCCGATCCTCAACGAGATGGGCGTGTGGGACAAGGTCGAGGCGGCCAACTTCCCCGTTAAGCTCGGCGCCAGCCTCACCTGGGGCCGCGACGGCGAGCAGTGGGACTTCGACTTCTATCCCGTCGAGGAGTTCAAGGACGAGCCCCGGCCCGGCAAGTTCGAGGGCCAGCGTACGCGGACGGCCTTCCAGGTCGAGCGTTCCATCTACGACACCATCCTGCTCGATCACACTGCTGAACTCGGCGCTGACGTTCGGCAGGCGACCCAGGTGCGCGAGGTGCTCAAGGACGGCGATCGCGTCGAAGGGCTCAAGCTCGACGACGGCTCGGTCGTCCGCGCGAGGCATTACGTCGACGCCAGCGGCACCCACGCGCTGCTCCGCCGCGCCATGGGCGTCGAGAGCGACGCGCCCAAGAGCCTGCGCAACGTCGCGTTCTGGAGCTACTGGGACAACGTGCAATGGGCCGTGGAGATCGGCGTGGGCGGCACCCGTGTGCAGGTGCGCAGCCTGCCCTATGGCTGGATCTGGTTCATCCCGCTGAGCCCCACGCGTGCCAGCGTCGGGCTCGTGTGCCCGGCCGATTACCACAAGACCACCGGCCTCTCGCCCGAAGAGATCTACCACAAGGCCCTCAAGGACCAGGAAGAGATCGCCGGCCTGATGAGTGACTCCGAGCAGACCGACAAGGTCTACGCCACCAAGGACTGGTCCCAGGTGGCCGACCGGGTGACTGGCGAGAACTGGTTCGTCTGCGGCGAGTCGGCGGGCTTTGCCGACCCCATCCTGGCCGCCGGCATGACCCTGGCCCACGGCTCGGCCCGGGAGCTTGCGTACACCATCCTCGAGATGGAGCGCGGCGAGCTCGACAAGGGCTGGCTCAAGACCAGCTACGACGAGAAGACACGCAAGAACATCCGCCAGCACATCCGCTTCGCGCAATTCTGGTACGCCTCGAACGGCTGCTTCAAGGACCTCCAGGAGCACTGCCAGAACATCGCCGACGAGGCCGGGCTCACACTGACACCCCAGGAAGCCTGGCGATGGCTGGCCCAGGGCGGCTTCACCAACCAGACGCTCGACTCGGCCAACCTGGGCTCGTTCGACCTGGCCACGGCCAGGCAGATCGTGGGCAAGTTCGGCGACGAGGAAATCGACCTCGAAAAAGAGACCCTGAGCTTCATGAAGTACAACAAGCTCACCCTCGACCTGCGCGACGTGAAGGACGAGAAGGTGGCCGAGTATCGCGAGGGCCGCGTCGTGCCCGTGCAGTGCGTCGTGCGTAAGGGGAAGGTGCTGCCCAAGACCGGGCCCTACCCCGTGCTCGCGAGCATGCTCATGAAGAGCAACGACCCCAACCAGGTGTTCGGCTATCTCCAGCAGCAGATCCGCGGCTCGCAGCCGCCCGCCAAGGCCTCCCAGTTGATGAGCCAGCTCGTGCAGGCGATGGAGGTCATGGTCGTCGACGGCTGGGTGATCTGCGAGAACGATCCCAATCGGCCCGTGCCCAACTGGAGCCTCGGCAAGAACCGCCAGCTCCGCACGACCGCCGAGGGGCAAGAGGCGTACAACACCTCACGCGGCACCAAGACATGAACTCGATGGCGTGAATCACGAAAAACCCCGGGCGATCGCCCGGGGTTTTTCATTGCTCTCATTGCAATACGATCAGGCCTTCGGCCCACTGCCGCGCACCGCGTCGGTCATCTCATACTTGGTGTCGTTCTCTCGGAAGCGGCGGGCCAGGTCGCGGGCCTTCTCGTCGTAGGCCTTGCCGTCCTTCCAGGTGTTGCGCGGGTGCAGCACCTCTTGCGGCACGCCGGGCACCGCCGTGGGCATGTGCAGCCCGAGCACCTCGTGCTCGACGTACTGGGCCTTGGCCAGCTCGCCGCTCAGGATGGCCGACACCATCGCGCGGGTGTAGCCCAGCTTGAAGCGGCTGCCCACGCCGTATGGCCCACCGGTCCAGCCCGTGTTGAGCAGCCAGACGTTGGCGTTGTGCTTCTTGATGCGCTCGGCCAGCATGCCCGCGTACTCGGCGGGTGGACGGGGCATGAAGGGTGCCCCAAAGCACGCGCTGAAGTTGGGCTGCGGCTCGGTCACGCCCGCCTCGGTGCCCGCGAGCTTGCTGGTGTAGCCGTTGATGAAGTAGTACATCGCCTGCTCGGGCGTCAGCTTGCTCACCGGGGGCATCACGCCGAACGCGTCGGCCGTCAAGAAGATCACGTTGCGCGGATGCTGGCCGATGGAAGGGATGGCCGCCCCGGGGATGAAGTCCACCGGGTACGTCACGCGGGTGTTCTCGGTGATCGACCCGTCGTCGTAATCGGGCTCGCGGGTCTCGTCGTCGATGACCACGTTCTCGAGCACGCTGCCGAACTTGATGGCGTCCCAGATCTGCGGCTCGGTCTCCTTCGAGAGCTTGATGCACTTCGCGTAGCAACCACCCTCGAAGTTGAACACGCCCTTATCGCTCCAGCCGTGCTCATCGTCGCCGATGAGGGCTCGGTCCGGGTCGGCACTCAGCGTGGTCTTGCCCGTGCCGCTCAAGCCGAAGAACAGCGCCACGTTGCTCGGGTCGTCTGTGGCCACGTTGGCCGAGCAGTGCATGGGGAACACGCCAACTTCCGGCATGTCGAAGTTCATCGCGTAGAAGATGCTCTTCTTGATCTCGCCGGCGTATTCGGTGCCCAGGATGACCACCGTCTTGCGCTCGAGCGACTGGGCGATGATGATCGGGCCCTTGACGCCGAACTGCTCGGCCTCTTCGGCTGTCAGCTTGTGCTTCCCGGCGTTCAGGATGGTCCAGTCGTGCTTCCAGTCGGTCGAGCCGCTGGCAGCGCGGGTGCCCTGTCGGATGAACAGCGTGCTGGCGAAGAGGTTGTGCCAGGCCTGCTCGGTGACGACGCGCACGCCCAGGCGGTACGCCGGGTCGGCCCCGGCGAAGCCCTCGAAGCAGAAGACCTTGTCCTGGGCGTTCAGGTGGTCGGTGGCGATCCGCTCGGCCAACTCGAACTGCTCGGCAGTCATTGCTTGGTTGACTTTGCCCCAGTCGATCTTGTCGTGGATGGCGGGGGTGTCCTCGAGGTACTTGTCGGTCGGGCTGCGACCGGTCCGGTCCCCTGTCAAGCACACCATCGCGCCACCGGCGGCCAGGCGGCCCTCGCCGGCGGCCAGAGCCATCTCCACCAACCGCGCGGGCGGCAGGTTGCGGAGGGTGCGAGCGGCGGATAGGTCGAGGCTGGCGAGCGTCTGGCTTGTCTGGCTAGGCATCGGCAATGCTTCTCCGGCCCGCTTGCGCCCAGCAATCAGGCCATAAAATCGAGGTAATAGCGAGGGTAGGTCGCCACCCGTCGCCGGGCCACGCTGCACCGGCGCTTGCCCCCGCCCGAGAACGTGCTAGCGTTACCGCTCGGCGGGCCGCCCGGCACGGGTGAGCCCCAAAGATGGTGGCTGTAGCTCAGTTGGTTAGAGCACCAGGTTGTGATCCTGGGGGTCGCGGGTTCGAGTCCCGTCAGTCACCCTTTCCCATCAATTTCGTACCACGTCGCCTTGTCGGATCAGCCCCCCAAGGCTCGTTGCATTGCGCCCACCGCCTGCCGGCCATACCCGCCGCCGAACAGAACGGCGTGGACCAGAAGCGGGTAGATCCGGTACATCCCCTGGCGACGCTCGAAAAAGTCCGGCGCGATGGGTCGCAGCTCGTGGTACCGGTCAAAGAACGCCTTGCCCACACATCCGAACAAACCCATGAACGCCAGCTCGATCTCCCTGTCGGCGCAGTAGATCGCCGGGTCGATGAGACCCGTCACCCGGCCGCCCACGCTCAGCATGTTGCCCGACCACAGGTCGCCGTGGATGAGCGCGGGGCGTTCGCCCGGAGCCGTGAACCGATCGGGCTCCCGCTCCATGGCGTCCGCCAGTCGCCTCGCAGTTTCTAGACCGCCCCCCGGCAAGGCCCCGCGTTGCTCGGCCAACCCTGCGAAGTGCAGCACCCGATGGCGGCCGAAGAATCGTGCCCAGGAATCTTCCTGGCCGTTGGGCTGGGTGAGCGGCCCGATGAGTGTGTCCCGCTCGTAGCCGAAGGCCGGGCCTTCCAAGCCATGGAGCTCAGCCAGCAACTCGGCCAGGTGCCGCTGGGCTTGGGCATCGACACCCGTGGAGCCGGGCAGGCGTTCCATCACCAACAGATCGGGGCTCGAGTGCCAAACGCCGGGCACGGGCAACACGTTCTTACGGCCAAGATCCGCGAGCATGCCCGATTCGATGGTGAGGTCGCTCGTGCCATCGCCGATCTTGGCAACGAATGGCCCCCGGCCCTCTGCCGTCCCACGCACGACGCGCGCGATACAACCGCCATGCATCTCGGCGAGGCCGTGAACGGGTGTGCCCAATGCGTTCGAGATGGTCTGCGCGAGTTCGGCCACGCCCGATTGTGGGCGCCGGGCTCCTCGGCGTCGAGCCTCAGGCCGCCCGGGCCAGCTTGCACAGGCTCGTCAGCGAGTTGAGCGCCTCTTCGGCGGTCTCGATCGAGCCGTCCTCGGCGTCCAAGATCGTGAGCACTTTTCCCGCCGCGTCGGCGACGTTGCCGTGGCCCAGCAGCGGCCCGGTACCGCGGATGCGGGCGCAGATATAGCGGAGGTTCTTCTCATCGCCCGACTGGGTACACGAAGCGATCTCTTCGGCGAACTTCTTGAGGTCCTGGGCGAAGAGATCCGCCAGGGCCTTGAGCGAGGGGTCGGTTTCCTGTTTGGGCTGGGGCGGGGGCAGGTCATCGCCGGCACCGCGGCCGAGCAGGATGAACTCGGCTAGTGCTCGCAAGAGTGCGTTCCGCTCGATGGGCTTGGGCACCAGCGCGCTCGCGCGAGACTCTCGGATCGTGGCTTTGGTCGCCTCCGAGGGGTCGCCAGCTATAGCGATCACCGGCACCGCGTGCCCGGCCGACCGCATACCCTGGATGCCCTCGGCCGCCGCGGCGGTGTCCATGTCGAAGTCGCACAGGACCACATCGAATGGTTCGGTGAACTGCGCCAAGACCTCGTCATACGCGGCCACGTGGACCATCTTGAGCGAGGTCTCCGACAGGTACACCTCGATCAGCTTGCGATCGATGTCGTTGGGCGTCACCAGCAGGATGCGGCCGTCGAGCTTGTCCGGATCGACGTTCTCGAGCGAGAAGTTGTTGCTGAGCGGGTCGAGCCGGATGAAGTCGTTGACGTCGACCTCTTGCGCGAAGCGCAACCCGACGTCGTGCACGCGGCCCGTGACGTGGCGGCACTAGACCACCTCGCCCTTGAGCCACTTCTCGCCCTCGCTTTTGTGGAGCATCTTGATGCGGCACTTGGTGCCTACGTGCATGTACGAGCTGTGGACCACGCTCATGCCGCCGCGGGATAGGTTTCGGCACGCCACGCAGAAGTTGACGCTGCCGCCGCTTGGCTGGTACACCTCGACCTCGAGCGCGGGCTTGCGGAAGCTGATGCGCGAGTGGCTGCGACGCGTGCTACCGCCGGCACTAGCCTCGTCCAGATCGTCCATGATCTGATCCAACTGCTCGGCCGAGAGGTTCAGCGTGTTGTTGCGGCCACTGGGGCCAGGCGCTCGGGTGCCCATTCCAATCTCCCGATGGTTCGGGAGTTCAATCGACCGAAAACCGCCACCGCTTGGGGCGAATTGGGCACACACGGATCAGTGGGCTGATATCGGACTCCAGGAAGATCACACGTCCAGGTTCTTGGCTTCGAGCGCGTGCTCCTCGATGAACTTGCGGCGGGGCTCGACTTGCTCGCCCATGAGCGTTGTGAACAGAGTCTCGGCCTTGGCCGCCTGGTCCATCGTTACCCGCATCAGCGTGCGCACCTCTGGGTCCATCGTGGTCTCCCAGAGCTGCTCGGCGTCCATCTCGCCCAGGCCCTTGAACCGCTTGACGTCGATGCCCTTGCGTCCGATATCGTGCAAGGCCGGCACGATCGACGCGAGGTTGGCCGCTTCGGCCACGCGCACCTTGCCGCCCTCTTTGGTGCCATTTTCGCTTTCGGCCTTGCCGCTCTGGGGCACCTCCCAAGCGAAGCGGGCCGGCAATTTCTCGCCGGTCACGGCCTCCTCCTGGCGAAGATCCCAGTCGGTGATGTCGAGCCCAAGCTCGCCCAGTTGGGTGAAGATCGAATCCAGTTCGCGATTCTCGTGCAATTCCCGGATGGTCGCGATCGGGCGCGCGCTCATCGGGTCCGTTGTCTCGGCAGCGGGCTTCGCCTGGGTATTGGCCGTTTCTGAAGTTTCGGTATCTTCGCTCGTCTCGTCGGGCTCGGGCGCTTCGCTCTCTTCCAGCCGGAGGTCGTTCTTCTCGACGATCGCCAGCGCCGCCTCCTCGCTCCACGCCCACTCGGCACCGCCGCGCCAGGCCACGCGGTGGGTGGGCAGCCCGCCCTCGCCGGCCGCCGCATCGTGACGCGAGGCGATGAGGTCGATGAACTTCACGCCGCGCCGCTCGGCCACCACGCTCAGCTCGGTCAGCCGCTCGAGTAGCTTGACGGTCTTCGCAACGTCGTCGCCCTCGATGCGCCGTTCCAGGGGCGCGTCGCCGCTAGGGGGCAGTTCGCCCTCCTCGAACGGCTTGCGCACGAGCAGGCTCGAGTACTTGATCGCTTCGCCGGTGAGCATCGCGCTCAGCTCGCGTTCGTTGATGACATAGCGGTGGCTCTTGCCGCGCGACACCTGGAACAGCGGCGGCTGGGCCACGAAGATGCGGCCGCGCCGGATCAGCTCGGGCATCTGCCGGAAGAAGAACGTGAGCAGCAGCGTGCGGATGTGGCTGCCGTCCACGTCGGCGTCGGTCATGATGACGATGCGACCGTACCGCAGCTTGCTGTGGTCGAATTCCGCCCCGATGCCGCACTTGAGCGCGGCCACCATGGTGCGGATCTCCTCGAACGCCAGCACCTTGTCGATGCGCGCCTTCTCGACGTTCAGGATCTTGCCCTTGAGCGGCAGCACCGCCTGGGTCTCGACGTCTCGGCACTGCTTGGCGCTGCCGCCGGCCGAGTCACCCTCGACCAGGTACAACTCGCTGCGTTCCACGTCCTTGGTCTTGCAGTCGCTCAGCTTGTGGGGCATGCTGCCCGAGTCGAGTGCGCTCTTGCGGCGTGTGAGCTCCCGGGCCTTGCGGGCCGCCTCGCGCGCCTGGGCCGCCAGGATGCCCTTCATGCACACCCGCTTGGCCTCGGCGGGGTGTTCCTCGAGCCAGGTGCCCAAGGCGTCGGTGACGGCCTGGGCCACGAAGGGCTCGATCTCGGGGTTGAGTAGCTTTTCCTTGGGCTGGTTGTTAAAGGCCGGGTCGGGCAGCTTCACCGAGATGATCGAGATCAGCCCCTCGCGCAGGTCGTCGCCGCTGGGCGTTGGGTCCTTCTCGCGGATGATGCCCACTTTTCGAGCGTAGTTGTTCAGCGTGCGTGTGAGGGCGACCTTGAAGCCCTGCCCGTGCGTGCCGCCGTCGACGTTGTTGATGTTGTTGGCGAAGGTCAGCAGCGTCTCGTTGTACCCGTCGTGGTACTGGAGCGCCACCTCGCACACCATCGAACGCTCCTCGTCGTCCTTGCGGATGTGGATGGGCACGCACACGGCGGTCTTGCCGCTCATCAGGTGGTTGACGTAGGCGAGCAGGCCCTCCTCGGCCTTGAACGTCTCGTCGCGCGGCTTGCCGTCGGCGTCGACGCGCTCGTCGCGCAGGCGGATAACCACGCCGGGGTTCAGGAAGCTCAGCTCGCGCAGCCGGTTGGCCAGCGTGTCGTAGCTGAACTCGACGACCGGGAAGATCTCCGCATCGGGCACGAAGGTGATGCTGGTGCCCGTTGTGCGCGACGCGTTCTCGGGGATCTTGCCCACCACGCGCAGCGGCTCGGCCACGTGCCCACGCGAGAAGCTCATGGTGTGGACCTTGCCATCGCGGTACACCTCGACCTCGAGCAGGCTCGAGAGCGCGTTCACGCAACTCACGCCCACGCCGTGAAGACCGCCGGAGACCTTGTACGCGCTGCCCTCCTGGCCAAACTTGCCGCCAGCGTGCAGCTTGGTCATCACGACCTCGATGGCGCTCTTGCCGTTGAGCGTCGGGTCGTCGTTTTTCACCGGGTCGACGGGGATGCCGCGGCCGTCGTCGACGACCTTGACCGACCCGTCGGCCTGGATGGTCACCAGCACGATGCTGGCGAAGTCGGCCATCGCCTCATCGATGGAGTTGTCGACGACCTCGTACACAAGGTGGTGCAACGCGCCAATGCCCGTACCGCCGATGTACATGCCAGGCCGCTTGCGGACGGCCTCGAGGCCCTCGAGTACGCTGATCTGCTCGGCCCCGTAATCGCCCTTCTTGGGTGCGTCGGTAGCGGTCGTGTCGGGGGTGGTGGCGTCGTCTGTAGCCATAGGTCCTCGCGGCGTGGCGGGCCCTCCGGAGGGCCCGGAAGAACCCCGAAAATGCTGGCCTGTATTATAGGATGGGAACGCGATTCAAGCCGGAATTCTGGGGCGGAATTGGGGCCTGTTTGACCACGAAAAAGCCCGGGCGAGCGCCCGGGCCCCGTACGGCGAAGATTGACCTCTTATTCCACGATATGGACCTGGCTGATCTGCTCGGTCAGGAGTTCGTAGACCAAGGCCACGTCGTCGGGCAGCATCCGCACGCAGCCCATCGACATCGACTGGCCGATGCTCTCGGGCTCGACCGTGCCGTGGATGCCGTAGCCGCTGAAGGCCTCGGCCTGGCCAAGCCCCTCCAGGCCGATCCAATGCTCGCCGATGGGGTTCTCCGGGTCGCTGGCGGAGAACTCCTCGCCCGTGCGCGGGTTGCGCCAGAATGGGTCGATGAGCTTGCTGTGCCGGCGGACGGTGAACGCGCCCACCGGCGTGCCGTCGAGCTCGCCCAGCCCGACGGGGAACGAGCGGACGTACACCCATTGGTCGATCTCTTCGGGCGGGCCGATGTACACGTCCATGCGGTAGGCCGACTTGGTGACCACAGCGTTGAACGGCCCGCGGACGAGCTTCAGCGTCTGGCCCTCGAAGATGCCGCCGGGGTTGCTCAGGCGGTTGACGCGCTGGATGAGCCGCCACTCGGTGGCGACGCCCTCGTTTTGGGCGATGCGCGACAGCGAGTCACCACCCTGCACGGTGTATTTCGTCGAGAACGGGTCGTTCGGATATACGCGCGGCGAAAAGATCAGGTCGGCGTTCAGCGCGGCCATCTGCTGGCGGATGCTGGCCCGATCGCTGGTGGTCGCCCGCTCGTGCATGAGGGCCTGGTTGTAGTGCTCGCGGGCGGCCACGGGTTCGTTGGCTTTCAATGCCTGCTCTGCACGCTCGACCAGCGTCGCCACCGCGGCGCTCGGGCGGGCGGGGCTGGTGAACACCGGGGTATCCTGGACCGGCGTGGCCAGCACGCCCGCCGGCGCATCACCGGGGGTTTGCTTGGCGGCCTGGTCCTGGCCCTCGGGTTGCTCGACGGTGCGGCTCTGGGGTTGCGGCTCGGTGTGTTGCGCCTGGGACGGAGTGCCAACCAGCCGGGCCGAGCCCGCTTCGGACCGGCCAGGGTCGATCGTCCGGCGAGGGCCGCGAGTCTGCGGCTGGGCTAGCGCGAGCCCGGCGGAGTCCGCGTCAGGGTTCGTGTTCTCGGGCGAGTCGCCGCCAGAACTGAAGGCCCAGACCAGGCTGCCCGCGACGGCGATCACGAGAACGGCGGCCAGGATCTTCCGGCCTCCACCGCCGCCACCACGACGCCGGCGTCCGCGTGTGGCCCCGCCAAATCCGATCCCGCCTTGTGATGGCAGCGACATGCGTCCTCCCTGCGTGCTGCGTGGCCCGCTGGCCACAATTCCGTCCGAGTCCGATCCGTCGGATTCCGTTCAGGTTAGTCGGCTCCCGGCTCGCGGAGCTTGCCGAGCACCGAGGCGATGCGCGGGCCGTTGAATTCCAGCAGCCGCCGCTCGGTGGCGATGGCGTCGAGCCTCGCATCATGTGGCTCGGTGGGCACGCGCGGCACGAGTTGGGCCTCGAGCCCGTATCCAAGAGCCAGCCCCGTGCGGCGCGGGTCGGCCAACAGTCGATCGTAGAACCCGGCCCCGCGCCCGAGGCGGAAGCCCCGCAGGTCGAACGCCAGCGCCGGCACGAGGATCACGTCGATGGTCTCGAGCGCCATGCCCGGCGCGCTCGGTGCGGGCTCGGGCACGCCCAGATTCCCCTGGACCACGTCGGTCATCGCGTCGGTAATCTGCGCGGGCGTGATGGTCCGAGCGTCCCAGTCGACGCGCGGGCCGGCCACCTCGACGCCCGCCTCCAGCAGCCGCTCGATCAGCGTCCCGGTGCCCGCCTCGCCCGCCATCGACAGGTAGACCATCACCCGGCGGGCCATCGCCATGGGCGGCCACGAGAGCGCACGCTCGGCCAATGCCTCGGCCTTGGCGCGCGATTGCTCTTTGGCCATCGTCTCCATCGCGTGGCGGGCCGACGCGCGCAGGGCCGACTTCTCGCGAGCGAGTTCGCTCTTGGGTCCGGCCTCGGGTGTGTCGTCGTGGCGCATGCGGCGGGAGGTCCCCTGCACGGGGGTGTGCGTCGGTGGTGCGATAAGGCTCACACCAAGCCTATCGGAACAGATCGGGGGGCGTCTGTAGCCAAGTTCGGTCGCCGGCAGATCGCGACCGACAACCGACGGCCAACGCCCGCAAGCGACGGCACACGCGCGATAGACGACATTCTGGGATTCGGAAGGAAGACCCCCGGCAGGCTCCTCCGCCCGTCGGGGGTCGTGCCCTCTCGTCTCGAGCAGGTGAACTCGGGAAGAAAGGCTCTCTCCGCGGAGCGAACGGTAGCCGGGATCCTGGAGGCAAATCTGGAGAACCAGGCCGGATTGGTCAATTCTTCACATGCCCGGAAATGAGAATCTGATCGCAACCTAGCCGCAGGGCTGGGCTTACCAGATAAATCGCAGCCGCCCGAATCCGGGGATCGGCACCGCGCCACGCCGCTCGACCGCCGGGAAGTACACGAAGAAGGCACGACCCAGCATCAACTCGCTCGGCACGATGCCCGCCGGGGCCCCCAGCGGTGACACCCAGGGGCTTGGCTCGCCGAGCAAGCGGCTGTCCTGGCTGCTGGCCGAGTTGTCGCCGCACACGAAGAACTGGCCCTGGTCCAGGATGGCCAGATCGAGGCTCGGGTGGCTGCCGCGGACCGGGAGCTGGCTGTCCCCGCGGGTGCTCTGGTAGTACAGGTCGCGGTCGAGGGCCAGGCGGTGGAGCTTCACCGGGCCCACGAGGGCGATGGCCGGCTTGGCCGAGCGATAGGTGTTCGGCGGCGGCACGATGGGGGCCCGGGCGTCCAGCGGCTGGCCGGTAGCCAGCTCCAAGCGTTCGATGGGGCCCCAGTCGTACGTCGCGTGGGCGACCTTCTTGCCGCCCACGAACAGCCACAGGGCCTGGTCGGCGTGCCAGAACTCGACGTCGGTGACCTCGCCAGCGGGCGGCTGGTCGATGCCGGCCTCGGCCATCGTGGTCCAGCGATCCGTGTCGTCGGTCTCGATGGGCCGCGTCTCGATGCGGGCTGTGCCGCCCGAGATGATGGCTCGGAAGGCGTGGGATCGGGTGTCGATGCGGACCGCCAGCCGTTCGAGGCTCTGGCCCACCGGCTCGACGCCCATGCGCACGCGGACGTCGCCCACGCCGAACGTGGCGGGCTGGTATGGCGTCAGCCGCTCGCCGCTTCGACGGTACCGCTCGTTGTAGGGGTAGTAGTCGACGATGGGCCACGCCTGGGTGTCCCATTCCAGCCGGGTGAGGCCCGGCAGGGTGTGCTCGGGGGTCGTGCCGTCGAGGTTCTCCCAGCCGTTGAACGCCTGGCCCGAGGTCGAGACGGCTTTCCAGGGCGGGCTGTACCAGTTGTACCCGTCGCGGATGGGGTCGACCGGGGCCCGGGCCGTGTCGTGCACGGGCATCCACACGGCCCGCTGGGCCTCCTCGGGCTTGCGGGCGATGGCCCAGCCGTCCATCGCCCAGGTGCCGCCGGGCTGGTCGAGGTCGGCTTCGGATGGGTTGGCATCACCTTCTGGGAGCGGCCGGGTGAAGACGTCGCCATCCACGACGGCCCACTGCTCGCCGGGCAGGCCAGTCAGCCGCTTGATGTAGTTCACGGTGGGATCGGTCGGGTTCTTGAACACCACCACGTCGAAGCGCTCGGGCTCGAAGATGATCGGCAGGTACTTGAGCACCAGGATGCGGTCGCCCGCGCGGAGCCGCTCGACCTCGGTGTCGATCTGGTACGCCGGGCTGCGCGCCGCGGCGACGCCGCTCTCGATCAGGGCCGGAGGGTTGCTGGCGGTCATCGGGTCGTGCACGGTGTAGCGGCTCTCGGCCCGCGTGCCATCGGTCCAGGGGCCCACCTGCCAGCGGGCCCCGGTCTGGTCGCTGACGACCTCGACGTGCTGGCCGAGGAGGGTGGGGGCCATCGAGCCGGTGGGGATGACGAAGGCCTCGATGACGAAGGCCCGGAACACGAACGCCATCGCGAAGGCGATGATGATGGAGCTGAAGGTCTCGCGGATGGAGAAGCGGCTTGAGTCCCGCCCCTGGGCGGGAGATTGGGTAGAGCCGGATGCGGGTTTGGCGGGGGTGTCGGCCATGGGCGGAGGGTAGGGGGCGGTGGCCACGGGCGGCTGCGGGTATTCGTGAGGGTGCTTCGCAGGCGTTCTTGGCGCTTGGCCGCTCGGCGGAGCCGAAGACGGCTGCGCCAGCGCTCGCCCAACGGGGGTGTTCTTGGGCGGTCGCTGCGCTCCCTTGCGGGCTACCGCCCGGGCCGCAGAAGCGGCCGCGCCGGGGCATGCGCCCTGCGCCCGAAGACGGGCTGGTGCGGATGCCCCGTCGCCCGGATGCCTTGTGTGTGATGGCGCGTTGGGCTCTTCACGCCGGAGCATCCGCCGAGCGAGTCTTCGAGCGAAAGCGCATGCGGGAGGCGCGGCCGCTTCTGCGGCCCGGCCGTCAGGCCGCAAGCGAACGAAGTGAGCGCCCTAGAGCAACCCAACAGAACGCAGCTCTGGCGCAGCCGTCTTCGGCTCCGCCAGAGCGTCGAGCGTGCAAGAACGGCCGAAAGCACGGCGTCGAGCGTACAAGAACGCTCGATAGCACGCCGTCGGACTTCCAAGAACCCCCGAGCACACCACAAAAAAGCGAGGGCCCCCGGCTCCACCGGACACCCCCGCCAGAACGCATCAATGCAAGGTGCCCTACGCCGCGTCGCTGGCCGTCCCTTGCGAGATCGCCAGTTGGTTCCCCTGCGTGCCCAGGCTGATGACCACGGTCGACGTCCAGCCGCTCACGCGGGTGTCGGTACCGGCCTTGCCCACGCCCGCCGAGGGCCGCTTGGCCCGCACGCGGTAGCCGGCCTGGGGCGTGCCGGCGGCCACGCCGGTGTCCGACACCATGCGCGTGGCCACCGTGTCGACGGCGACCCAGGTCACGCCGCTGTCGAGCGTGCGCTGGACCTCGTAGTAGGTCCCTAGCGCCAGGCTGCCCTCCCAGCGCACCTCGATGGCCCCCTGATTGCCCAGTTGCAGCGTCACATCGGTGGGCACCTGCGGGTCGGGGCTGGGCGTGGGGCTCGCGGGCGGCTCCAGGCCGGCGGCGGCGTACACGCCCGGGTCGCTCTCGGCCCGGGCGTAGGCCCGGATGGTCGCGATGAGGTTGGACGCGAAGCCGCGCATCTCGGTGATGGCCTCGTCGCGGGTGGTCAACGCGTTCTCGGCGGCCAGCAAGGCGGCCTGCTGGCTGGAATACGCATCACGTGCGGCCTGGGTAAGAACACTCGCGGCCGCGACTTGTTCAACAGACAAACCCACGGCGGTGGGGTCGGCTTCCCACAGGGGGATGCGCTCTTCGAGGTACTCGATGGGGGCGACGACGGGCGATTGCGGGATAGCCATTGGCGGCTCCGTTTCTTCTGTGGGTCCGCCCGCGTGGCCGCGTCCATGCGGCCGGGGTTCGTCCATGGACGGGCGCACCGATCTTGCTCTGGAAACGAATGTCGTCGCGGTGGCGGGGCGACTCCAGTCCGATTTGGCGGTCTTTGGAATTTTTTCTCCTGGGGCTTTCGATGGCCGTGGGCGCTCGGGTTGTGTCGATCGAGCGTTCTTGGCCTTCCGCCGCTCGGCGGAGCCGAAGACGGCTGCGCCAGCGCTCGCGTCTGTTTGTTTGTTTGGAACGCTCGCGTTGCTCGCTTGCGGCCTAAGGGCCGGGCGGCAGAAGCGGCCGCGCCTCTCGCATGCGCTTTCGCTCGAAGACTCGCTCGGCGGATGCTTCGGCGTCAAGAGCCAATCGCGTGATCACGCCCAAGGCACTTTGCGACGGGACATCCGCACCAGCCGGTCTTCCGGCGCAGGGCGCATGTCCCGGCGCGGCGGCCCCCGGCCGCCCGGGCGGTAGCCCGCAAGGGAGCGCAGCGACCGCCCAAGAACAACCAGGTTGGCGCAGCGGAGGCGCAGCCGTCTTCGGCTCCGCCAGAGCGTCGAACGTTCGAGCACGGTCGTCAGCACAACCCGAACACCAGGAACGCCCGGGCGCCGCGGTCTTCGGCTCCGCCAGAGCGTCGAACGTTCGAGCACGGTCGTCAGCACAACCCGAACACCAGGAACCGCTCTGGCGCAGCCGTCTTCGGCTCCGCCAGAGCGTCGACCGTGCAAGAAACCCCCAAGAGCACAACACGAACACCCGAAATCACCCGCCCACGCGAGGGCCCCCGCCAGAGCGGCCCGCGGCGCTCCCGCACCACGACTTGAACCCAATTCCATCAGGAACTGCCCGCGAACCAAGGGCCTCTGGACGCGGCCAAGAGGCCTATAGACGCGATCTTTGGGCCTATGGACGCGGTCTTTGGGCCTATTGACGCGATCCTTGGGCCTATGGATGTGATCTTTGGGCCTATTGACGCGGTCTTTGGGCCAACGGATGCGATCCTTGGGCCTCCGGACGCCGCCAATAGGCCTCTGGACGCGAACTTTGGGCCTCTGGCCGCGGTCTTTGGGCCGTTGGGCGCGGCCGAACGGCCGATGATGGCGGGGCAAGAGACCCAGGGCCACGATCGGCGCCGCTTCTACACTCGCCCGTGGGGAGCCTCGCCCTCATCCTGGCCGTGCTGGCGATCGCCGTCGGAGCGGCGGCCGAGTTCGCGTCGCGGCGGCACCCGCTGGTGCTGACCGGGCTGGTCCTCAACGGCCTGGCGATGGTGTCGGTGGCGACGCTGTGGGTGATGCGGCGGAACGGGGCTTCGCCCGTGGGCCAGCTCAACAGCGCGGACGGCCGGGACTGGTGGTCGGTGTGGTTCCACCTGTGGCCCGTGTTCGCGCTCGGCCTTTTGGCGTGCTTCCAGATCGCGCTCGTCGTGCTATTCGCCACGATCGTCGTGCTCGTGCGGACGCGGCGACACGCCGAGGGCACGCCCACCCCGCGGCTGCTCCTGGAGCGCCGTGGCCCGGTGCGTGTGGCGGCGGTGGCGATGCTCGCCCACGCCTTGCTCACGCTCGCGCAGGTGTGCGCGGCAGCGTGGTGGGTGGGCTCGAACTTCCCCGATGCCTGAGGCCGGACGCGTGTTCGCGTTCGACCCGCGTACTCCGGGCGTTGGTCCGCGTGCTCACGCACGCGGCTCGGACGGAGGCCCGCCTTGCCCGCCGTCATCCCCGCCGGTCTTCTTCCGCCGGCGCTTGCGGCGCTTCTTTTTGCGGGGGGCGGAATCGCCCTGGCCATCGTTGGTGCGCGGCCGCTCGGCCTTGGGGCCGTCGGTCGGCGCGGTGCCGGTGGGGGTGGTGGGGGTCGTGCCGTCGGCGGAGCGTTTCTTCTTCTTGCGACGCTTCTTCTTGCGGGTCGGGGCCCCGGTGGTCGCGTCGGTTGAGGTGCCGCCCTCGGCCGGCTTGGCGTCGCGCCTCGGCTTGGTGGGCCTGGGCCGGGTGCGCGGCGGCGGTGGGGGCGCGATGACCTTGGCCGCGGGATCGGGCGCGTCGGCGGGGTCGATGAGGTCCTCGAGCGGGATGGCGACCTCGCGGCCGTCGAAGTCGAGCTTGACCAGCACGAGCTGGGTGAGGATCTGGGTGTCCAGCACGATGCCGGTGCCCTCGGTAGTGCCCACCGGTGTCTTGCGGTGGGGCAATCGTGCGGCCAGTTCCCGGTAGCTCTCGTCCTCGTAGCGCAGGCAGCACATCAGTCGGCCGCAGCGGCCCGAGATCTTGAGCGGGTCGAGCGTCGCCTTCTGCTGCTTGGCGGCGCGCATGGGGACGGGCTTGAGAACCTTTAAGAAGTTCGTGCAGCAGCAATGCTGCCCGCATCGCTCGTAGTCGGCGGTCAGGCGTGCCTCGTCGCGCGCGCCCACGGGGCGGACCTCGACGCGGGTGCCATCGGGCGCTTCGGTCTGGAGCGCATCGCGGAGCATCCCGGCTTGCAGGCGCGGGTCTGGCCCGCGCTGGGGGCCGCCCTTGTGCTGCTGGCCGGGCGGCATGCCTTCGCCCCCTTCGGCGAGGTAGTAGTACGCCAGCGTCTCGCCGCCGAGGACGCCCTCGGCCTGCACGATGCGGATGCCCACGCCGATCTCGTCGGCGATGGTGCGGGCGCGGAGCTTGAGCTCGTGGGCCGACTGCTCGAGCGCGGCCTGGGCGTCCATGTCTTCGGGCGTTGCGATGCGGAGGATGCGGCCCTTGTCGTAGAAGGGGTAGTCGCGGCCGCCCGAGTGGTCGATGTACTCGAGCATCTCCTTGCGGCTGATGCTCTTGCCGCAGCCGCTGTTGGGGCAGGTGCTGGTGAGCATCTCGCCCACTTCGGTGCCCCGGAACGTGCGCGCAACGAGCTTGCTGCCGCAGCCGGGCGTGACGTCGAGCGTGTAGCGGAACTCGCCGATGAGCTTCATCGCGCCGAAGCGGCAGACGACCGTCTTGGGCGCGGTGAGCTTCTCCCGCGCGATGCGGTCCTGCTCGTCGGTGTACTCGGCGAGGTCTTGCTCGAACTGTGGCAGCGGGACGATGGGCATGAATGTTCCGAGGGCTCCGATTGCGGAAGAGCGAGTGTGCGGCGGGACGCCGCTACGGAGCGCTCAAGACTATCGCCCACCACCGCCTGCGGCCGCCTTGGCCTGGGCGAAGACCTGGGCGAGGTCCTCGCTGCGCTGCAGCGTCAGCGTGCGGCCGTTCTCGGCGCGGTAGACCATGAGTTGCTCGGCCCGCTGGTCGAGCACGTAGAGCAGCTCTTCGCTGGAGCTCTGGCCCTGGGTGGTCATGGCCGAGTAGGCACCGCCCACGACGGCCATCTCGGCGAACGCGGCGGCGGGTGAGACGGGTGACGATTCACCCGAGCGGCCCGCCTGCACGAGCACGAGGCCCAGCAGCACGAGGGCGCTGGCCAGCAGCGGGATGGTGCCGCGGCGGGTGCTGGTGTCGCTGGTGGGGGGGTTGGTGTGCGCGGAGTTCATCGTCCACCCCCGGTCTGGCCCTGGGCGTCGAGCCTCAGGTTGCGATAGCCGACGCCCTCGAAGGACGTGCTCGACTGGTTCCACTTGAGCGTGACCATCTCCTGGTTGGAGGTATCGATGATGTGGACGGCGCTGCTGGGCGAGCCGGTCATCTGCCCGCCGAGGACCATGTACTCGCCGCGCGGGCGCTGGGCCTGCTGGGCGGTGGCGCTGGGGGCCAGCGTGATGGTGCCCAGCGCCAGCAGCAGGGCGGCGTTCAGGGCGACCAAGGCCACGCGCGGGTCGGCCAGCGCTGTTTTGCGCTGGGCCTTGCGCGTGGGGGTTGGTGTCGTCGTACTCATGATGATGCTCCGGGGGTTCGGGGCCCAATCCTTCGGGGCCGGTCCAGTTCGGGGCGGGGTGCGTGGCGCTCGGCTGGTTAGTCCTGGTGGCCGCGTTTAGCGGGGATCACCGTGGCGGCCACGATGCTGATGACCACCACGCCGGCGACCAGGAAGTTCTTGATGACCGGCGGCTTGTTGGGCTGCTGGGGTCGCGGCGGGGTGACCCGCTGCTGCTGCGTCGCGCCGGCGGCCTGGGCCGAGGCATCGGCGGGCAAAGCCAGCATCAGCGATCCGGCCAGGACGGCGGAGGCCAGGCCGGTGCGGAGGCCAGTTCTCAGGCGAGTGCGGAGAAGGTTGGGTTGCGATCGGGTCATCTTGGCGGCTCCGTTTGGTCTGTCCATGGAGGCTGTACCGCGGCACGGCCTCGGGCGTTGCAGAGTGTACGGGGGGAGAGGGGGCGGGGATGCTGGAGCACATAGCATCTGCCATGAGGATCAAGCTGCTGTTTTGCGTCATTGTCGGGGTGGGCCTGGCCCTCTTCACCGGCTGCGTGTCAGATCCCGAGCGTGCCGATGGAGCACGCCAAGCGGACCCGCAGTCGCTCGTCGGGAGGTGGCGTGTGGACCTTCGCCCGACCCCGGATGCCGAGGCTTATTACCAGAGCTTCGTGGTTGATTCCGTTGAGGAACGGACGTTCACTGGCACGTTCTATGGATCGCCGATCTCCGAAGCCCGCCTGAACGCCGATTGGGGCGACGTGGCGTTCTCCTTTGTCACCTCGGATGGGTCGGGGCCCTACCTCCACTCGGGCATCCTTCGAGGCGGTGTGCTCGAGGGCATGTCAAACTCGACCGGCCGCGGGTTCTTGTCTATCTGGAGGGCTGAGCGTGAGGAGTGATCTGCCGCTAGGCCAATCGCCTGTCGAGCCCATCGCGCACGCCCGGCCACTCGTGGGCAATGACGCTGTAGAACACCGAATGCCGGTTTGAGCCATCGGGCATGATAACCAGGTTGCGAAGCGTGCCTTCATAGACGGCCCCGAGCTTGGCCATCGCGCGCTGGGAGGGCGTGTTGCGGTGGTGGGTCTTCAGGCATACGCGAAGGGCCGGTCCGCCGGTGTGGCGTGCACAGGGCGCGAAGATCGGTTGCTCGAACGCGTGCGCCAGCAGCAGGCGTTTCATCTCGGGGTTGGTGCGTGTGCCGCGGTGGGCCGGGGCGATGAAGGTCCATCCGATCTCCAGCGTCCGGTGCTCGGGGCGGATGTCGAGGTAGCTGGTCATGCCGACGACTTCGTTCGTGGCGACGAGACGCAGGGTGAGGGGCTCGACGCTGGTGTCGTCGATGAGGAGTTGGAGGTACCGCTCCATGCCTGATCGATCGAACGGCGTTGGTAAACGCGTAAACCAGCGGAATGTCTCGGGTGATGTCGCGGCTGCCAGCAAGCCCGCGGCGTCTTCCAGTGATGTCGGGTCGAGGCGGACGGTGGGGCCGATCAGGGGTTGATCGACAAGAGGCACAGCTCAACTCCCCCCGATCAGGTCTCCAATCCCACCCAGGACCGAGCCCTCGCCCTGCCGCTTCCCGCCCTCGCTTGGCGCCGCGGAGATAATGCGGTCGGCCAGGCGGCTGAACGGCAGCGTTTGCAACCACACCGTGCCCGGGCCGGTCAGGCTCGCGTAGAAGAGGCCCTCTCCCCCGAAGATCTTGTTCTTGATGCCCTTGACGAATTCGATCTGGTAGTCGACGCTGGTGTCGAGGGCGACCAGGCAGCCCGTGTCGACGCGGAGCTTCTCGCCCGGGGCCAGTTCTTTGACCAACGTGGTCCCGCCCGCGTGCAGGAAAGCTTGGCCCTTGCCGGCGTCGCTGCTCAGGCGCTGCATGATGAAGCCCTCGCCGCCGAAGAAGCCCACGCCCAGGCGCTTCTGGAAGGCGATGTCGACGGTGACGCCGCGGGCGGCGCACAGGAAGGCGTCCTTCTGGCAGATCAGCGTGCCGCCGTGTTCGCCGAGTTCGATCGGGACCACATGCCCCGGATACGGCGCGGCGAACGCGCAGTCACGCCGGACGCTCCCATGATTATGGAAGTATGTGATGAAGAAGCTCTCGCCCGTGATCGTGCGCTTGCCGGCCTCAAAGAGCTTTCCTAAGAGCCCGCCGCCCTCCTTCATCGAGAGCTGGGTGGCCATCTCGATGTCGGGTTCGAGGTACATCATCGCCCCCGCCTCGGCCACCATCGCCTCGTCGGGGTCGAGGGTGATGATGACCGCCTGCATGTCGTCGCCGATGATGCGGTAGTCGATCTCGTCCACGTGGTTGCTGCGCATAGGGGTCCTCCAATCGGGTTGTTCGGAGGATATCCACGCGAGTTTCTGTCGGTCGGCTTATGGGCAGCCGAGATTGAACGCGTTGATATAGGTGAGGAAGTCGAAGACGGTGAGGCTGCCATCGCCGTCGAAATCGGCCTCGCTGCTGCCGGCTGCGAAGAGGTTCTGGAACTCGACGAAGTCGAAGACGGTGAGTTCACCATCGCCGTCGAGGTCGGCCAGGCACCCGCCCTCGCGGCCGTAGATGACGTACGAGCGACCCGGAGCGGCGCCGTCGGTACCGACCATGATGTCATCGCGTCCATCACCGTTGACATCGCCGATGAGTGCGACGGATTGGCCGCTTTCGTCGCCAGGAGTCGTACCATTGATCGTGAAGCCGTTCGGGCCGGCCAGGGATGAAAGGTCGAGCGAGGCGGGCAGGCCGGCCACACTGCCAAAGACGACATAGGTCTGCCCGGCGCGGAAGCGCCCCATGGGGTCGCCGCCCGGCGCACCGATGAGCAGGTCGGCAAGGCCGTCGCCGTTGAGGTCGCCCGCCGGCGAGACCGAGGATCCGCTCCAGTCGGCACCCGAGACGCCCTTGATCGTCGAGCCCGACGAGGTATCGAGGTTTATCGAGGCGGGGTAGCCACCAATTTGGCTGTGCACCACGTACGTCTGGCCGGCGAAGGATCGACCATCCGGGAAGGCGTAGCGGGCGCCGATGAGCAGATCGCGGACGCCGTCGTTGTTCAGGTCGCCCGCCAGCGCGACGCTGTGGCCGGTCTGGCCGCTGGTCGCCGAACTGCTCATGCGGAAGCCGTTCGAGCCGTCCAATGAAGTCAGTGGGAAGTCGAGCGGGAATCCGGCGGCGTTTCCGAAGACGACGTAGGCATGGCCGCTGCGGCCGGCCCGGCTGGCGCCGATGAGCAGGTCGTCTACGCCATCGCTGTTGAAATCGCCTGCCGATGCGACGGACCAGCCGCTGGAGTCGTCCATCTCGATACCGTTGATGCGAAAGCCCGTGGTGGCGTCGAGGGTGGCCATGTCGAGGACGGCGGGGAAGCCGGTGGTATCACCGTAGATGACGTACGTCTTGCCGGTGCCGAAACCGGCACCGCCGTACGGCCAACCGGGCGCGCCGAACGCCAGATCGTCGACCCCGTCGCCGTTGAGGTCGCCGGCCGATCCGGCGAACCAACCAAGGTTGGTACGAACCTCGCCGTACACGGTGAAGCCGTTGGTGCCGTCCAAGTTGGTGACGTCCAGGTCGGCAGCAAAACCGGCATCGCGTCCAAATACCACGAACGACTGGCCGGCCTGGGGGCGGCCCAAGGGCCAGCCATAGGCGGCGCTGACAACGACGTCGTCGATGCCATCGCCGTTGATATCGCCGGCGTGGGCGATGGCCTGGGTGTTCTGGGATCGAAGCTGGTCGGGGAAGCCGGTCAAGCGGAAGCCGTCGGTCCCGTCGAGCGCGTCCAGATCGACGGTGGCGGGGAAGTTGCTGTCGCGGCCAAAAACGATCGCACAATAGCTGCGGCCGGCGACGGCAAAGTCGGGCATGCCGTCGCTGTTCATGTCGCCGACGGGGGCCACCGAGAAGCCCGATCTACCGGCACCCGCGCCGGTGAGCACGAAGCCGATGCCGCCGTCCAAGTCGGCGAGTTCGAGCACGGCCGGGAAGGGCTCTTCCAGCGGTCCTTGGGCCAGGGTCTGGCCGGTGGCCAAGGCCAACCCTGCGGCGGCCACGAGGGCCTGTGTGGTGTGCGTGGTCGGGCTGATTCGGGTTCTGAGCGTGCTGTAGGGCATATTGGGCCTCCTTCTCTGCACACCATACCACGAACCAGCATGCGGACCAAAGCAATTTTTGGACTCTTATGGGCACCCCGCGTCGAACGCGTTCTGGAAGGCCAGGAAGTCGAAGATGGTGAGCTCGCCGTCGCCGTCGAAGTCGGCGATGGGATCGCCGGCGTCGAAGGCGTTCTGGAACGCGAGGAAGTCGAAGATGGTCAGCAGGCCGTCGCCGTCGAGATCGGCGGCGCACGCCACGCCGCGGCCATAGACAATGTACGCGGCGCCGGTGAAGTCGAATGGTGAGACCGCGACGCCCGGTGCGCCCACGACCATGTCGACGCGCCCATCGCCGTTGATGTCTCCGCCTCCGCCCACACCCGTTCGCAGCCTGTGCCCCGTGCCGGGGGCGTCGAAGTATGCCCCTTCGCCAACTGCGGCCAGGTCGTCGGGCTCGAGCTGTGCGTCGAATGGGCCCATCGTCGCCACGTCTCGGCCCAGCAGCAAGAACGCGTCGCTGACCCCGGGCATTGCGATGAGTAGGTCGTCCACGCCATCGCCGGTGACATCACCAGCGCCGCCGAGCGACTGCCCGGCCATCGCATTAACCGCCAGGCCCGCCAGCACGAAGCCGTCGGCTCCGTCGAGCTCATCCAGCGCGACCGAGGCCCCAAATGGCGAACTCGCCGGACGGCCGAACACCACGTACGTTCGCCCGTGGTCTTTGCCCGGGAACGAGTAGGACCCGTAGCGGGTGTGCGAAGCGCCGGGAGCCCCGAGCGCGAGGTCGTCCATGCCGTCGCCGTTGAGGTCGCCCGCGCCGGCCACCGCCCCGCCCAGGCGGGCGTCGATGTTGTCGATGTTCAGAGCGAATCCCTCCGTCCCGTCCAGCCCGGCCAGGGGGATTTCGGCGGGGAATGGATCGCCCGCGTCGCGGCCAAACAGCACGTAGGCCCGCCCACCATACACCGTGTAGCAGTAGCCGTACCCGCCGTAGCAGTACTGCTGGCTGTTGGCTTGCGAGGCGCCGATCACCACGTCGGCGAATCCGTCGCCGTTGATGTCGCCCGCGCCGGCGACCGAGCGCCCGGCCTCGTTAAACCAGTCCTCGCCCAGTACCTTGAATCCCTCGCCGGGCGCGAGCGCATCGAGCGCCACTTCGGCGGGGAAGCCGCCCGAGCGGCCAAAGAGCACGTACACCGCGCCCAGGCCCCCAACCGGCGGATCGCCGATGTCGTCGGGCGCGCCAAGCGCGAGATCGTCCACGCCGTCACCGTTGATGTCTCCCACCCCTGCAATGCTGGTGCCAGCCTGGGCGCAGTGCGTGCCACCGCTGATCGGCTGGCACACGTCGGTGATGCGGAAGCCATCGGTCCCATCCATGTCTTCGATCACGACCCGGGCAGGGAAGGGTGAGCCCCCGCCGGCCACGTCGCGGCCGAAGATGACCACCGCGCCGCCCGTGCCCGACGACGAGTATTGCGGCGCACCGCTGTCGCCCAGCACGAGGTCGTCAATCCCATCGCCATTGACGTCGCCCGCGGCCGCCACGGCATAGCCCATCGGCCGATCCGGGTCGGCCGAGCCGACGCGGAAGCCGTCGCCGCCGTCAAGGGCGTCAAGGTCGATTTCCGCGGGCAGGCCGCCAGCTCGCCCGAACACCACATAGGCCTCGCCGCCCACCCGGAACCGGCGATAGCCGTCGCTGGCCAGGGCCCCGATGACCACGTCGGCCAGCCCGTCGCCGTTGAGGTCGCCGGCGATGGCGGCCGAGAAGCCCAACTTCTCGAATTCCCCCAGCCCCATCGCGGCCGCCCCCAGCGTGCCGTCGCCGCCACCGGCGGGTTCGAGGGTTCCCAGGTCGATCCGGGCGGGGAAGGGCTCGGCGAGCGGATCGTCCTGTGCGAGCGCGTGGCCCACGACGGCCAGCAAGGCGAGGGCGGCGACGGGGCGGATGGTCGAGTGCGGCATGGCGGGCTCCTCTTTGGCCCACCATACCACAATCCGGCCGGATTTCCAAGGCAATTTCCGGGCTGCTATGGGCACCCGGCGTCGAAGGCGTTCTGGAAAGCAAGAAAATCGAAGATCGTCAGGCTGCCATCACCATCGAAATCGGCTCGGGCGTCACCGTCCTGGAAGAGGTTCTGGTAGGCTAGCGCGTCGAAGATGGTCAGCGTGCCATCGCCGTCGATGTCCACCGGGCAGCCGCACGCGGGGTTGGCGAAGGTGATGCGCATCTGCCCCGGACCGCGGTGTGGGCCGCCGATGGTCGCCAGGTCGTCCAGGCCATCGCCGTTCAGATCGGCCAGGGCCATGCGCCGGAAGGGTGTGCCAACATCGATCGTTGGGCCGGGGTTGAGCCACCCATCTCCATCCTGGACGAACACACGGGCCTCGAACAACCCGAGGACCACCAGATCGGTGCTGCCGTCGCGATCGAAGTCGGCCGCGATCAGGTCGCTTGGGAGTCGGCCGATGGCGAGCGACGTCTGAAAGCTCAGCACCCCCGTTCGGTCGTTCTCGTAGATCGAGACGAAGTCCACTTCACCGTCGCGATACTCGAACGCGACCGCAAGATCCGGCCAGCCGTCGCCGTTGAAGTCGCCCGTCACGGCGTCGACGGGCGACTCGAACTCGACGAGCACCTCGCCTGGCTCGAATGCGCCGCCCGGCACGCCGCGCGATAGCGTGACCACATCACCGGCCGACGACACCACGGCGGCGTCGATGGCGCCGTCGCGATCGAAGTCCGCGTACGCGAAGGTTCTGCCGCTACGAGCCGCCTCGAAGAAACTCGCCGGCTCGAAGGTCGCGTCGCCACGGTTAAGCAGGACGCCCAGGGCGTCGCTGCCGCCAGTGGCGAACAGCAGGTCCAGATCGCCATCGGCGTCCAGGTCGACCAGCGCCATGTCGTCGGGCCCCCCGCCCGGGCGCCATCGGCTCGCCAGCTCGAACGCGCCTCGGCCGTCGCCGAGCAGGACGGTCAGGTCGTTCTCGCGGAGCCCCGCCACGATGAGGTCGATCGTGCCATCGCCGTCCAGGTCGCCCGCCGAGACCGGCCCGGGAGCCTCAGTGAGCACGAAGTCCGTGCGCTCGTACGACGGGCCATCACCCTCGTTGATCAGCACGCCGAGCGTGCCGTCGTACACGTTCGTGATCGCCAGGTCGTCGTCGCCATCCCCGTCGAAGTCGGCCGCCGCGATGCCGCCCGTGCCCACGTGGCCGATGGCGACCTGCTCGCCGAACCGGCCGCCGCCCTTCCCGCGCAGCACGCGGGCGTAGCTGGGCTCGTCGCTCTTGGCCGTCACCAGATCGGTCCGGCCGTCGTTATCGATGTCGGCCGCCACGATCCCGGAGTTTCGGTAGCCCGCCGCCGAGGCCACCGCCGGCCCGAAGCCACCCTCGCCATCGCCGGGCAGCACGAACACGCGGCTGCCGTCGTAGTCGCGTAGCACCAGGTCGAGCGTGCCATCGTCGGTCACGTCGGCCGCGGGCCCGATCGCTCCGGGCACGCCCGGGTCGATGACGCACGATTCGGAAAACGATCCCCTGCCGTCGTTGACCAGCCAGCGGACGGGCTCGGTCTCGCGCCCCTGCACGAGCAGGTCGGCATCGCCGTCACGATCGAAGTCGCCGCCGACCAGGAATCCCGCCAAGTCTGGCGCCGGCCACGACTCCGGCGCGCCAAACACGCCGCCGCCAGCGTTGCGGAGCACCAGCACCAGATCGTTGCGACCATCGGGGAACGCGAGATCCACATCGCCGTCGCCGTCCAGGTCGGCCGCGACGATGTCGTCGCGCACCTGGCCGATCGCCACGAGCGTGCGGGCCCGCACCAGCCTGCCCGTGCCATCGTTGAGCAGCAGCACGACCTCGTCGTCGAACACCGTCGTCGTCACGGCGTCGGTGTCGCCGTCGCCATCGAGGTCGGCTAGCGCGAGCGAGATCGGGCCATCGCCCACCAGCACCATCGCGTGCTCGGCGAACACGCCCGCGCCGTTGTTGATGTACACCACCACGCCGTCACCGCGCTGGTCGGCCACGACAAGGTCCATGTCGCCATCGCCGTCCATGTCGGAGGCTTCGACGCGATACGGGAAGCCATGGCCGGCCAGGGCCTGGCGGAAGGGGAACCGCCCCGTGCCGTCGTTGAGGGAGACCACGACCTCGTTGCCGTACCCGTCGGCGGCCGCCAGGTCAGGATGGCCGTCGCCGTTGAAGTCGGCGCTGGCGATGTCGAACACCTCCCCGCTGGCCGGCAGGATCTCATCGGTGATGAACAGTTCCCGCGGGTCGCACACCTGCCCGCGGGCCGCTCCCACCGTGGCGAGCAGTGCCATCGCGCCCATGCACGCCGACCGCCCCTGTTGTCGAGTGCCTGGCCCCATGTTCGTCTCCTTTGATCGTGGCGGGCACCGATCGACACCCGCTGGCTTCGGTATCGGGGTTTGGCTAGCCGCCGTCGTAGTTTTGCGGTCCGGCCGCAGCGGCCAGGCGATCGAAACACGCTCTCAACGCGGCACGAGCGCCCGGTTGTTCATGAAGAACCAACACCCGCGCTCGCACGGCCCATCAACGGCCCGCTCACCCGCTCAAAGTCCTCCTTGCCCAGGCACACCGTGCGCCACCGCGCGCTTCGTACTCTCATTTGGGCGGCGTATGCCTCCACGTCGATGGCGCGCAGGGCGTACCAGCGGTCCTTGAAGATCCAGGCGTCCTCGAACAGCGGGCTGGGTGTGGTGGGCGGCTCGCCCGCGCACTCATACACAAACACGAAGCAGGCGGTGTAGTCGTGGCCGAACATGGACCGCCAGCGGCGGAGGCTGTCGACGTCGTCGTCGGTCACCCAGTTCTCAAGCCGCGTCGAGCCCACGGGCAGGCGGCGGCCCTTGAGTTCGACCAACAGATTGGGCGTGCCGTAGAGGACGTAGTCGAAGGCCTTCAGCGTCTTGCTGCGGCCGGCCTGGATCGTCGCGAGCGGTGCCTGTTCGCCGGGCAAAACCGCCCGGCGGGCCTCGTCGACGGCGACGTAGGGCACGCCACGCTCGGCCAGCATGCTGGTAAACGCCCGCTCGTAGTGGATCTGGCGGCGGCCCATGAGGCTGGATGATAGCGGTGTGTTCGGGGTGGCGAACGGTGGCTGCCGGCCGAGTGTTCAGGCCGTGTCAGCCGGGCGTCAAGTGTGCGTTCAAGCCGCAGAGAACAGCGGATACGGGCCGTGCGCGGTGGTAGGCTCGGACCGCTGCCGAACCCGCTCCCCGCTATCCGGAGTCGCCCTGCCATGAGCCATGCCAGTCCTCTGATTGTTTTGCTGCTCGCGTTGCTCGCGTGCGATGCAACTGGTGCTTCCAGCGGCCACATCGCCCGACAAGGCGAACGCGAGCCAGGGTACGAGGCGAAGGACGAGACGCCCTTCCTCTTCCACGACCGGCACGTGCACACGCACAACCGCCCGCACGCCACCGTCGCGCCCGATGGCACGCGTTTCTTCACGACGCGCGACTCGGCGGTCACGCTGCCCTTGCCGGGCGAGGACGACGCGTTCGTGTTCGCGGTCTTCGGCGATCGCACGGGCGGGCCCGACCTGGGCATCAATGTGCTGGCCGACGCGGTGCGTGATGTGAACCTCATCGAGCCCGACCTGGTCATGACCGTGGGCGACATGATCGACGGCTACAACCAGAGCGCCCAGTGGATGACCGAGATGGGCGAGTTCAAGGCCGTCATGGGCGAGCTGCTGTGCCCCTGGTTCCCGGTCGCGGGCAACCACGACATTTACTGGCGGGGTGAAGGCAAGCCCGAGGGCGAGCACGAAGATAGCTACGAGATGCACTTCGGCCCGCTGTGGTACAGCTTCACGCACAAGGACAGCCACTTCATCATCCTGTACACCGACGAGAGCAACCCGGAGACCGGCGAGAAGAACTTCAACAAGCCAGCCAGCCAGGCGATGAGCCCCGAGCAGAAGGGGTTCTTGGCCGACGCGTTGGAGCGTGGCAAGGACGCGACGCACCAGTTCGTGTTCGTGCACCACCCGCGATGGCTGGGGCGCAACTACGGCAGCGACTGGAACGACAACGTGCACCCGATGCTGGTCGAGGCCGGCAACGTGCGGGCCGTCTTCGCGGGCCACATCCACCGCATGCGGCACGATTTTGGTCCGAACGGCAACGACGGCATCGAGTACGTTACGCTGGCCACCGTCGGCGGCCACCAGAACGGCCAGGTTCCCGACGCCGGCTGGCTGCACCAGTACCACCTGATCACCGTGCGTCCCCAGCAGATCGCCATGACGGCCTACCCCGTCGGTGCCGCGATGAACGTGCGCGAGATCACCGGGGAGACGGCCGACATGCTGGCCCGCCAGGCCCGCAGCGCGGCCCAGATCGACGGCGTTGTTGGCTTCGATGCGACCGGGAGCGCTCGCGGCGAGGTCGCCCTGACCATCGAGAACACGACCGACCGGCCCCTGGACCTCGCCGTCACACCGGCCTCGGGCGACAACCGTTGGCTCGTGCGGCCCGATCACGTCCACGCGATCTTGCAGCCGGGGGAAATGAAAGAAGTCGCGTTCCTGATCGGTCGCCCGTCGAACACTGCCGACGACTACCTCGATCGGTTGAGCCTCGCGGTCGACGCCGACTACCTGGGCCAGACCGCTCGCTACGCCTTGCCCACGCAGGAGGTCGAGGTGCCGGTCGACCTCGCGAGCCTGATGGGGAGCGAGCCCGCGGCGGTGAACATGGCCCTGGACTTCGACGGCGTCGACGATGCCATCCTCGTGCCCAGCCACGCCGCGAGCGTGGCCCAGGGGCCGTTCACGTTGGAGTGCTGGTTCAACGCACGCAGCTTCTCGGGCCGCCGGGGGTTGGTCACCAAGACGCAGAGCAGCGAGTACGGCTTCTTCGTGAGCAACGGGGTGCTGGGCTTCAGCAACCACCTGGGCGGCGGCTACCGGAACAATCGGGTCCTGGACGCGATCGAGACCGACACCTGGCACCACGTCGCGGCGGTCTACGACGGCAACGCCACCCGCGTGTACCTCGATGGCGAATTAGTCTCCACCGAGGGCGTCGATCCCGCGTGGGACCGCAGAACCAACGGCCTGCCGCTGATCATCGGGGCCGACCCCGACGGCTCGGGCAACCCCATGAGCTTCTTCGAGGGCCAGATCGACGAGGTCCGCCTGTCCAACACCGCACGCTACCGCGGGGAGCGGTTCAGCCCGCAGCGACGCCTCGGGGCCGACGCCGCCACCGTGGTCCTGTACACCTTCGACCGCTCCCTTGGCCCCTACGTCCTGGATGGCTCGGGCAATGGCCACCACGCCAGGCGTGTCGGCTCGCCCAAGGCCGTCGACGCCCGGTAATCGCCCCAAGGGCCGAGCGGGACACCCCCAAGAACCGCCTGGGGAATAAGGCCGGGCCCACGCGACTCCATATCATACTAACCATGGCTGAAGTGCTGACCGATCCCCTGGCCCGCCTGGCGCTCGTCCGCGAGTTGCTCGAGGATGTCAGCCGCGCTGAAGAACCCGGGCAGATCCAGCTCGCCTTCCGCCGCATGTGGCAGCTCTACCCGGTTGACCTGTACGTCTCGGCCTCGGTCCGCGGGCTGGCCGAGGGCCAGTACAAGGTCACGCGGATCATCGACACCCAGGAGGTTGCCGACGCCCCGGATGATGGCAAGAACATCTACGAGCGGTTCGATCCCTGGAAGAACTGGAAGGCGCTCCCGGTGCATGGCGGCGGCTTGCTGGGCGAGATCATGGATGCTGGCGAGCCGGCGGTGGTCCGGATCGACGGCGTGAAGGACGACCCCGCGCTGGGCGATGCCGCCGCGGGCATGAAGGCGGTGCTGGCGACACCGATCTTCGATCGCGGTCGACCGCTCAACTGGGCCTTCCAGTTCGTTCGTGATGCCGAGGCGTTCAACGAGGAAGCGCTCGAATTGTTCGTGATGGTGGCAAACCTCAGCGGCACGGCGACACGCAACCTCGTGGCCGTGCGTGAGGCCGAGCAGGCGACCAGCCGGCTGCGCGGGCAGTTCGAGGAAGTCGCCCGCGTTCAGCAGAGCCTGCTGCCTCGCTCGCTGCCGGATATTCCCGGGCTCTCGCTGGCAACGAGCTACCTCACCAGTGACCAGGCGGGCGGGGACTACTACGACTTCTTCCCATTCGAGGACGGCCGCTGGGGCATCCTCATCGCCGATGTGGCCGGCCACGGGGCCGCGGCGGCCACGGTGATGGCCATGCTCCACGCGATCCTGCACGCTTACGAGGGCAGCGGCATCCATCCGCACCTCGTGCTCGAGCACGCCAACAGCCGCCTCGTCGCCGCCGGGCTCGAGGGCGCGTTCACCACGGCCTTCCTGGGCGTGTACGACCCCGCGACGGGCGAGTTCCAGTTCAGCCGGGCCGGGCATAACCCGCCGCGATGGAAGCGGGGCGCCTCGGGCGAGGTGCTCTCGATCGAGGAGGCGGGCAGCCTGCCGCTGGGTGTGTTCGAGCCACTGGGTGCGACCAGCGCATCGATCAGGCTCGAGCCGGGCGACACCATCGTGCTTTATACCGATGGCATCACCGAATCGTTCAACCAGAAGCGTGAGATGTTCGGCGTGAACGGCCTGGACGAGGCGCTCGAAGGTTGCTCGGGTCAGCCGGCCTGCGTGGTCGATTCGGTCCACGGCGCACTCTACGAGCACACGAACTCACGCACGCGAGACGACGATCAGACCATCGTCGCCCTGCGCTACGCTGGCGTCCCCCAGGACCAGGATGCCACGTTCAGCACCGCCGCCGGCGTCCTGGCATGAACCCGGCCGGGCGAGACTGGTTCGAGCGGTCGCCGTTCGGGCCATCCGATGCACGAGGCAACTCGACAACCGAGAGTGGCTTGCGGTTCAACTGCACGATGTGCGGAAATTGCTGCACCGGCGTGCCAGGCACGGTGATGCTCGACGCGAGCGAGCGAGCAGCGCTGGCCCGGCACCTCGGCGTGAGCGAAGCCGAATTCATTGCGCAATACACCAAGCCGATCGATGGCGGCATCTCGCTGGACGAACGCCTGACCGCGTTCGGGTGGGACTGCGTGTTCCTCGATCGCACGACCGTGCCCGGCAAGGCCGTCTGCGGTGTGTACCGAGCCCGACCCAAGCAGTGCCGCACCTGGCCCTTCTGGAAGCGCAACCTGACCGATGAGCGTGCGTGGGATCGGGCGAGCGCCACGTGCCCCGGCATGAACACCGGAACGCTCACGCCCCCCCGCACCGTGCGCTTGACGCGTGACGCGAGCCCCATCTGATGCCGGCGTTCGATGTCGAGGATGTCGCCCAGGCCCGGCGTTGGCTTGATGCGGTGCGAGAGCCCGAGGTCGGCCAGCGGCTGGACGCGATCTACGCCATGATCGCCGACCAGGTGGCCGCCCGTGCCCCGGCGTGCGCGGCATCGGGCCGCTGCTGCAATTTCGAATCCTACGGTCACCGTCTATATGTCACCGGGCTCGAAGCCGCGTGGTGCGTGCGCCAGCTCGCGCCCGAACATCCCAGCCTGACGCCCGACACCGTTGTCGACGCGCTCGAGCGGGGCGGGTGCCCGTTCCAGGACGGCACGCTGTGCGGCGTACACACCATCAAGCCCGTGGGGTGTCGCACGTACTTCTGCGATCCGACATCCCAGGAGTGGCAAGAAGGCCTAACCGAGCGCGCGCACGCCATGGTGAAAGCTCTGCACCTCACGGCGGGCGTACCGTACCGATACATGGAGTGGAGGGCGATGCTGTCGTTGCTCGCCGAAGTTCTTCTTATTGATCCTGAGACTCAATTACAAACGTGACCGGCCCGTCATTGCAAAGACGCACGTGCATCTCCGATCCAAAAACGCCGGTCTCAACGTTGATGCCCTTCCCTGAAAATTTCTCCACAAACTCCTTAAACATGCCACTCGCCGCATCGGACGGCATGGCCGTATCGAAGCTGGGTCGAAGGCCCTTGCCGATGTCGCATCCCACGGTGAAGTTTGGCACGAGAAGGATTCTTGCATCGGGAACTTCCAGCACAGAGAGATTCATCTTGTCTTGCGTATCCGGGAACACTCGCAACCGTAAGAGCTTGTTGGCCATCCAATCCAATGTGGAATCGGTATCGCCGCGTTGCAAGCCAACCAAGGCCAGTAGGCCGTGGCCGATTTGTCCGCTAACATCGCCCTCTCGTGGGAGGATGACACTGGCTTCGGCTACACGTTGGATGACAACTCGCATCTCCCGGCTCTCCCTTTCGCTCCGAGGCGGGCATGGACACTGACACGGTCATTATTGGAGGCGGCCTGGCTGGCTTGAACTGCGCGCGCAGATTGCATGCGGCCGGCCGCTCGTTCATCCTCTTGGAAGCCGCGGACCGGCTCGGTGGTCGGGTCCGCACCGAAACTATCTCGACATCGGAAGGCGATTACCTCGTTGATTGCGGCTTCCAGGTGCTGCTCACGGCGTATCCCAACGCGGCCGAAGCGTTCGATTACGATGCGCTCGACCTGAAGTGCTTCTATCCCGGCGCGATGGTGTTCCACGACGGGCAAATGCATCGCGTCGCCGATCCCCGCCGACGGCCCGGCGACGCGCTCCGCGGCTTTCGAACGCCCATCGCGACCACGCGCGATAAGCTGCGCCTGGCCGAAATGTCCTTGCGCGTGCTCGCGGGGCCGGTCGAGAATCTCTGGGCCCGGCCCGATCGGTCCGCGATCGACGCGTTGCGCGAGGAGGGCTTCGCGAGCACGACCATCGATCGCTTCTTCCGACCGTTCTTTGGCGGGGTGTTCTTCGATCCGGACCTCGAGACCTCCAGTCGCATGCTCGAGTTTACCTATCGCATGTTCGCACAAGGTCGTACGTGCGTTCCGGCCCGTGGCATGGCCGCGCTGCCCGCGCAGATCGCCCGTCGATTGCCAGCAGATTCAGTGCAGGTGGATTCTCGCGTTGATCGTCTGGAACGCACCAGCAATGGCTGGACAGTCCAAACCACAGATCGTTCGGTGAGCGCGACGAACATCGTCGTGGCGGTCGAAGGCGGTACCGCACGCACACTGATGTCGCCGCACGCGACTGTTGACGCCAAGCCGGTGCGTTGGCGACAGACGGCGACTATCGCCTACGCCTGCGACAAACCTCCCACCGAAGAAGCCATCCTGGTGCTGGACGGCCAGGGTGAAGGCCCGATCAATCACCTGGCTTCCATGAGCGTCGCTTCGCCCGCGTACGCACCCAAGGGCAAGCACCTGGTGTACGCGAACGTGATCGATCCCACCATGCTCGCCGCCGCGATGGATGACGAGGTGCTCGACGACGTCGCGCGTCCCCAACTCCGCCGGTGGTTTGGCGAGCAGGTCGATGGCTGGCGTGCGATCAATGTCGATCGCATCGATCACGCCCTGCCGGACCAGAGCCCACCCTGGCTGAGTACGCCCCAGCGGCCGGTCGAGATGGGTGGCGGGCTCTTCGCCTGTGGTGATTGGCTGGACAATGCCTCGATCGATGGCGCCCTGGCGAGTGGTTCTCGGTGCGCTCAGGCCGTGCTCGACCGCACGCCCGCCTGACACGCTCTTGGCACGGGCCATACGCTGGGGCATTGGAGATGCCCATGCGTGTTGCCGCTGCTATTGCCGTTGCCATCCTTCTGCTTCTCGTCTCGCCCTCGCCGGCCCAGACGGTCGTCGAACTCGTCGAAGACGCCGATTCGCTGGTCATCCGCGAGATGCTCGCCGTCGATCGCCTCTCTCGCGGTGGGCGCAGCCTGATCGTGACCGATCCGGTCGAAGCCAGCATCGTCCGAGGCACGTGGGGTACGCCGGTCGAGGACGAAGTGGTGACAGCCGCGGACGGGCGGACCGCGACCTGGAAGCCGATCTCCGCCAACGATGACGGCGTCTTCAATGATCGCGCACTCGCCGGCGGCTACGCCCACGTGATCGTCCGGTCGCCGGTCCGCCGCATCGTGATGCTCCATGCCCGCGGCCATCGGCACGTGAGTATCAATGGCGAACGCCGAGGCGGCGACGTGTACAACCTCGGCATCACGGTGCTCCCCATCGAATTGATCGAGGGCGACAACGAGTTGTTGTTCAGGGGCGGGCGCGGGCGGCTGCGCATCGAGCTGCGCGAGCCCAAGGCGGAGTTGTTCTGGCTCGATCGCGACGTGACCAGGCCCGACGTTGTCGAAGGTGGCGAATATGTCGCAGCTTCGCCTCTGGTGAACGCTACCACCGAGCAACTGATTGGCGTGCAGGGTGTGTGGGACGGCGGCCGCTTGACCACCCAGGTCGTCCCCGGGCTGGGGGGGATCGCGCCCCTTGGCGTCCGCAAGCTGCCTGTGCACATGGCTCTCCCAGCAACTTTGGAAACCGATGAGGTCGCCGTCGAGTTGGGTGCCCTCTCAGGAATGACACAGGCCCAGACATCCGTGTCGCTGCGGATGCGAGAAAGGCATAACAAGCACAGCCGCACCTTCATCAGCGACATCGACGGCAGCGTGCAGTACTACGCCGTCACGCCGCCCACCGAAGGAAAGAGGGTCGAAGGTCTGATCCTCACCTTGCACGGCGCGAGCGTCGAGGCGCGCAATCAGGCCAATGCGTATGGCCACAAGGATGGCACGATCATCGTTGCGCCCACCAACCGCCGCCCCTTCGGCTTCGACTGGGAAGACTGGGGCCGCATCGACGCGATGGAAGTACTCGACCATGCCTCGGATGCGTATGGCCACAACAACCCGCAGCGCACCTGGCTCACCGGCCACTCCATGGGCGGTCATGGCACGTGGCAGGTGGGCGCCCACTTTGCCCCAAAGTTCGCCGCCATCGGTCCCAGTGCCGGCTGGCGAGACTTCTGGAGCTACGGCGGCGCGGGCGACTTCGACGAAAGCGACCCCATCGGCCAGATCCTCAACACCGCCAACAACGCCAGCCGCACGCTGCTGCTCGAAGAGAACTACAAGGACCTGGGCGTCTACATCCTCCACGGCGACGCCGACAACAATGTGCCCGTGTCCCAGGCCCGTTTCATGCGAGAACGGCTGGCGAAGTTCCACCCCAACTTTGCCTACTACGAACAACCCGGGGCCGGGCACTGGTGGGGCAACCAGTGCGTCGACTGGCCGCCGATGATGGAGTTCTTCGAGGATCGCAGCATCGACATGACGCCGGCGAGCGAGACCTTCATCACTATCAATCCCGCCATCAGCAGCGAGGGGCGGCTGTTTACGATCCATCGGCAGGCGAAGGCGATGACGCCGACGCAGGTCGAGCTCGTGCGGGACACCAACAAGAACACGATGGTGGTGACGACGGAGAACGTGCTCGCGATGGTCATCGAGCCCCGAGCATGGAGCGATTTCAAGGTCGAGCCCGCCACGCTCACCGTCGACGGGCAGACGTTTGATGTCCCCCTCCACCGCGATGAAACCGGAACCACTCGCCTCCAACGTGCAAGCGTCGACCAGCCGTGGGAAGGAACTGGCAGGTTCGACCTTGCCCTCAAGGGCGCCCACCGCGCCGGACCCTTCAAGCACGCCTTCAACAACCACATGGCCTTCGTCTACGCCACCGGCGGCACCGATGATGAGAACGCCTGGGCCCTGGCCAAGGCCCGCTACGACGCCGACACTTGGCAGTACCGCGCCAACGGCTCGGTCGACGTCGTGCCCGACACCGCGTTCGATCTCAATGACCCCGAGAACGCCGACCGAAACATCATCATCTACGGCTGCGCCGATTCACATCGGCTTTGGGATGCCCTGCTCGACGATGCCCCGATCCGCATCGCGCGCGATGCGGCGACGGTGGGGGATCGCACGCTGGAACGTGACGACTTGGCCGCCCACTTCCTGTATCCAAGACCCGGCAGCGACACGGCGCTCGTCGGCGTCGTCGCGGGCACCGGCGATGGTGGTCGCCGACTGGCCGACGAGCCGCGGTACTTCATCTCGGGCGTGGGCTACCCAGATTGGATGCTCACCAGCCCGGACGTGCTCAAATCGGGGCTCGATGGTGTGGTCGCCGCGGGCTTCTTCGAGTCCGATTGGTCGGTGAGCGAAACGCAGAGCGCCTGGCGTTAGACGATCTTGGCCACAACGAACGTGATGTCGTCGTCCTGTGACTTGTCGCCGCACGCGGCCTTGTGATCCTCGCGGATCGCCGCGGCGATCGACTCGGCGTTCTCTGTGGCCGACTCGCGGATCACCCGCTGCAAGCGTTCCATGCCATAGAACTCGCCGTCGGCCTGCTTGGCTTCCCACAATCCATCGGTCGACAGCACCACGATATCGCCCGGCGAGAACGGTCCGGCGGTGTACGTCTCGAACTCCCTGCCCGCAAACAGCCCGAGCGGGATGCCGCCGCCCTTGTGCTCGGCGAAGCGATCATCCTTCGCGACATACACCATCGGCGGACCGTGACCCGCCGAGGCCCAAGCCATGTTGCCAGTCCCGCCATCGAGCACGACCAGCAGCATCGTCATGAAGCGTTCGCCGCCCGTGTCGTCAACCAGCAATTCATTGAGGTGCTTGAGTAACTCGCCCAGCGACGCCGGTTCGTGGCACCGGCTACGCAGGATGCCGCGGGCCGTGGCCATGAGCATCGCCGCCGCCACGCCGTGGCCGACGACGTCGCCGATGGCCAGTGCCGCGCATCGCTCGCTGAGACCCTCGATGTGCAGATAGTCGTAATAGTCCCCGCCGGTTTCATCGCAGTACGTGCTGTGGCCGGCGATGTCCAGGCCCTCGATCACCGGCGGTTCGTGGGGCAGCAGGTTCTTCTGGACCTCCATCGCCACCAGCAGGCTCTCGCGCAGCCGAACGCGATCGCGCAGGTCCTCGGCCATGGTGTTCACCGCCTCGGCGATCCGGCCCAACTCGCTCGTCACACCGGGCACGACGCGTTCTTCGAGCTCTCCCTCGCCCACGCGGCCGATCTCTCGCACGAGCCTGGACACCGGCCGCGTGGCCAGCAGGCCGAGCGCCAGGCCAAGCAGGACGGTGAGCACGAAGGCAGCCGTGCTGGCCCGATCGCTGCTGGCCCGCGCGGCGGCCACCGGCAGGAGCAACTCGGCTTCGGGCAGGGCGGTGATGATGCGCCAGTCGAGCCCCGGCGCATCGTGGTACGCCGACACGCGGACCAGCATGGGCGAGCCGGCAATATCGGCGACGATCGTGCCGGATTCGATCTCTTCTGACAAGTCCTCGGCTCGCTCGCCCTGCTGACGGGCCACCTCGCGCGCCACGTGATTGGCCGCGTCGCGCACCCGGGCATCGGCCATCTGCGAGGCGACCGGGACGGCCGGCAAGCCGTCGATCTCGATGATGGCCGGTACCTGATCCTTGGGCAGCGAGTGGGCGATCAGCCGGCCGCCGCCGTCGAGGATCAGCACGAACCCCGCGTCGCCCACCTCGAGCGTTCGAAGAAAGGCCGCGAGGTCTTCGAGGCTGAATTCGGCCGCAAGAACGCCGATCAACTCGCGCTCTTCGCCATCACCGTTGGGCTCGATGTACACCGGCTCGACGAACGGCAGGCCGAGCGTGGTGGCCTGCCCGTCCACATTCAGCCACGCGTAGGGGTCGAGATAGGTGGGCTTGCCGCCCAACACGGCCCCGACATACCAGGGCCTGCCGCGTGGGTCGTACGGATAGCCGCCGATCCGATCGATGACGTTCCCCGTTGCGTCAAGAGAATACTCCTCGACGTACCCGGTATCGGGCGAGTCGTTGGCCAGCTTGGTTTGCTCGTCGGCGATGGCGAACTCGGGGTGCAGCTTGCCCGGGTAGCGGAACACCCAGGTCGCCCGGCCCGTGGCGTCGCCCCAACTGATGCCGCTGATCATGTCCATCGCTTCGGCGAACTCGAACAGCGGCCCGCGCCAAGACCGCAGGTCGTCCCGATCGCGCCGGCCGGCCAGGATGTGCCCGCGCTGGATGCGCGTCGCCCGTGGCAGGGTTTCGAGCAACGACGCCAGCCGTTCGTCGATCCGGCCGTGGATCTGGGCCATCTCGGCGGCGTTCAGCGTGCGCGCCGTCTCGCTGGTCTGCCCGCTCCACAACGTGACCAGCACGACGGCCGCGACCGCGACGGGCAGGCCCATGAGGAGCGGCAAGAGCACTCGGATCGACACGCGGCCAAGCATGGTCAACGCTCCCGCTTCGGTTGCACGGAGCTCATACGCCCTCGACCGGCAGCGTCTGCACGATGTTCTCAACGATCGGGTCGCTGGCCACGCCCTCCGCCTCGGCCTCGAAGTTCACCACGATGCGGTGGCGTAGGGCGGGCAGCGCGATCGCCTTGACGTCCTCGATGGCCACCGACGGTCGGCCATCGACCAGCGCCCGGCATTTGGCACCCAGAATCAACGCCTGGGCCGCACGGGGCGACGCGCCAACCCGCACGAACTGGTTGACCATCGGCGGCGCGAACTGGCCGTCAGAGTACCGACCCTTGGCGTGCGTGCTGAGCACCAGGCGGATGGCGTAGTCCCGGACCTGATCGGTAACCGCAACGCGTCGGACGAGCTTCTGGTGCTCCAGGATCGTCTTCGCGTCGAGCACGGACTCCACGCTGGTGGCAACCGCCCCGGTCGTGCGTGCGATGATCTCGCCCATCTCGGCCCGGTTGGCGTAGCCCACCTGCAGCTTGAAGAAGAACCGGTCGAGCTGCGCTTCGGGCAGCGGGTACGTGCCCTCCTGCTCGATGGGGTTCTGCGTGGCCAGCACGAAGAACGGCAGCGGCAATTCATGCGTCGTGCCCGCGACCGTCACGCTGCGCTCCTGCATAGCTTCCAAGAGAGCGCTCTGCGTCTTGGGTGTCGCCCGGTTGATCTCGTCGGCCAGCACCATCTGGGCAAAGATCGGCCCGCGCTGGAACACGAACTGCCGCTTGACCTGCCCCGAATCGGTCTCGACCTCATCGATCACCGTCGTGCCGGTGATGTCCGCGGGCATCAGGTCGGGCGTGAACTGCACGCGACCGAAGTCGAGCGAGAGCGCGCTGGCCAGCGTGCGCACCATGAGCGTCTTGCCGATGCCCGGTACGCCCTCGAGCAACGCGTGCCCCCCGGTGAACAGGCAGGTCAACAGGCCGTCGACGATGTCTTGCTGGCCGACCACCACGCGGGCGACCTGGTCGCGCACGGCGGTGTAATCGGCGCGGAACTTGTCTGCGGCGGCCTGGGTAGCTTCGGGGCTGTGCTGCTGCTCCGCGTCCATGCAGTCTCCGATCGAGCGAAGGTGGTCAGATCAGGGCACCAGGACTTCGGCCTCAGCCGAGTGCTTGGCGTTCCAGGCTTCGGACGCCGCCTGCACGCCCGCCCAGGTCTTGATGGCCTTGGTCGAGAGCCCCCGGATGCTGCTCTCGACGGCCCCCGCTGTGTCGGCGGGCAAGCCCCGCGTCAGCACCACCGTGTCGCCCTCGACGGTCACCCACGAGAGGTCGGCCTCGTCGCCGACGGCCAATTCGTACCGCCCGCCCTCGTTCGTGCTCCTGGTCTTGCCCGCCTCGCCGGTGAAACGCTTGCCCTCGTGGTACGCCAACTCTTCGGCGAACTGCTTCGCGTCGGCGTCGGTGTCCCACACGCTGATCCACGCCAGGCCAAGCCGCCCATCCTCGTGCTGCCACACCTGAAAGCGGTCGCCGTCCCAGCCCTCGGCCGCGGCGATGGCATCGGGCGAGCTTCCCAACAGCACGCGCGTCTGGAACTCACCCATCGTGTTCTGGCCCACGGGCGTCCAGCCCAGGTCGTCCAGGTTCACTTCGGGCAGCGTGATCTCGATCGGATCGTCCCGCTCTTCGCCCAGGTACTTCTCGATGTGCAGCAGCTGCTCGGTCGAGAGCGGGGGATCACCAAATGCCGCGTCGATGCGGGCGAAACCGCCGTCCTGCACCATCGTCGTGACCAGGATGTACCCATACACGTACGGGAAGATGAGAGTCTCCTTGAGGATCGCCGGCATCGCGTTGGCCTCGGCACCCATCATGCCGCCGCCCGCACCCATCATCGCGCCCATGGCGGCGGGATCCTGCTTGAGCAGGTTGGTCATGTCGCCGTTCTCATCCATCATCGCGCCCGTGCCGATGAGCGTCGCGTCGCCCTCGACCAGCGCGGTCAGCGCCAGCTTCACGTCGTCGTCGTCCATGGCCATGCCCATGATGGTGTTGAGGTCGTGGTGCTGGTCTTGTAAGGCATGCGTGAACTCGTGGGTCAGGATGTTGCGCATCATCGGGTCCATGAAGCCCGGCGCGTTGGCAACCATCTCGCCCACCATCTCACCCATGAACTCCTCGAGATCGTCGGGCAGGATGACATGCTTGGCCTCGGGGTCGTAGAACCCACCCGCCTGCGACACCACGAGCTTGATCATGTCGTTCAGCACGTCCGAGTCCGGCGGCACCAGCCCGAAGGCCTTGTAGCCCAAGTCGATCTGCTTGCGGTACGCCGGCGGCATATCCCGGTCGACCATCGCCAGGATCTCGTCCTTGATCTTCGCCCGCGACATCAACTCCACCGGCACGTCGCGCAGGAAGAGCAGCCCGCGCATCTTCTCGGCTCGCACCTTCCCCTCCTCGGCCCAGCGGCTGAGCTGCTCGGGATCGCGCGCTAGGGTGGTCCCGCTGGTCGCGAGCATCAGGGTGGCCAGGGCGAGCGTCCGTGCGATCATGCGAATCTCCTTGGGGTGTCCATCGTATCGGCCCGATCGTTCAGCCGCCGGTGTACATCCGTTCGAGCACCTCGATGCCTCGGTCGATCGTGTCTTGCGAGGACGCGAAGCTCAGCCTGAAGTGCGTATCGCGATCGCTGAAGAACCCGCCGGGGATCACCAGCAGCTTGCGCGAGATCGCGTCCTCGACGAATTGGGTACCGGTCATCCCCTCCGGCACGCGGGGAAACAGATAGAACGCACCGCCCGGCACCGCCACCTCGGTCCACCGGCTCAAGGCCTTCACGAGCGCGTCCCGCCGCTGCTTGTATTGCGACACGATCTGCCCCATGTCCACGTCCATCGCCGCGATGCACCCGTGCTGGGCCATCGACGGCGCGCACACATAGGTGTACTGCTGGAACTTCCCGATATGGCCCATCAACTCGGCCGGCCCCGCGGCATAGCCCATCCGCCAGCCGGTGACGCCGTAGGTCTTGCCGAAGCCGCGGATCACCAGCACGTCGTCCTGCGCCCCCTCGAACCGGGCGGGGGATGGGCACCGCGCCCGCGACGGGTCGCCAGCGGCCTTGTCGTCCTCGAAGTCATCGAACGTGAACTCGTCGTAGATCTCGTCGCTGATCAGCAGCACACCCTTGCGGCGGCATAGGTCCAGAAGGTCCTTGCATTCCTGAACGCTGCCAACCACGCCCGCCGGGTTCGACGGCGCGTTGTACAGCACCAGCTTCGTGCGCTCAGTAATCAGCGGCTCCACCCGCTCGGCGGTCATCCGGAAGTCTGGGTACGTGTCGCACCGCACGGCCTTGGCACCGCACATGGTGGCGATGTGGGGATACATCACGAAGTACGGGTCGGGGATGATCGCCTCATCGCCCGGACCGAGCAGGGCCAGGAAGGCCAGGTACAGCGCCCCGCTCGTGCCGCTGGTGACCAGCAACTCCGGATCACCCGCCGAGCCGAAACTCCAGCCCAGGTCGAGGGTGAGCCAGTCTGTCAGCCTCTCACGAAGCGGCGCGATGCCCTGCGTTTGCGTGTACCCGTTGTGGTCGGCCTCGATGGCCTCGATCGCGGCGCGCTTGATCGGTTCGGGCACCGGAAAGTCCGGCTGCCCGATGCTCAGGTTGATCGGGTTCTCGATCTGGGCACCGAGTTGGAAGATGCGGCGGATGCCCGAGGCGTCGACGGCCCGGGCTCGGTCGGTCACGAGGCGGCTTACGTCCATGCCCCCATCGTTCCCACCCAAGAGGGCAAAAGCGCTGCCAAAGGAAACTAGAAGACGCGGACCTTGGGCAGGCCCAGAGCCTTCTTCTCGTCCTTGGGCATCTTCTTCTCGTCGAGCAGCTTGGCGACACGCTCGGCCCGGGTCAGGACCGACCGCTTCTCGACCAAGGCGCCACCGGTGCGAAGCGAACTGTGAATACTCATGGCCGAACTCCTGCCAACCTGGCCTGCAAGACAGCCCGAGCCGTGAATCAGGCCCGGGCAGAGATCATAGACGTTGAGTTGCCAACTGGCCAATCAGCCGTCGAATCGCATCCACAGCTGGTCGCGGGACGTGTAGGGCCCGCCCAGTTCCTGTGGGGTCGAGCCCAGCAGCCGGACGACCCGAGCCGTGAGCTCGCGCCGTTCGCGTTCCATCGCGCTGAATTGCCCGCTGGGTACCGCGAAGGCCGTGTAGAGCCCGAACCCCTGCCGCCCCTCGTCGATCGCCATGGCGTGGACGCCGTTGGTCGAGAGTTGCTGGGCCAGGCCAACGGCCCGCTCGCGGGTCATGCCGCTAGCCAGCTTCATGTAGTTGTTGCCGGCCACCCGCACATCGACGAGGACGTCGATGGGCCGAACAGGGGCAGGATCGGGCTCGACCACCGGGGGCGTCGGGTCGGTGCGGAGCGTCGCTTCGGCCTGACGCCGCTCTTCCTGGCGTTCGATGCCCGAGAGCGGTGGGGTCTCTGTGGAGTTGCCATCGGTCTCAGCCGTCATCGGGTCGGAGATCGCCCCGGGCTGGCTCGCCCGGTCAAGGTAGGGCTTGAGCTCAGCTTCCATGCTGCTCTCACCAAGGTTGTACCCCAGCGTCCAGACGCCGACCACGATCGCAAGCACGGCGAAGATCGCGCCATAGATCCACATCATCTTCACGCTGACAGCGTTCTTGGGATGCATCCCCGACCAGTCGGCCGCGCCGGCGGCCCGCTCTGGCTTGGGTTCGGCCTTCTTTGCGACACGCTTTGTCTTTCGTGCCGGCTCGGGCAAAGGTGCCGGCACGTGCGTGGGCCTGGGCCGAGCCTGGGGTTGCTTTGGCTTCGGTTTGGTGACCGGTTCGGACAGGTCCTCAAGCGTCGACGCTGCCGAGCCGTTGCCTTCAGGCTTGGTCTCGACCGCACCCTGAGCATGCCCGTTCGAGGTCTTGGTCGCCGGGGGCTCTTCGGTTGCATGGCCGAGGGCGTTCGGGCGCCCGACACCAGGTCCCTGGCCCTGACGCGGGCCGTCTTGGTGCTGGAGCAGTTCGAACAGTGGGGGGCGGCGGCTTGCCATACCAAAAGTCTATCTCGGCCCGAGGCCGTGTTGTGCATCGGCTTTCCGGTTGATTTTTCGGGGGGGTGGTGATTCCCATGTGATCACCATCGACCCGATCATCCCATGCCCTATCATCGGCCCCATGACCGTGCCCGAACAGGACATCCTTCGCATCGCCCCGGCTCCGACCTCAGCCGTCGAGCGGCTCTACGTCCGAGAGGTCGTCGTGGGCTTCGGCACCACCATGCGGCACTTCTTCACCAGCTTCGGCCAAGGCAAGGTTTTCCCCGGCAAGAACACCAGCCGGACCATGAATTACCCCGAGGAGCGGCGCGAGGACATCCCCGTAGAGGAGGGCGGCCTCAACGCCAGCAACTTCCGCGGCGTCCACCGCCTCAATAGGGATGAAGAGGGCCGCGTCAAGTGCGTCGCCTGCATGATGTGCCCGACCATCTGCCCGGCCAACTGCATCCACATCGTGGCCGAGGAGAGCCCTTGGGACGACCGCGAGAAGTACCCAAAGAAGTTCGAGATCGACGAACTGCGGTGCATCTTCTGCGGGATGTGCGAGGAAGCCTGCCCGGTGGACGCGATCGAGCTGACCACCGAGTATGACATTACCGGACAGAGCCGCCAAGAGATGATCTTCGATAAAGAGAAGCTCCTGCACATCTACGACGTGACCATCGACAAGAAGCCGATGTGATCCGTCGGGCAAGCCGTTTCAAACAAAATCCTACCATTTCATGTTTGAGCTTGGCCTCTCAAGGCATTAGTTGTATTATAGGACCTTTGCATTGTCCTATAACGTACCTGTTTTCGTGCGAAGCTCCTATACTTGATAACCTGGGCAAACATCCGAGGCAAGGGCCAATAAAGGCGGCGAATTTCGGATAAATTGTCTGGATTCCTAGCTTGCATCCGGTTACGCTGTACGTTAAGAGGACAAGGCTCTGCCCCCGTTGGGAGATTGGGGGCGGTCGCTTCGGCCGCAAGGCCACTAGATCGGGCATGATGCCCGAAGAGGAGATGCAGAGATGGGTCGCACAATGCTTATTGCTGCCGCTGGAATCGCTGCCACGGCTGCCGTTGCCAACGCTCAGGCCATCCTGACGTTCGGCTTTACCGAAGTTGATGGCTCCTTTACGGCCAGCGATGGCTCGTTCCTGGGTTCTTCGAACGCCTCGACGTCCGGCGACGTGACCCGCCTGTCCGCGCCGGGCGGTACCGCCGTGTTCGAGCCCGGCTTTGCCGGTGTCGGCGCGTCGGACTTCAGCTTTGATATCGATGTCATGATCACCGGTGCTGGCACTGCGGACGGCTCCGGCACATTCACGATCACCGACGTGCAAGGCGAAACCCTGAGTGGTGACCTGGACGGCGACTTCATTGAACTCGCCCCGGGCGTCATTGCCTTCAACGGCCTCCTGTCGGGTGTCCAGTTCAACGACCTCAGCGGCGACGGTACCTTCGATGGTCCCACCGCTGGTTCGTTCAGCACCGACCTGCCCGGTACCGCCCCGTACGACGGTGCCTTGGTCCAGTTGTTCCTGGACGGCTCCGGTGGCTTCTTTGATGCCGACTTCACCGGCATCTCGACCCAGGTCAGCGGCGTGGTTATTCCGGCCCCTGCCAGCTTGGCGTTGCTCGGCCTCGGTGGCTTGGCCGCCGCTCGTCGTCGCCGCTAAGCGACCATCTGACCATCTGACCATCTGACCGGCTGCCTCCCTTCAGCCGAACATCAAGATCCATCGGCCGACATTCCGTCACGGGGTGTCGGTTTTTTTAGATACTCTAGATTTGGGTAATTTTTGCCACTACGTTTCGCCAACGACTCGAATCAATGGACCGTTGGATTAGTGAATCGAGGTGGCTCGGGCCGTCATCGCGTCACGGAGTTCTGAATTCAGATCCGCCGCGGCTGCCGACACGCCGTCGGTCCAAGCGGCGGTTTTTCCGCCGGCGTAGATTACAGACCGGCTCGCTGTTGGCAGCAATCCGCGGGTGGGGTCTTCGTTCGTATGGCTCGGGTGCTTGGCGAATGCGCACAGATCGGTGACGGTTGCGCCCTGGGCACCGAGGCCCGGAAGCAGGAACAACTGGTCGGGCATCACAGCCCTCAGCACCGCAGATTGGTCGTGCTGGGTCGCGCCAACGACAGCATGCACGCCCGGCCGAGAGCGGCCGAGGTTGGCCACGAGCTGGCCCAGATGCATGGCCAGCGTACCGCCGTTGCGTAGTGGCACGTCCTGCACGTCGACGGATCCTGGATTGCTCGTGCGGATCAGCACGAAGATGGCCAGCCCCGCGTCGAGGTAGGGCTCGATCGTCTCCGTGCCAAGGTACGCGTTGACGGTAATAGCCTGGGCACCCAGGTTCGCCGCGGCCGCCGCGTAGTGGCGGGCCGAGATGCCGATGTCCCCGCGCTTAGCGTCCAGGACGACCGCAAGGCCGGCTTCTCGGGCGGCTCGGATGCCGGACTCGAGTGCGGTGATGCCGGCGGCACCCAGCCGCTCGTAGCACGCTGATTGGAACTTGGCCGCGGCCGCGTGCGGCGCGATCGCGTCGACGACGCCTCGCGAAAAGGCCTCGAATGCCGCGCCTGGTTCACCAGTCAGGCCTTCGGGCAGTTGCTCGAGAACGGGGTCGATCCCCACGCACAAGGGCGCACCGCAGCGGGCGTGGGCCTCTCGCAGGGCGCGGTCGAAGTCGGTGCCGGCGCTATCGTGTTGCATGCCCATGACGATAGAGCGCCCGCGGCGGTGGGGCTCTATGGGTGCCTTGGAGCTCGATTCATGCGTCAGGAGTTCGCCCCCCAAACCCTCGACCTCGACCGGCAGCGGGGCCTCACCGTGCGCTGGCAGGATGGCGTCGAGTCGTTCTACCCGCTGTCGTATCTCCGGCGGATGTCCCCATCGGCCGACATGCGCCAGCTTCGCGATGAGATGGAGAGCAACCCGCTGGTGGTCGTGCCGGACAGCGGCCCATCTTCGGCCCTGCGCGCCGTTGATGCCCAGCTCGTCGGCAATTACGCCCTGCGGGTCGTCTTTTCCGATGGCCACCGCACCGGCATCTTCAGCTGGGACTATCTCCGCTCAATCGACCCCGGCGCTTCAACCAACGAAGATCCCGCGACATGAACCAGTCGACCCTGAGCCTCACCAGCCAGCTCATCGAGCTCCCCGGCGTCGGCCCGCGCCGGGCGAGGCAGCTTGCGGCTCTGGGGCTGACCAACATCGGCAAGCTCGTGGCCCACCTGCCCGCGCGCCACGAGTGGCACGAGCCTACACGCAGCATCGCCGAACTGCCAGAGGGCGAGCAGGGGTCGGCGGTGGGGGAGGTGACCTCCACCCGCATGGCCGGCCGATTCCCCAGACAGCGATTCCAGGCGAAGCTGACCGACGAGTCGGGCTCGATAGACCTGGTGTGGTTCAACGGGTCTTATCTCCGCAACCAGATCCAGCCGGGCCTGCGGCTCCGTGTGCAAGGCAAGGTGGCGATGTACAACCACCACCCGCAGATGGCCAACCCGGCCTTCGACGTGCTGCCCGAAGACGCGGATGGTGCGGCCGGTGGCGACGCGCTCGACCGCCGGCTGGTGCCGGTGTACCCCGCGGGCGAGGGGCTCAAGAGCCGCGCCATCGCCGACGCGATCGCCGCCGCGCTGCCTGATGCGCTCCCGCAGATCGACGATCACCTGCCCGAAGGCTTCCGCAAGCACAGAGCCTTGCCCGAGCTGCGCGAGGCCTATCGCATGCAGCACGCGCCGGCCGACCAGGACGAGGTCGCCGTCTCACGCCGCCGATTGGCCTACGACGAGTTGCTCATGCTGCAACTGGGCGTTCAGCTCCGACGCGCCGAGTTGCGCCAGGAAGGCCGCGCCATCGCCCTGCGCGCCGACGAAGCGCTGCACGACCGAATCCTCTCGCGGCTGCCCTTCAGGCCCACGCCGGGCCAGCTCGCCGCGATGGCCGAGCTCGCGAGCGACCTGGGACAGGACACGCCCGCGAACAGGCTCATCCAGGGTGACGTGGGTTCTGGAAAGACCATGGTCGCCGCGTACGCGATGCTCATGGCCGTCGCGACCGGGCACCAGGCCGCCATCATGGCGCCCACCGAGATATTGGCCGAGCAGCACGAGCGTTCGCTGCGGAAGATGCTCAGCAAGGCCGACGTGCGCGTGGCGATGCTGACCGGTGCGCTCAGTACGGCCGAGCGTCAGGGCGTGCTCGCCGAGATCGCGATGGGCCACGCCGACATCGTGGTGGGCACGCACGCCCTGCTCACCGAGACCGTGAAATTCAAGAGCCTCGCGCTGGCGATCATCGACGAGCAGCACCGCTTCGGCGTCCGCCAGCGTGCGGCGCTCCGGGACAAGGCCGGCCAGACGATCCCCCACACGCTCGTGATGACCGCCACGCCCATCCCGCGGACCGTTGCCATTAGCGTGCTGGGCGACCTGGACGTCACGACCATCGGCGACATGCCTCCGGGCCGCAAGCCGGTGCACACCGAGCACATCCCCGGTCCCACGCGCTCATGGGCCTATGAGCGGCTGCGCGAGCATGTGGGTAAGGGCGGGCTTGGTTTCGTCGTCGCACCGGCCATCGGTGATAGTACTCAGCAGCTCGAATTGGCCGCGGCCGAAGATTCCGAGCCGGGCAAGGAACCCCTCGTCGGCGTGCTCGATCTGGTAAAGGAACTCGAAGCCGGTCCGCTGGAGGGCCTGCGTCTGGGCCTGCTGCACGGCAAGATGCCCACCGCAGCGCGCGAGGCGGTCATGGAACGGTTCCGCTCGGGTGAGGTGCAGGTGCTGGTGGCGACCACCATCGTCGAGGTGGGCGTCGACGTGCCGGGCGCAACCTGCATGGTTGTCGAGCAGGCCGACCGGTTCGGCCTCGCCCAGTTGCACCAGCTCCGTGGACGCATCGGTCGCGGGGGAGTGCCCGATGGCCTCCGCCCCGAGTGCCTGCTGGTTGCCGAACCCACCACCGACATCGGTGTGCGGCGGCTCAAGGCCATCACGAGCACGAACGATGGGTTCAAGCTGGCCGAGGCCGATTTTGCGTTGCGGGGGCCGGGCGAATTGTTCGGCTCGCGGCAGTCGGGCGCGATCCCATTGCGAGTGGCCGACCTGGTGCGTGATGCCGAGTTGCTCGAGCTGGCGCGGCGTGATGCCCAGGATTGGGTCCGGCGCTCCCCGAATCTGGGGAATCAGGAGGACGCCATCCTCCGTCGCCGCGTGCTGCGAACCGTCGGCGAGTGGCTCGGGCTTGCCGACGTGGGGTGAGCAGGGCACAATACACGGTGAGCGATCGTGGGGGAGTCGAAACCAATGGGCACGAGCGATTGAACGACCGCTTGCAGGCGGCCGTTGGTGATCGGACGTTCAAACGCGTCGGCAGCCTGACCAACACGCATCCGGAGACCGTGCGACGGTACCTCTCGGGCCACGCGCCGAGCGTCGACTTCGTCACGCGTCTAGCCGCCTCGCTCGGGCTGAACATCAACTGGATCCTCACGGGCCGGGGGCCCATGCGGCTGGTCGAGGTGAAGCCCCAGGCGCTCCGCGAGGCCAACGCGACCGACCTGCTCACACACGTCGCGCTGGCGATCGAGCGGCTTGAATCGCGGGTCGATCGTCTCGACCGCTACACTCAGGTGCTCGAGGTGATGATCCGCCAGGGCAACGGGCCGTCGCCGGTAGCATCGACTTCGATCGAGCCCAAACCGTCCGAGAGCGACCATGGCAAGCCAGCCGCAACCACAGAAGCAGCCCGAAACGGAGCCGATGCCCGAGCGCGATCCGTCGCCGACGCTCTCGCCGAGCGACCACGTCCGGATGCTCGTTGAGTTGCTGCGCCCCGCGGGCGCGGAGCTTGGCCGGCGGTGGCTGGCGTGCTTGATGCTCGCGCCCGAGTCCGAGCGTGAGGCGATCGTCGAGTCGATCGAGCGGCGCATGGCCGAGTTGTATCTGGAACCCAAGGCAGATCGGGCGGTCGACGTCGTGCATCCACCCGAGCAGCACGATGGCTTCGTCGAGCAAAAGATCACGACCTACGCGGTCAAGGATGACGGCAAGTCAGTCCCCTGAGCTGGCGCTCACGGTGAGGGTAGCTGTCGAGGTCCCGGTCTCGGCCTGCTTGTGCAGCTTGCGGGCGCGGTGCTCGCTCCAGTCGGTGACCTTCAGGTCGGGGCTGTCCACGCCGTCGTGCGTCCGCAGCACGTCGTAGGTATTGTCGCGCTGCGAGGGCACGTAGCCCGCGTCGCGGATGAGCCGGCACAGCACGGGCTCGTTCAGGCAATAGGTCGTGCCGGCCGACGACACGACGTTCTCTTCCATCATCACGCTGCCCATGTCGTTGGCGCCGAACTTCAGGCCCACCTGGCCCACGTGCGGCCCCATCGTCACCCAACTACTGCCGATGGAGTAGATGTTGTCGAGCATCAGGCGGCTGAGGGCCTGCGTGCGAAGGTACTGCGTCGCGCCCGCCAGTCGCAGGCGGCGGCCGAACTCGGGGTGCGTGCCTTTGGTGCCGCTGCCATCGAGCCTTGCCACGACATCGCCGGGAAAATCGCCAGAATCGTCCTCGCCCTGCCCCCATTCACGCAGGCGGCCGAGCGCTGTGTTCTCCCGCTGGAAGGGCCAGCTGATGAACGCCTTGTAGTGCCCGAAGCTCGGCGTGGCGATGGGCTCGCCCGGCCCCGCGTCCATCGGGTCTCGCGCGCCGCCCTCGAGGAGCGCCCTGTCCTGCCATTGCCGGACCAGCTCCATGTGATGCACGCGGTCGGCCAGCCCTTCGATATGGCCGAACATCATCGTTGCGCTGGTGAACATGCCCAGCGAGTGCGCGACGTACATGCACGTCAGCCACGCCTCGGCGTCGCACTTGCCAAGGCCGATCTTGCGACGCACGGCTGGCGCGAAAATCTCGCCGCCGCCGCCGGGAAGGCTGTCGAGCCCCGCTTCTCGCAAGCGGACCATCACCCAGCGGATCTTGTCTTCCAACGTCGAGCCTGGCGGGTTGAAGAACTCGACGAACTCGATGAACTCTGGCGGGCTGAACGCATGGATATGGATGTGCGGGAATCGCTCCTTGATCCCGCGCAAGAGGCCCAGGTACCAGTCGAGTGGCAACGCCGGGTTCATGCCGCCTTGCATGAGGATCTGCGTGCCGCCGATATCGCTCAGCTCGGCGATCTTCTCGTAGATGTCCTCGTACTCGAGCGTGTACGCGTCGTCATCGGTCGCGTCACGCCGGAAGGCGCAGAAGATGCACTTGGCGCTGCACACGTTGGTGTAGTTGATGTTCCGGTCGATGACGTACGTCCGGTATGTATCGCCGTGCACCTGCCGGCAGCGGGCGTCGGCCCATCGGCCCAGGTCGGCCAGGGGCATGTTCTGTAGGATGTCCAGGGCCTGCTCGGGTGTCAGGCGGGCGTGCCCACGCACGACGGCATCCAGCAGCCCACGGTCGGCGGCAAGAAGATGGGCGTGCGGCTGGGGTGCCTTGTAGATCGACAGCATGCGGTCCTCCGGGCAGACAAGTCGTTGTATTGTTAGTGGTATTCGCCTGTTGGTACAGTAATCTTTCAGAAATATTTGAAATTTACCATCCGGTCCGAGTATCTCCGGAATCTGGATGGCCCCTGCCGCATGCAACGGCCATGACGCCTGCAAATCGTGCATCGGTTGGTCTGGGACTGCTCTCTGCTGGGCTCCGGGTCCTCCCGAATCGATACCTCTAAGGGGCGCCGTGCGCCCTGCTGGAGGATTCTGTCGATGCAGCACAACGCCCGCCCGCACGTTTCGGGGGCCCTGGTACAACTCCGCACCACAGTCACCTGGTCTGCCACCGCAGTTATTGTTGCGGCGGTGCTCCAGATGCTGGCCTTTGGGTTCGTCCACTTCACCGACGTCCGTTGGAGTGTCCAGGAAACCCCGGCCACAGCCCAGCAGCTCACCGTGGTCGCTCCCGAGGCCCGTGCCGCCGCGACCCCCGGTGAACGTGCCGGACGTGCCACCCGTGGGGCCCGCCAAGTCCAAACCGAGCCACAAAAGGTACTCAGCCGCTGGGACGGGACCCTCCGGACGTTCACAGATGCCTCGGCGTCGATTGGGCTGATCTCGGCCGCGACGCTCTGGGTTGCCGTAGCGCTAGGCGTGGTCGTTGCCGGAGGCGGCAGCATTCCCGGCGTCGAGCAGACGGTCCGGGCGAGCACCTGGGCCACTGTTCTCGGATTCTCGTCGATACCGCTCATCGTGACCCTGCCGGGGCTGCCGCTCAACGGCGCGTTCGTAAGTTATCAGACTCTGCTCTCGGCGAGTGAGGGTGCCCAGAAGCTCGACACGGTCGCGCTGCTGGCCTCGCACTTGGCCTTGCCGCTGATCGCGGCCGTGCTGGGCGGCTACACCCTGCTGTGCTTCCGTGAGGGCGTCGAGGCTGGCGTGATCGTCCGATCGGTGAGCGAACTCGATCGCAAGCTCGACAAGGAACTGGACACGATCCGTTCGGCCGGTGTGGCCAGTAACCACGGTCAGCGCACCGTGGGTGTCGTCGATCGTCCGATCGGTGAGGGCGGTTCCACGCAAGAGAGCCAGTCGAAGTCCCGCTCGTGGGTCTCCGACCGCGATCGCAGCATGGGAGATTCCTCGCCCGGCAACCCGCTCCGCCGGCCCATGTGAGTTCGCAATCTGGATCCCGACGAGGCCCGGGTGCAGGCCCGGGCTTTTCGCTTAGCCCAACGGGAGGTGCTTGCTCACCACGTCCTGCAACCGGTCCGAGTCCAGGTGTGTGTAGATCTCGGTCGTCGCGATGCTGGTGTGGCCCAGCATCTCCTGCACGACGCGCAGGTCGGCACCACCGGTCATCAAGTGCGTGGCGAAGCTGTGCCGCAGCATGTGGGGGTGGATGCCCGCCAGGCCGACGCGTTTGGCCCAGCGGTTCACGATGACCCACACGGCCGTGCGTTCCAGGGGCCGTCCCGTGCGAGACAGGAACAGCCGTCCGAGGTGTGGGTTGCCGCGAGCGACCAGCAGCGGGCGGCATTCCTGGCGATACCTGGCGATCCAATGCACCGCCGGCATGCCCATGGGCACGACGCGCTCCTTATCGCCCTTGCCGCGCACGCGCAGGATGGCCACATCGCGTACGGGATCATCGTCCGCTAAGTCGCACACCTCACTGGCGCGCACGCCGCAGGCGTACATGAGCTCGAGCATCGCCCGATCGCGGAGCCACAGGGGCGGCCCCTTGCCATGTGCCGGCGCGTGGGGTGCCTCAACGAGCTTGCTCACCTGGCTGGGCGAGAGCGTCTTGGGCAGCCGCCGCCATCGTGCGGGGCGCAGCAGCAGATCGGTGGGGTCTTCGGCTACCACGCCCCGGGCGTGCAGCCACCGGCAATACGCGCGGATGCTGGCCAGATGCCGCGCCTGGCTCGGGGATTTCAAGGCGTGCTGGCTCGAGAGGCGGCCCAGGTGGTCGGCCAGGGCTCGCGGGTGGATGTCCGCTGGTCTTCCGATGCCATGCTCGCACAAGTCCGTGGCCATGTCACGCAGATCTCGCGCGTAGGCCATGCGCGTGTTGTGGCTCAGGCCGCACTCGATACGCAGAAAGGTCAGAAACCCCCGCAGGGTGTCCTGGTACTCACGGGGCAATTCATCGATGCCGGGGATGTCCAGGGGCGCTTGCGTCACTCTTGCACGTATCGGCTCACCGGCCCGGGCGCATGGCAAAAGGCCCGCCCCGAGATCGGGACGGGCCTTGAAGGTGCTTTATCTCAGACGGTTGGAGCTATCGGGATTAGCCGAGAAGCTGGAGGACCGACTGGGGCTGGCTGTTGGCCAGCGAGAGGATGTTGGTGGTCGACGAGACCAGGATCTGACTCCGTGTCAGCTGCGCGGTCTCGGCGGCGAAGTCGGTATCACGGATCACCGACTCGGCGGCCCGGGTGTTCTCCAATGAGATCGACAGGCTGCGGATTGTCGCACCCACGGTGTTCTGCTGGAACGCACCGAGGCGTCCACGCAGGGTCGAGACCTGCTCGATGGCTTCCTCAACGACATTCTGAGCGCCGGAGAGGTCATCACCGTCGGCCAGGTTGAGCGACTTACCCGAGGCCAGATCGCCCAGGAAGCCTGCGGTCGAGTTGCCCAGGTTGCGAACGGCGACGTTCGAGATGCCCAGGCTCACCTTGCCGGCCACGTCGACCTGTCCGGCGAGTTGGAAGTCGGCACCACCGCCGGTGATCTGGAGGGTGGGCTCACCCGAGCTGGCCTCAACGGCCCCCAGCGTCTGGCTGGAGGTGGTGTCGAGGGTAAGCTCGATGTCGAGGAAGTCGGTGTTGATGCGCAAGTTCTTGCCGTCCGCCACGGCGCGGATGCCGTTGATCGTACCGGCGATGTCCTGGCCCACGTCCCGCTGCTCGTTCGTTGCATTGGCAAAGGTGCTGCGGATGGTGGTATCGGCGGTGCCGAAGTCGTCGGCCTCGAAGTCGTAGATGCCAACGCCGGTGCCCTGGATGCTGGCATCGTCGACAACCTTGACCGAGACGAACTCACTGTCGCCGAATTCAGTGGTGATCAACGCGACGGTGCCGCCCGAGGCCGACGCCGTCACGCCGGTGACCTCGCTGAAGTCGTTGATGGCTTCGGCGATCTGGGCATTGGTCTGTCCAGATGTGAAGCTGAACTCGCGGCTGCCCAGGCGGCCGCCGATCTCGATGCGGAAGTCGTCGCCGCTGCCGTTGAGGTCGAGTGTGCCCGTCGTCGACAGCAGGAAGCCGGCCTGCTGGGCCGACTGGGTGACCAGGGCGTTGACGTCGAGCTCATCGCTCTCGAACTTGGCACCATTGATCTTAAAGTCGGTGATGTCGCTGGCGACGTTCTGGGCGCGGTAGTCGAAGCTGCCGTTGAGCAGCTTGGTGCCCTGGAAGCTGGTCGCAGAGGCGATGCGGTCGATGGTCTGCAGGATCGAGTCGACCTGCTGCTGGTTGGCTAGCTTCTCCTGCTCGCCCAGACCGGCCTGGTTGGCGGTTGTGGTCAGAAGGCCCTGGAGTTCGTTCAGGAGGTTCGAGACCTCCTGGAGTCCGCCTTCGGCGATGTTGACCACCTGGTCGGCACGCTCGGCGTTGCCGATGGCCGAGGTCAGCGCGGTGGCCTCGGCACGCAGGTTCTCCGAGGCGATGAGACCCGCAGGGTCGTCCTTGCCCCGGTTGATGCGGGTACCAGTCGACAAGCGTTCGAGTGACTGGCTCAGGTTGTTGTTGTTCAGGCCAAGCACACGCTGGGCGAGAAGCGACTGCACGTTCGTGTTGATCCGGCTCATGACGACGATCCTCCGTGAACCCGGCTTCCGCATACCTGCGGCACCGGGTGCCACTGCGGGGCGTTACCCCGCCGCTTGCACGCAGCCGTCCTGGCATCCGTACCAGGGCTGAACCTCGTGCTTGGTGCCTGGATCGTCGAATCCGGAAGGCCAATTCAGTCCGACTTGGCAATGCCGTGAAAATTGACGCCAAACGCCTCACGGCCCGGGGCAAACCGGGCCATGAGGCGTGCGATGAGAGTCTGATAACCACCCTTAGGCGGTGTTTTGTGTTGTTATCGGTACTAGCCGAGCAACTGCAGCACGCTCTGGGCCTGCTGGTTGGCTAGGCCCAGGACGGTGGTGCCCGAACTTGCCAGGATCTGGGCCCGGGTTAGGAGGCTCGTCTCGACGGCGAAGTCGGCGTCGCGGATGATCGACTCGCTGGCGGTCAGGTTCTCAACCGTGAGCGCGAGCGAACGGATATTTGTCTGGAGCGTGTTCCGCTCGAACGAGCCCAGGGTACCGCGGATGATGGTGGTCTCGTCGATGGCCGAGTCCGTGATGCGACTGGCGGCGGTAAAGTTACCGCGGTCCTTGCTGTTGGCCAGGCTGTTAGCGCGGCCGGTCTTCAGGGACTCGAGGAATTCGAGGCTGCCATCCACGAGTGTTCCGCCGAGCCGGGAGGCGGCCACGGAGTTGATTCCAATGTTCACCTGCTGCTGGGTCACCACCTCGGCGCCGAGTTGGAAGAGCGAGCCGCCGCCGGTGATGTCGAAGGTCGAGCTCTCACCCACACGAGTCGCGAAGTCAGCCGTCAGGGTGAGTTCAAGCGAGAGCTGGGAGCCGGCTGTGCTGACGTTGAGCCCGTCGCCGCTGGCCAGGGCGCCATTGATGATGGCCCCGACATCGCGCCCCGGGTCGCGCTCGGCTGTTTGGAGATCGGTTCCGACAGTGCCCCATGGGAAGGGGTCGGTGTCACCGATGGCCAGGTCGTCGTCGAACTTGTAGGTTTCCCAAGCGCTCTCGGCGCTAGTTTCGCCCAGGCGATCGATCGAGACAAAGGAACGCGATCCATACTCTTCACTGCGGAAGGCGATGCCACTCGTGGGGTCGCCGTTGATGAGCTCGGCGATCACTCCGGTCGAGGGCGAGTTGCGGTTGATCGAGTCCACGACGGCGCTGAACGTCTGGCCTTCGGGCAGCTCAAGGCTGATCACGCCGTCTGGGCCACGAACCTCGATTAGGGTCGTCGAGAGGACGGTGCCATTGAGCGGATCGCCCGGCGAAGGATTGTCGCCTCTCAGGTAGAGCCCGCCCTGCTGGGCCGAGGTGAGGATCTCGACGTTCACGTCTAGCGAGTCGTCCTGCGAGAAGCTGGCCGCTTTGATGTTGGTCTTAGCGATGGCTGAAGTGGCGATGCCAGAGGTCTGGTAGCCCAGGGAGCCGTCGAGCAACCGCAGGTCGCCAAATCGTGCGGTATTGGAGATGCGGGTGATCGAGTCGATGGCCGAGTCGATCTGGGCCTGGTTGGCTGCGATCTCATCGTCAGAGAACGCACCCGTATTGGCCGCTTCGACCACGAGGGCCTTGATCGAGTTGAGCAGCTCGTTGATCTCGGTGAGCGAGCCCTCGGTGGTGGCGATCACCGCCGATGCCCGTTCCGAGTTCTTGATGCCCTGCTCGGCCCCGCGGATGTTCGAGCGCAGCCGCTCGGAGATGATGAGTCCCGCCGGGTCGTCGGCACCGCGGTTGATCCGCAATCCCGTTGAGAGCCGTTCCAGCCTGACGTCCAACTCACGGTTGGTCCGCGTGAGGTTTGATCGGGCGATCATGCTGGGTACGTTTGTGTTGATGCGAGTCATCGCGATCCTCCGTGAGCCGCAGCCGCACTCCGTCGCGGCCTGCTGGAACTATCCGTCGAAGCGACGAGGGCTATGAGCCCGGTAGCCAATCCAAGAGTCAGGTCGAAGCCTGCCTCCGTGAGTCGTTGTCGGTGTGGGGCACCCGTGGGGTGCGTTCGGGAGCGGACTGACCGTTGCTCGCCGAGCCGTTCGTCGACGCCCCGTTGGTTGATGCCCCGTTGGAGCCAGGGACGCGCCCCGCCGGGCTGAGCCCCGCGCGGCGCCCCGGCCGGACGGCCGAGCTGAGGGCGCCAAACTCGGCACCCTGGGCCTCGGACGCCCGCCTGTTCTCGGCCTTGATGGCCTCGTACACCTCTTTGCGGTGGACGGCCACTTGGGACGGGGCGTTGATGCCCAGCCGGACCTTGTCCCCGCGGATGTCGACGATGGTGATCTCCACCGCGTCGCCGATCATGATTGTTTCGTCTCGTTGCCTTGACAGCACCAGCATCCGTGCGCTCCGTGCCCCCTTCGGTGGGGTTGCTTTGGTGGCTCCGATCCATCATCGCCACTGCCGTCAGGCCGTCGCGGCCTGGGTCTGTTCGACGCCCACCTGCATGATGGTGTGACGCGTCGACCAGCGCTTGTCGGCGAGCACCAGTTGCTGGCCACTGAGGTTCAGCGTGTTGATGAGCAGCGGACCCTGGAGGTTGGCCGTCAGGATCTGGCCCACCTTGTTCACGATCACGAACACCTGCGCATCGTCCATCTTGTCGATCCCGAGCGTCTCGGCCTGCTCGGGGCGGATCGGCACCTCGTACTCCTTGAAGAAGAGCGCCGGGTCGGTTAGCACGAACGCCAGGGCGGGCTCGTCGACCGACTGGAGCCAGAAGAAGCACGCGTCTTCCCCGGGTTCGAGCAGGCAATAACGCCTGTGGTCGGGGAATCCCAGGAGGCCCTGGGGGAACGTGATGACCTTGTCGTCGGCGATATCCACCACGCCGAATCGGGTCGTCTTGACTTGCATGCCGTACTCCTCCGGCCGGGCGCGATGCCCACGTTGGTGCCGATGTCCGTTTGAGTCCTAACGAGTCGCTCGAGTCCGAGTCTTCGATTCCGTCGCCCGGGGCCCTTACCCCAGGAAGTCGAGCAGTGATTGCTGGCGGCTCGTGGCCGTCACCTGGAGGGCCGCCTGGAGCTGGATCTGCAACTGGCTGAGCTCGACCGCCGCTTGCGCGAAGTCGGTATCTTGCAGTTCGCTCCGTGTGGCCTGATCCAGCAGCACGATGTCCTCCCGCAGTTCGTGGGCTTCCTGCACGCGTCGTGCATCGCCGCCCACGATGGCCCGCACTTGTGCGATCTCGCTCAGGCGGGCCTCAACAGCTTCCCCCGCAAAGCCGATGCCAGTTTCGTCGTCATTGAGCAGGGCCTGTCGCAGATCCAGCAGATCGCTGAAGATATTGCGCACCCGGACCTGGGCCACGTCCTCGCCAACGAGGGCGTCGGTGTCCGAGTCATAGACCACGTCATCCAGCCCAAGGTCGCGCAGCGCTGGGGAGCCATTGAGCTTTTCGACTTGCAATGGCCCGGCAGCGCCGCCGGCTTGCCTCAGGCTCAGCCCGCCCGGGCCGGTGGTGACCACGCCCGCCTCGAATTCGTCTGGCACGTTGATACCGGCGTCGGCGGCGGCCTGGTTGATCCGGGTTGAGATCGCGCCCATGGTGGTCAGGTCTTCGGGTCGCAGGTCGACATCGAACGCTTGGCCGTCGCCCAGGGTGACGCGGAAGTCGGTGTTGCGCTCGGGGTCGACCTCGCCGGTGACCGGGTCGGCCTGGTTGTCGATGATCCGCACGCCCCGCCCGTCATTCAGGCTTGCGGCCTCGGTTTCCGCGGCAAAACTGCGGATTCCCAGCCGCTGGGCGGTGTCGAAGTTGCCCGCTACTTCTTCCACGCTCAGCCCGTTGCCCACGGCCACGGCCAGGTCGCTCACCAGATCGATGGTGCCGTTCTCGGGGTCGAGCTCGACGCGCACGCCCAGGCTGGTGGCTTCGACGGCGGCGCGTACGTCCTGCAGGGTCTCGGCCTCGCTCAGGTCGACGAGCCGGGTCTGCCCGCCGTTGCGGATTCGGATGCTGCCCAGCGGCACGTCGTCCATGTCGGGGATGGGGCTGAGCCAGGTGAGCTTGGGGTTGAGGTCCGACCCGGTCCCGCTTGCCGCGGTAAACGCGCCGGTGTCCATGAGGCCCAGGTCGCTGGCGGTGGTGCCCCGGGCGACCTCGCCGAAGTTCAGGCCCGGCACGGCCCCGTCCTGGTCAGCGGCCAGCAGGTCGATGCGCAAAGCCCGCGCCTCGAAGCGCACGCCCTGCGGGCCCAGCAGTTCCCGCCCGGTGCGATCCTCGACGCGGCGGATGCCCGCCTCGATGGCATCGGCGATGTCGCCGGCCACGTCGGCCCCGCTTAGGTCGACACGCTCGGTCTCTCCACCGACGAGGATCTCGATCTCGCCCAGCTCGATGCCCAGGCCCCGCGCCCCGCGCAGGTCTTCGATGGGCGTGTCTGCTTCCACCGGCGGGCGGATCTCGGTGAACCCGCGCACGCGGGCCGAGGTGCCGCCCAGCGGGCTGCCCGGGCCCAGCGTCAGCGGCACGTCCACGCCCGGGCCCAGGTCGATCTTGAGCCCGTCGCCCGAGGCGCTGAACTGGTATCCGCCCAGCACCGCGGTGACGGGCTGGTTGCCGGGGTGATCGCCGCCGAACATGTGGCCCACGTTGCTCTTGCGGTTGGCCGTCGCGAAGACCTTGTCGATCAGGCTCTCGACCGTGATGGCCGCACCCGCCCGATCCTCGGCGTTGAACGTGCTGTTGATGTACTCCAGCGCGATGCTCTTGGCCTCGAGGCCGGCGTTCTGGGCGTCGTCGAGGGCGCCGTCGAGCATGTCCAGCGCGGTGCCGGCGGTGTCGAAGTTGCGCAGCCACTGGCTCGAGCGGTCGAGCGACTGGTTGATGGTCGAGATGGCGGCGGCCTTCGCGGGGTCGTCGCTCACGCGGTTGATGTCCCGGCCGGTGGCCAGGCGTTGCTGCACGCCGAACAGGTCGACGTTGCCGCGGTTGATGCGGTTGAGCTGGACCTGCGCCATGAACAGGGTTGGCGCTCTGGAGAGCCCGACTGGGATGCCGCTCATGGCCTGGTTCCTTCCATCCGCGAGGGGTGCATTAGAAGATGCTCAGCAGTTCTTGTTGCAACTGGTCGACCACCGAGATGAAGCGGGCCGCGCCCTGGTAGGCCTGCTGGTAGGTGACCAGGTTGATGGCTTCCTCATCGAGGCTCACGCCGCTGACCGAAGCCCGCTGGGCCTCGATCGACTCGCGCACGACCGCCGCCGCCTGGGCGCTGGTGAGGGCTGCGTCGGTCTGGGCGCCCACGTCTCCGGCCACGGTGGCCCAGAAGCCGTTAAGCCCCACGCCGCCGAGCGCTTCGAAGCCCTTGTCCTGCAGCTTGGCCATGTTCAGGGCCGCCGCGTTCTCGCGGAACTCGCCGTCGGCCCCGATACGACCGACCTGGAGCCGGCTGGGCTCGTCGGCGATGTCATGGCGCACGGCGATGTCGTCGGCGCTGGTGCCCGCGAAGAACGCGTTCATGCCGATGGCACCGAGCAGCCCGCTGCTGTCCTCGCTGAAGGAGAACCGGGCGCCGTTCTCGCCGCGAACGCGCAAGCGGCCGTCGGCGGTGAAGTCGGCCCGCACGCCCTCGACATCATCAAGAGCTTGGCGGATGGCTTCGAGGGAAGTATCGTCGACCGTCGTCGCCGCACTATCGGCACCCAGCCCGTCGAGGTCGACCTCGATGCGGGTCGCCTCGCTCGTGCCGCTCACAGGGTTGCGGATGTGAACCAGGAACGAGCCGTTGCGTATGTCGAACGGCAGGTCGGCCGTGCTGGGGTTGGTGGGCCCGTTGATGGGGAGCAGCCGATCCTCGGTGGGCATGCGGAGCTGGCTTGTGGCCTCGCGCAAGCCGTCCGGGCCGGTGGCGGTCGCATGGATCTGGTTGGTCTGGAAGATCAGCTCGGCGGCCAGCTTGTCGAGCTGCTCGATGGTCTCGCCCACCGCGCTGTCGCGGGCCTTGAGCAAGGCCCCGACCTGGCCCGAGCGAACCGGAAGGACCGATCCGTCGGCCTTCGAACGCAGCGTCACCTCGGTCACGCCGTCCACCGCGTCGCGACGGAGCTCGATGCCCCGGCTCTGGCCGGCCAGGACCATGGGCGTGCTGCCGACGTACACGTCAACCGCGCCCGAGGAGCGCTCGACGGTATCGACATCGATGAGCGCCGCGAGTTCGTCCAGCACACGGTCGCGCTGGTCTTGCAGGGTTGCCGTATCGCCGCCGCCCACCTTCGCTCGGGCCACGTCCTTGTTGATATCGGCAACCTGGGTTAGCAGGTCGTCCACTCGGGGGATGAGCGTGTCGAGCAGGCCGTCGGTCTGGGCCTTCTGATCGACCAAATCGCTACGGAGCCGCTTGATGTTGCTCACCAGCGTCTCGGCCTGCTGCACGACCACGCCGTCGGAGGCCACCAGCGTCGAGCGGTCGGACCAAGCCCCGAAGAACTCGGTGAGTTGCGTGGTCAGCCCGGTCTCGCTGAGCTCGCCGATGGCGGCCTCGAGCGCACCGAGCGATTGCACCGCCTGGGTGGTCTCGCTCTCGCGGGCGATCTGGCCGCGCAGGCGGGCCAGCACCGCCTCGTCGATCACTCGGCTGAGCGATTGCGGCCCGACGCCGTTACCCGCCTGGAAGCGCTGGAATGGGTCGGCCGACTCGAGCGGCGTGAGCAGCAGCGAGCGCCGGGCGTAGCCGGGCGTGGCCATGTTGGCCATGTTATTGCCGGTTACCTGCACGCCGAGCTGGCTGGCGTTCAGGGCGCTCTGTCCGATGCGCAGCGCGCTGGTTAGGCCCATGGCGTTCTCCCCGGGTTGGTTGCGAACTCAGGAGACACAGTCGACCCCCCGCGGCGTCTGCCCGCCGGCGAGCGCCCCACTGGCAGCGTACACGCCCGCCTGGTTCATATGGGCGAGCACCTGGCGTGCCAATCCGTCGAGGTGGGCCATCACGCCCGTGGCCGCGGCGTGGACCACGCGTTGTTCCTTCTGGCAACCCAGGATCGCTTGCTTTGCCCGGCCGGCCGCTTCGCCGAGGGCTTGCCCGACAGCGCGGTCGTGCGTGCCCACGGCCCGAACCAGGTCCGCGATGCTTGTGCCCTCGGGCAGCGCGAGCGCCCGGCACAGGTGCTGGGTCTCCCGCCGGCGGTCTTCTTCCGCGGTCGCAAGCTGCCGCCCGATCTCACGCTGCCGGGCGACGATGGCGCCAACGTCCGGGGAGCGCATCTTCGAGATGGCTCCGCGCTGCTCGGCGGCCAGTGTCCCCAGCACCTCGTTGATGCGTGCGATGGTGTCGATGGCCACGATCAGCCGGCCGGTTGCTTCGATGACCATGTTCATGCGACCACCCCCTCGGCAAGCTGCGCGCTGCGTTGGGACAGATCGGCCTCCAGCCGATCGACGAGCCCGAAGTTCGATGCCCGCACGATCTGCCGGCTCATGACCTGGTCCATGATCTCGCCGAACTGCTTCTCGGCCGGCCCCGGTGCGAAGGGCGGGGCGGCGTTGTTGCCCTCACGCAGTTCCGCGAGCAGGGGTTCAACGAATGCCATGGCAACGAAGTCTTCGGCCGCGCGTCGGGCCGAGCCCTGGGCGCTGGCTGGCGTGTCGTCGCGTGCGATGACGGCTGAGAAGTCCCGCTGGCGGTCGTATACGGCGGTGGCGGTGGTGGGGGGGTGAACGTTCATGCTCAGGGCACCTCGATGAAGTCGGCGTGCAGGGCACCCATCTCGTGCATCATGGCGAGCAGGTCGATCTGCTCGCGGACGGGCACGTCGAGTGTCCGCAATGCGGCCAGCAGGTCGGTCAGCTTGGCCATCTCGTTCTGGCTGGCGGTCGAGGCCACCTCGGCCCAGCGTTCCTGCGTGGTGATGGGCGTCTGCGGTGTAGCAATGAGCGGGGGTTGGGTCACCGTGAATTGCAGCGCTTCGTGCGTCACGCCCACCGGGCTGATGTCCACGTCGGCGGTGGCCACGATGGCACCGGTCTCCCGGTTCACGATGACCCGCGCGGGAAGATTCAAGAGGTCGGGGTCGCGCACCCGCCGGTCCATGACGAACTTCACGAACTCGGTGAGGAACGGCTGGTCGGCTTCGGGCACGCTCACCCGGACGATGCGATCATCGAGGGCCCGCGCGACCGGCGGCAGCCCCGGCTCGTCGGAGTTGTAGTATGCCTCGTTGAGGGTCGATGCGACGAGTGATGTTGCCGCGTGCCCGGCGTACTGCGTCTTGACCTTCAGGTCGAACACGTTGCCGACCTCGTGGGTGATGATGTCCTTGATGAGCGTGAGCCCCTTGCGGATCGTGCCGCGCCGCGGCGTCACCGGATCCTGCACGACGACCGAGCCGGACGCGAAGGCGATCACGGGGTCGCCCGGCAGGTGGCCGCGGACGGGCGAGACGAAGAGCTCGCCGCCCACCAGGCTTTCCGCCCCGTTGGCCGCGGTGATCGTGACGTTGAACTGGTCGCCCTCTCGGCCGCCCGTGCTGGGGATCTCGGCGCTGATCCAAACCAACGCCGTGCCGCGCGATTCGGCGAGCTGGGTGGGATCATTCACGGGAACACCCTGGCTGCGCATGGCGGCCATGAGCGGCTCGGCGGTGGCGCTGTTTTCGAGCGGATCGCCCGTGCCCGAGAGGCCGGTCACTAGCCCGACGCCTAAGAGCTGGGCGGGCGTCGTGTTGGCGAAGTCGACCAGCTCTCTGATCTGCAATTCTGCGCGGCGGGGCAGCACCTGCACGCCCGGCAGGCCCACGTCCTGCCCGACCGTGGTCGCGGCGAGCAGGAGCAGGGTCGTGATCATCAAGAGCATCTGGCGCATATCAACTCGCTTTCGTTCCGGCATCGAGACTCAGAAGGGCAGGAGCCACTCGACGAATCGTGTGAGCGGCCCCTTGCTAGCGGCGTCGCGTACCTCACCCTCGTGCCGCACTTCCAGCCGCAGCTCGGCGAGCTGGTTGCTCTGGATGGTGTTCTGCTCGGTGACGTCCTCGCTCCGGCAGTTACCACTCAGGATGAACGTCTTGGTTTCCTCGTCGCCGGCAGTGAAGCGCCGGGCCTCGAGCACGAGCACGCCGTTGGGTTTTACGTCGATCACGGTGGCCGAGAGGCGATCGGTGATGCGGTCGGTGCGTTCGTACTCGCCCTCACCCTCGAACTCACGCTGTGCCGCATAGCGGAGCAATTCCAGGTCGCTCACGCTGCTGTTTTCCAGCCGCAGGTTGAGCAGCTCCTCGACGCTTAGCGTGGCTCCGATCGACGCGGTAGCGTCGGTTTCCTTCGAGGTCTCCAGCGTCTGCTCGCTGGTCTGGCTCGACGATTCGTTCACGATGATCATGATGATGTCGTGGCGCTCATACTCCCTGGGTTCGGGTGGCCTCACGGCAAAGAGCGACACCGCGTACAAAGGCTCGGCCGGATCGGCGGCGGTGGTGGGGGCCGGGTTCGGTTGACGCGAGAGCTGGGCGCTCGCGGAAGCGGCGGCCACCGCGATCAACGGAATCGTCAGCAGGATCTTCATCGGCTGGGGTCCTTCACGATGGCGACGGCCAATCCGGAGTGCTCCACCCGTGCCTGGAAGGGCACGCGGTCGCGACGGGTGGGGGCGATCATCTCGAAGGCGATGACTTCACCGGGCCGCCCATCGGTCTTGGCGCGGGCGAGGAGTGTTGTCGTGATGCTGCCCACGATCATCCGTACCTGGACCCGTTCGCCACGCTTGATGGCCACGCTCGTGTTGACGTCGTTGGCCTTGACCACCGCGCCGGCCTTCAGATCCGTCGCCGCCTCGCGGCCGATGAGGGTGACCACGCCGGCGGGCGTATCGGTCGCGTCGGTCCATTGCCGCTCGATCCGCACGTCGCCATCGGTCAGGATGCGACGCTTGCGGACATCGTGGGTGAGCACGGCTACGTCGCGGCGGATGCGGACCTCGGCCTTGGCCTCGCCCTCGGCGACCACGTTCGCGTCGGCATCATACAGCGTGATCCGCAGCGCCATGCGGTTTGAGCGCCCAGCGTCGTCGATGTGTGGGAGCAGTCGAGCCGTGGTGTGGTCCAGCAGGCCCGGTGTCGCCGATACCCAGCGGACCTCGACGTCTCGCATGGGCGCCTTGAACGCCCGGGCGATCCACTGCTCGGCGAGTTGACGTACGGTGCCGGGAGTGGCGGGGCGGTCGATGGCTGGCTGATCGGGCGACTTCTGGGCGGCCTCTGGGTCGTGCGTGACCATGCGAACGTAGCACGGGCCGCCGCGGAGTTGCAGGGCCCCCCAGAGCGGCTCGGCCGATTCGAGGTCGACGCGCACACCCTGCGCGTCGATCTTGCGCCACCCGCCGGGGCCGGCGTTCAGCGCGGTCGTGTCGATGGTCGTCTCGGCCAGGCGATTCGCCTCGGGGCCGATCAGGTCGGCGATGTCCCCAAGCGTCACGGTCTGGCCGGTCTCGATGAGCACGGTGGACCGCAGCGTGATGGTCGAAGAGCCACCGCCGGCGACGGCGCTCGTTGTCAACAGGCCGATCAGGATGGCGAACAGTGTGCGCATGGCGGGTCTCCGCACATGCAACCTCAACTGGCGTGCCAATCGCCGGCGAGGCCTATCGGCGGAGCTGCGAGATGGTCGAGAGCGCCTCGTCGGCGGCGCGGATCGACTGGCTGTTCATCTCGAAGGCCCGCTGGGTGCGGATGAGCTCGATGAGTTCCCGCGTGGGGTCGACGTTGCTCGACTCGAGCATGTTGTTGCGGATGCCGCCTCGGTTGTCCTCGAGGGGGTTGCCCTCGAGTGGCGGCCCGCTAGCGACGGTCTCGGCGAAGAGGTTCGCCCCGAGTTGCTTGAGGCCGGCCGGGTTGACAAAATTCGCAAGTTGGATCCGGCCGACCTCGTTCAAGCCTTGGGCGCCAGGCTGCCGCACCAGCACGCGACCATCGGCCGAGATCTGGATGGGCCGGATCGCGTCTGTGGGAATCTCGATTCCCGGCTCGAGCCGGCGCCCTTCGCTGTTGGCGAGCACAAGTTCGCCGTCGGCGTTGAGCGCGAAGTTCCCCGCCCGTGTGTAGGCGATGCTGCCCGGCGCGAGCGCGTCCTCGACCATCACCTGGAAGAAGCCCTCGCCCTCGATGAAGATGTCCAGGTCGTTGCCGGTCTGGATCGGCGCCCCCTGCTCGAAGGTCACCTGCGTGCCGCTGACCTTCACGCCCAGGCCCACGTAAAGGCCTGTCGGCCGCTGGTCGCCCGTGGCGGTCTCGACGCCCGGCTGCTCGCGCTCGACGTAGAGCAGATCCTGGAAGTTCGCCCGGCTGGCCTTGAAGCCCTCGGTGTTCACGTTGGCCAGGTTGTTGGCGACGACGTCGAGCTTGGTCGACAGGGCGCTGAGCCCCGACGCGGCGGATTGCAGTGCGATGGCGGCCATGGGCTGGTCTCTCCTCGGAGTTCTGCTGGGACTAGCCCACGCGTGCGAACGTGTTGATCGCCTGGTCCAGAATCTGGTCGTGATAGCCGATCATCCTGGTGTTGCTGGCCACCGACTTGCCCGCGTTCGTTACTTCCATCATCGCCTTGATGGGATCGACCGCCGAGCCCTCGACCATGCCCTGGTGGACACGAACCCCGGTCACCAGCGGCTGGGCGATCGTGGCGTTCAGGAGCTCTGGCGACGCGGCGTAGAGGCCCTCACCCTGCTTTTTGAGCTGCGACGGGTCGGCCACGCTCACCACGCCCAGCTGGCCCAGGAGGCCGCCAACCTCGTCGTACATGAAGCCGTGTGCGTCGATGGTGACCGTGCCGTCGATCGGTAGCGTGATAGGCGAGCCGCCGGGACCCAGCACGGGCAACCCGCTGGCGGCTTGCACCAGTTGTCCCAGATCATTCCGCGTGAACCGGCCGTCGCGGGTCAGCTTGGTTTCCCCGCCGTCCTCGCTTGCCACGCCCACCAGGAAGAAGCCGTCCCCCTCGATCGCGATATCCAAATCGTTGCCGGTCTGTTGCAATGCCCCTTGCTCGAAGCTCGTCCGCCGCGGCCCGGCCAGCACACCAGCGCCAAGTTGCTCAAGCACACGGTCGCTGGGCAGGAAGGGCAGGTTGTCCTCTTCACGCACCACGGCGCGGCTCTGGGCGCTCGCGCTGTCGGGCTTGAAACCCACGGTGTTCACGTTGGCCAGGTTGGCCGCCGCCACGTCGGTGCGGTACAGCGACACCATCGCCCCCGACGCCGAGATGCGCATCCCCTGCTGCATTCAGTTGAACTCCACAGGGTTCTGAACCGAGCCGCGTGCGTGAGCACGCGGACCATCTTCGCTTGCCGCTTGACCCGCCATCATCTGGATGAGCCCCAACGCCTGCCCCCCAATCTCCCCCCGCCGCATCATCTCCTCGATGCTCACCCCTGAGGCCAGCCGGCGTGCGAGTTCGCTCTGGGGTTCGGCCTCCAGGATCGTGGGGACTTGGGCGTGGCGCATGATCTGCCTCCCGGGCGGCGTATTGGCAGCCCGCGGGCGGATACACTCAACTGGCGTGCCAATGGGGCTTCCCCATACGCCCCAGCGGCACTAACGCTGGCCGCCTTAGCTCAGTTGGTAGAGCAGCGGTTTTGTAAACCGCAGGTCGTCGGTTCGAGTCCGACAGGCGGCTCCTTCCCACTCAAAGCCTGCGCCCCTGGCGCAGGCCTTGCGCGTATGCCCGAAACCCACCCCATCATCCTCTTCGACGGCACCTGCGGCCTGTGCGATCGCACCGTGCGGCTGGTGTCCCGGCTCGACCGCAAGGGTCGCTTCCGCTTCGCCCCCCTCCAGAGCGAGGCGGCGGCCTTCCTCTTCCAGCGGCATCACGTCCCCGAGTCCATCGACTCCATCGTGCTGGTCCATCAGGGCTCCGATGGCGGCCGCGCCCGCGTCCAGAGCGACGCGGCGATCGGAGTCGCCCGGCTGCTGGGCTTCCCGTGGTCGCTGGCGGTCGTGTTCCTGGCCATCCCCCGCCCCATCCGCGACGCCGCTTACCGCTTCATCGCCCGGCACCGCTACCGCGTGTTCGGCCGCGTCGACGCCTGCGGCCTGCCGACCGAGGCCCAGCGGGCCCTCGTGATCGAGACGCGCGAGGAGGCGGAGAGGATTTCCGGCAAGCCGGGGGAGAAGGATGGGGATGGGCGGTGAGCGCGTTTTGCGCGTGAGCTGGCGATGCGGCGGGCGCGCAGCGCCCGTCTGCCTGTACCGTCTGGTTAGTCAGCATCTCGGCGCAGACATCGACGTCGCCCAATGTACTCAGGGATCGAAGACCTGACCGGCACAGTGCCGGACGTCTTCGCAAGGTTGCAGCTACTGCAGAGAAGCTGGAGGTTGACGATGTCATTGCACCCGCCCTGGGCCAGGGGGATGATATGATCGATGTGGGTGTCAGCGTCGAGTTCCTGGGTCATGTCCACGTGGCAAATGGAACACTTGCCTCGCTCCCTGGCACGAAGGATTGACTTTACCCGCTCCGGCCACCTCTCTCGCGCAACCCAGCGGCTGGGTTCGCCAATATCATTGTCATCTCCGTCGAATCCGATCCGAACCACGAGCTCAGCGATGTAGGCGCAAAGCTGCCGGTCGTGCATCATTCGGTCTGAGTATTTCACTGCATACATGGTTCGCATCGCCGCGACGAGTCCGGCGTTTGCGTGGAGCATCGTGATGTAGCACTCGGAGAGCTCACATGCGCCCCTGTCGGACTCGAGATACCGGAAGTACTTGGATTCGTCGCGCTCGTATAGGACGTCAATCCGCTGCAGGAGGCGGCTCGTGGCGAGCACAGTCTCACATTGAGCATCACACTCGTGCGCTACCAGGAAGTCGGCGAAGTCGCTAAGGAACCAAGCTCGGTACTCGTCCTTGAGGTCTTCCATGCGATCTTCACTGAAGAACTCGTCGTAGAACCAAGTACCCAAATAGTACGGCAGCCCACGCTCAAGCGGCTTCCGGAGAAGCTCAACAGGCTCCACGCGCCCTCGAACATGCTGCTTGAGCCTGTCGAAGAGCGTCATGCCAGTCCAATTGGGATCGTGGAGTAAAGTGAGTCCGAACGCGTGCAATTGAAGCGCAATCGGTACGAAGATCTTCGACATTAGCTTGCCTGACCAACAGATTAGTTAAACGGAAGTCCTTGAATTCATGGCTGTGGGCCATGCTATCCGGACTTCAGCCTTAAGGGCGAATCGCTGTGCTCAACGGAAATGACGGAACCCCTCGACCCCGACGGCCTAGCCGCCGCCCACCCGACGCATCACCGCGGGCTCGTTGGGAGGGCCGCGCCACCCCCCGACGGATGGACGCCGGAGCCCTTCCTCGGCCCCCCCGGGGCGGCCCGCGTCACCGCGTGGGTTCGTGAGGATTGCCAACGCCGATCGGACGTCGGAAGACCTCGACTAGCGCCCTCCGATGGAATGGCCCGCCACGGAATGGCCCGCCGGGGGCAGGGGAGGGATTGGGAGCGGCCCGGCGGTGCGATAACCCCCGCTGCGCAAAGACCCGCCACTGAGTGGCCGCCAGCGGAGCGGGTCCGGATATGGAAACTGCTCTCACGGCCTGCCAGGGCGGTTTCGGTGCCTGGGATGGAATTTTCGTCGCGACGATTGCTCCATCCCACGCAACGATTGCTCCATCCGTCGCAACGAAAATTCCGTCCGTGGCGACGATTGCTCCATCCGTCGCAACGAAAACTCCATCCGTCGCGTGGATTGCTCCATCCCGGCCATGGATTTCTTCATCCCGCGCGTGGGATGCTCGATCCCGAGCGTCCGGGAACGCGTCGAGTAAGGGAGCGAGGGCGGGGTGAGGGTGGGCGGCCCCCGGTTCTCGGGCATCCAGTTCCCTCGCTTGCGCGAGGGGCTCGTGGGGCTCGTGTGGGGCGTGTGGGGGTGTCTTGGGGGTCGGACTTGCGAGCCCTTCGTGGCCTCCGCGTTCAAGAGTGAAGGCCAGTTGCTTACACAACCGGCTCGGTTCGGAGCCCGATGCCCATTGCCCGATGCCTCATCCCGCACGCCCTTTGCCCCCTTCCGAGCCACATTCCTGGTGTCCCTGGCCACAACCAGACGCCCGCCCCGTTCGTATACAATGCCACGGACCCCTGGTCGCCCGGGCCAAGCGCCCGTCCGGCCTCCCGGAGCAGGACCTCCCCTGCCATTGCGGCACGCGACTGAGCGCGTGCCTTCCGAAAAGGAATCCAACCATGCCCTATTACACCAAGCTCGGCAGCCTCCCCAAGAAGCGGCACACCCAGTTCCGCCGGCCCGATGGCAAGCTCTATTCCGAGGAGCTGTTTGGGACGGAAGGCTTCGTGGGGCCGACCTCGACCATGTATCACATCCACCCGCCCACCCAGGTGACCGGCTGGAAGAACCTGTACGGGACGAAACCCGAGTACGTCGAGATGGACACCATGCGCATGCGGCACCTACGCACCGGCGGGGCCTTCACCCCGCCCAAGGGCGACAGCGTCACCGGCCGCATCGTGCTGTTCGGCAACAGCGACGTCGAGATGAGCGTGTGCAACCCGGCCGAGGCGATGGGGTACCACTTCAAGAACGGGCAGGGCGACGAGTGCCTGTTCGTGCACTTCGGCAGCGGCACGGTCCGCACGTTCATGGGCACGCTCAAGTTCGGCCCCAAGGATTATATTGTGATCCCCAAGGGCATCATCTACCACATGGAATGGGACGAGCGCCCCGACGGTGGTGATGAAGAGAAGTTCGGCGGGCACGGTAAGGCCGACATGCCGTACGGAAAATTCGTGGGCTTCGAGACGGCCAACGGCAGCCACATTTTGCCACCACCAACGTACCTGTCCAAGAAGACCAGCCAGTTCCTCGAGCACGCGCCCTATTGCGAGCGCGACCTCGAGCTGCCGGTCGCCAACGACGAGCACCCGCTGTTCACCGACGAGCTGGGCGAGTACGAGGTCCGCATCAAGGCCCGCGACACCGTGCACTCGTATATCTACAGCTACCACCCGTGCGATATCGTGGGCTGGGACGGCTGCTATTACCCGTATATCTTTAATATCGGCGACTTCGCGCCCATCACCGGCACGCTGCACATGCCCCCGCCCATCCACCAGACGTTCGAGGGCCACAACTTCGTCATCTGCTCGTTCTGCCCGCGGGCGCTCGACTTCCACCCCGAAGCGATCCCCGTGCCGTACAACCACAGCAACCTCGACAGCGACGAGATCTTGTACTACGTCGAGGGCAACTACAAGGCCCGCCGCGGCATCGAGCAGGGCTCGATTACCGTCCACCCGCAGGGCATCCCGCACGGGCCGCACCCCGGCACCGTCGAGAAGAGCCTGGGCGCCAAGTGGACCGACGAACTGGCGGTGATGTGCGACACCTTCCGCCCCATGTTCCCCACCAAGGCGGCCCTGGCGATGGACGACGAGGCGTATCCAGCATCGTGGACCGACGCCCCCGCGCCCAACGCCCACGCGAACGGTACCACCAATGGTGCCACCAAGGGCGCAGCCGCGGGCGCACCGGCGAGGCTTGATCCATGATCCACCAATCCCGTTCAACGCTCACGATGCTGCTCGCGATCGGGCTGGCAACGACGGCGTTCGCACAAGCCGAACCGGCCCAACCCAGTTCGGAAGACCGCATCGCCCAGCTCGAAGCCGAACTGGCGCAGGTGCGAGCCGAGCGTAACCAGCTTCGCGTCCGCCTCGGCGAGGCCATCGAGATGCTGCGCAATCTTGGATATGCCCCGCCCGCGCCGATGCTTGCCGAGCCGAGCGATCCGATGGCCTCGCCCATCGCCGTGATGCAGACGCTGCGCCGCCGCGCTCGGCTTGAACTCGCTTCCATCCCGCGCGAGAGCGCCGCCGATCGCGCTGCGTACCGCAAGTTCGCCCAGGACTGGGTCCAGAAGATGAACGAGGCTCTCAGCGGTGAGAAGGACTGGCTCGTCCGCGTGCTGCGCGTCACGCTGCCCACCAGCAGCTCGACGGCCGCCCGGGCTACCGCCGAGTTGCAGCTCTTCGACAAGGCGACCGGTGCGCCGCTGTCGCTGCCCATCGAGGTGAGCGTGCCCGGCCGCATCGGACGCCGAATGGCCGAGGGCGGGACCGAGCAGGGCTGGATGGCCCATGTCGAGCTCGAAACGAAGGTCCGCCACAACCCTGACCGCCAGGAGCGTGGGCCCTTCGACCACCCGCCCTTCCTGGCGCCCGAGGTCGAGGCCACCGTCGATGTCGAGTGGATGCGCTTCGAGACCACCGACGTGCCCGACGGCTTCTTCCCGCCCGCGCCGGGCGAGGATCCGCTGGCCGTGCCCGATGCCGCGCCTTCGCGTGATCCCTCGCCGGCCACCGAGCCCGCTCGCCAGCCGCGCTGATCCGTGCGTGTGTTGCTCGACATCGCGGCCGTCGCGCTAGGCGGTGCGCTCGGTGCGTCGACCCGGTATGGCGTGGGGCGCGTGCTGCTTGCTTCGTTGAAGGAACACCCGCTCGCGTTGCCCACCGCGACGCTCCTGGTCAACGTCGCCGGGTGCCTGGCGATCGGTGCTGTTCTGCCCTGGCTGCTCGCGCGCGAGGCCGACGGCGCCGCCCAGCACGCACGATTACTCGTGGTGGTGGGGGTGCTCGGCGCATTGACGACGTACAGCACGTTCGGGCTCGAGACAATTACGCTCTGGCGCGAGGGCAAGGCCGGCATCGCCTTCGGTTACGTGGCCTTGCACCTGATCCTGGGCTTGGGCGCGGTGGCGATTGGCGTGTGGCTTGGGCAGAAGCTCATCGCGCCGACATGAACGAGCCGCTCGCGCGAGGGGCTCGTTGCTTACTTGGGCTTCTTGTACAAGGGGTTCGCCCGCACCTCGGCCTCGAGCTCGACCTTGCCCGTATCGATGGCCACCCTCGTGCCCTCGACGTTCGACGCCTTGTCCATAAACCCCATCGCGATCGGTACGCCCAGCGTCGGGCTCATGCACCCGCTGGTCACGATGCCGACCTCCTTGCCATCGGCCTTCACAACCATGCCCTGCCGCGGCGTGCGCTTGCCGTCGACCACGAAGGCCGCCAGCGTGCGCGGTGGCCCGCCCTCGGCCTTGGTCTTCTTGAGGGCTTCCTGCCCGATGAACGGCTCGGGCATGTCGCCCTCGTCCTTGTCGAGCTTGATGGCGAAGTCGATGCCGCACGAGAGGGCGTTGATGTCCTCGCCCAGCTCGTGCCCGTACAGCGGCATGCCCGCTTCGAGGCGCAGCGTATCGCGAGCACCCAGGCCAACCAGCTTCATGTCACTGCGTTCGGCCGATAAATCCACGTCCTTAAGCAGCAGCTTGAGGGCCATGTCGACGATGCTGGCCGGCAGGATGACCTCCACGCCGTCCTCACCCGTGTAGCCGGTGCGCGAGACCAGCAGCTTGGCGATCAGCAGGTTCTTGATCGTGAAGCGGTACCGCTTGAGCGTGGGTACCTCGCTGCTGACGCGGCCGACCAGGTCCATCACGTTGGGCCCCTGGATGGCGACCATCGCGGTCTTGGTGGTCTGATCGTCGAGCTTGACCACCAACTCCTCGGCGGCGATCACGCTCTTGAGATGCTCGACGATCTTCTCGCGGTTGCTCGCGTTGACGACCATGAGGAACTCGGTGTCGTCCATGCGATAGACCAGCACGTCGTCCTTCACGCCGCCCTGCTCGTTGCACACTAGCGCGTAGCGGCACTGGCCGGCCTGCATGTCGCTGATGCGCCGCGAGCAGACGCGCCCGAGCAGCCGCCGAGCGTGTCGGCCGGTGATCTTCAGGCGGCCCATGTGCGAGACGTCGAACAGCCCGCCGCTGGTGCGGACCTGGGTGTGCTCGTCCTGGATCGACCCATACGCGATGGGCATCTCCCAGCCGGCGTACTCGACCATCTTGCCGCCGTGTTCGTGGTGGAGCTTGTTGAGCGGGGTCTTGAGCAAGGCCGGCCTCCGAATCCAGAGATACATAAAAACACACCCATGCTGGGCATCGAAGGGCCAAGGATAGCGGCCGAGCCGGGGCCCTACAGCCCGAGCAGGGGGGAATCGGCCGGCAGGGGCCACGCCGCGTTGTCCAGCAGCCGGGTTTGTCCCAGCCGGCAGGTGATCAGGGCCCGCAGCGGCGCGGAGCCGGCCCGGGTGCGGGGATCGATTCGTTCGAGCGTGTCGGCCCGCCGCACCGTGGCGTACTCGATATCGAGGCCCGCCAGCGCACCGCGCATCGCCGCCTCGGCCTCACCAGCCGTGCCCGCTTGCGAGGCTGCCCGGAGCGCCCTCGGGATGGCGGTGGCGGCGGCTCGTTGGTCTTCGCTCAAGAACCGATTCCGGCTGCTCATCGCGAGCCCATCGGCGTCGCGCACCGTTGGCCCGGGCACGATGTCGATGCCAAGCCCCTCCTGCTGGACCAACGCCCGCGCGAGCTGGTACTGCTGCCAGTCCTTCTCGCCGAATACTGCCGCCGCCGGCTTGGTGAGCTCGAACAGCCGAACGAGCACCTTGGTGACGCCCACGAAGTGCCCCGGTCGAAATTCGTCTTCGAGCCCCTTGTCCACGGCGACATCGGGCACCCTGGGTCCTGGCGCACCAAGCCCATCGGGGTACACCATCTCGACCGAGGGCGAGACCACTGCCGAGGCCCCGGCCGCCTCGCACATCGCCGCGTCGGCGTCGAGCACCCGTGGGTAGCGGTCGAAGTCGTGCTCCTCGTCGAACTGCGTGGGGTTCACGAACACCGTCACGACGCAGCCCGCCGCCAGCCCGCGCCGGGTCGCTTCCTGGGCCGCTTGGCGGATCAACGACTCGTGCCCGGTGTGCAATGCGCCCATCGTGGGTACCAGCACCCCGCCCGGATACTCGCCAATCTCGTTCTGGTAGTCGGCAAGCTCTCCGGCCGAGCGGATGATGCGCATGGCGCAGCATTCGGGGGCCGGGGGCCAAGGTCAAGTCAGGGGCGTGGGTGGCCTAACGCTGTGCTTCCCACTGGCGGAGCTCTTCGCTCACGGGCTTGGGCATCAGTTCGACCTCGATGCTGTAGAGGGCCTCGCCGTCGTAGTCGCAACTCGTGACCCGGCCGGCCAGGATCGTGGGCTTGTCGTCGATCAGGTGGACCGCGATCATGAGAAGCTTCTTGGCGTAGCACATCCGCCGGGATCGGAAGCTCAGGGTCGATCGATTCACACCGGTCGAACGGGCCGACCACGTGGTCACGGGCCGCAGCCGCTCGTCGAGTTCGGCGACGTCCAGTTCGGCACTGAATTCATTGAACGTTGGAGCGCCATCGGTCCCACCAAGATCCTCGGCGATCGGCTCGGGGGCCTCTTTCGGCGGGGTCTCGGGCAGCGGCTCGGGGTCGGCCATGGGTGCCGGGGCCACCACGGGCTCCGATTGGGCCGGGGGGGCGGCCGTGCTGGTGATCGAGGGCCTGACCTTGGGCGGCGGCGGCACCGCGCCCCACTGGTCCCATACGCTCACGCCGGGATCGATCCACGCGAATCGATCGCCATCTTGAGCGTGTTGGCCCTGGCCATCCGGCATCACCCCAGCATCGACCACTCCGCCCGCCCGCACCAGCCCAACGGCGAGCTCTCGTGCCAACCAATCGAGTTACAGGACCCACAGTGCATCAAAGCCCCGTCCAGCCCTGGATCGACCGCCTCCGAGCCGTGCTTGGCCCCGATCCATTAGACGGCGTCGATCCCGACACGTTCGCCGACGAGAACGGCAACCGCCGAACCATCGACCGGCCCTTGCTCGCCTGGCTTCTGCACTTCACGACCGCCCCGACCAGGGACATGGGCCTCGACCTCGTGCTCTGGCACGCGTTGGCCAACGACACTTCGTTCGACGGGGCCATCATGGTGGCTGAGGGCTCCCTCCAAGATGCCGCCGCGCCGAGCCGGGGCGAGGTCGCCATCGAGGTCTGGACCGAACGCGAACTGGCCGCCATCCAGGCCCTGTGGACCATCGGCGTCCAGCGGATCGAACCCCTCCTCACACGCCGGGCCGAGGGCGCCGCCCAGTGGTGCGTGCAGGAACTCCAGCCCGACAACGCCACCGCCCACCCATGGGCCGTGAACGCCTTCGCCAGCTTGGCCGCCCAGGGCGACATCGAGGCCGACCTGTACGCCCAGACCCTTATGCACAACGCCCAAGTCGGCACAGGCCGCCCCGGGCGATTCGCGTCGGTCGTGATATTGGCATCGCTTCGATCACTCGAACTGATCTAGTGCTTCCTACGCCGGTTGCGTCCGCTTCCGCGGCGTCCGCAACCACCGCTTCACCAGCGTCGAGATTTCCTTGGGCCCCGCGGGCTCGCCCGCCCTTGGCCCCATCGCCACGCGCCGCGCGATCGCCGCTGCGCACAAACCCATGAACATGGGCTGGGGCTCGAGTGGCCTGCCCGTCAGCTCGGGGTGGAACTGCCCCGCGATGAAGTAGGGGTGCGTCGGCCCATCGTAATCCTCGTCGTGCCCGGGTTGGGGCAACTCGAGTACCTGCATGATGGGTTGTGTCGGGTGACGCCCGCTGAAGACGAGGCCCGCCTCGGTCAGCCGATCGATGTACCCAGGATCGACCTCGTAGCGGTGGCGGAACCGCTCGCGGACGCTGTGGCGTCCCGAGAACAGGAAGCTGGCCAGCGATTCGGGCGTCAGGCTCACGTCCTGGGCACCCAGCCGCATCGTGCCGCCGAGGCCCTCGATCTTCTTCTGCTCGGGAAGCTCGCTGATGACCGGGTGCGGCGAGTCGAGGTCGAACTCGGCCGAAGCCGCCCCTTCCAGCCCCAGCACATTGCGGGCGTACTCGATGACCGCCACCTGGAAGCCCAGACAGATGCCGAGATATGGCAGTCCCGTCGTGCGGCAGTGCTTGACCACTGACAGCTTGCCCTCGACCCCCCGGGCGCCAAACCCACCCGGCACGATCACCGCGTCGATGTCGCCCAGCTCGTCGGCGATGCGGGCCTCGCTCAGGTCGGTGGTGTCGAAGCGCTCGACCTCAATATTCGCGTGGAGGGTGGCCGCGCAATGCTCGATGGCCTTGTCGATCGACGCGTAGGCGTCGCCCAGGTCGGTGTACTTGCCGGCAAGCCCGATGCGGATCTTGTGTTGTGGTTCGCTGGTGAGGCCCCGGACAAACGCCCGCCAGCGTTCGCGCTCGCGGTCTTCCTGGCCCATGTCCACCCGGTCGTGCAGGTCGAGCACGCTCAGGATCTCCCGGTCCAGCCCGTCGCGCCGCATCTCTTCGGGGATGAGGTAGATGCTCTCGCGGTCGTGCATGCTGAACACGCGGCGGAGCTGCACGTTGCTGTACATGGCGATCTTCTGCATCGCCTGGCCGGTCACCGGGTTGTCGCAGCGGCAGGCGATCATGTCGGGCTGGATGCCCGCTTCCATCAATCGCTGGATGCCCAGCTGGGCCGCCTTGCTCTTCTGCTCGCCCAGCACCTTGGCCTCGATGACATAGGTGAGCGCCACGAAGCACACCGAGCGTTCGCCTTCTTCAAAGGCCAGCTCGCGCAAGGCCTCGATGTAGAAGCCGTTCTCGTAGTCGCCGACCGTGCCGCCCACCTCGACGAAAACGACGTCGGCCGGCCTTCCCGAGCCATCGCCATACATGGCCAGCTCGCGGAGCTTGCGCTTCACCTCGCCGGTGACGTGCGGGATCATCTGCACGTCGCGGCCCAGGTAATCGCCCAGCCGCTCGCGTTCGAGCACCTCGCTGAAGATCTGGCCCGAGGTGGTGAAGTTCCGGCGGCTGAGATTCTGGGCCAGCAGCCGTTCGTAGGTGCCCAGGTCCATGTCGCACTCGGTGCCGTCGTCGAGCACGAACACTTCGCCGTGGCGGTAGGGGTTCAGCGTGCCCGAATCGATGTTCAGGTAGCCCTCCATCTTGATGGGGGCGACGACGAGGCCCTTGTCCTTCAGCAATTTTGCACCGCTGGCGGCGAAGATGCCCTTGCCCAGCCCGCTCATCACCGTGCCCAGCACGGCGACGTACTTCGTGCGACCCCGGCGGTACCCAGGCGGCACTGGCGAGTAGAACTCGGTCGTCAGCGATCCCTCAGCTGCCTGCACCAGCAACTCGTCCGCGCGACGACGGCGGGCGTCCTCACCCAGCGTCCGATCGGAGGGGGCGGGTTCGCTGCCGACAGGCATGGGCCAGTCGTCTTGGGGATGGTCGTTGCCGTGCTTCGAATTTCGTTGGTCGGGCACCAGAGAGGATAGCCAACCCGATCGCGCCGGTCACGTCTTTTCGCCCCGAGTCCGGTATCGCTCGACAAAGGCCGCGTATTGCTCGGGGGTGTCGATGCCCTGGTGCCACGCCTGCCGAACGGCGACGGCGATGGGCAGCCCGTGTTCGAGCCAGCGGAGTTGCTCGAGTTGCTCACACTGTTCGAGGGGGGTGGGCGGGAGGCCGACGTAGCCCCGGAGGTCGTGATACAGGTAGGCGTAGATACCGACATGCTTGAGTCGGGGCACGGCTACGGAATGGTCGCGAAAGTGGGGCACGTCCGCCCGCGTGAAGTACAACGCCGGGGCGACGGCATGTTGTGGTTCGATGGTTCCGATGACCACCTTGACGATGTTGGGGTTGCTCGGATCGTCGCCGCGGGCGAGGGGCGAGGCAACTGTACCGACAGCCGCGTAGGTTTCGCGCCCAAGGTGTGGCGCGGTGCCAACTTCCCAGGACGCGTTGAGTTGGGCTTCGAGCGCTCGCAAGGCACCGTCGATGGTCTCAGGCTCGATCTCGGGCTCATCGCCCTGAACGTTGACGATGTCCTGGCTCTTCCTGAGCTTGAGCGTCTCGGCCGCCTCGGCCAGCCGGCTGGTTCCGTTGGGATGGTCTTCCGACGTCATGACCGCCTCGAAGCCATGAGCAACCACTGCTTCGGCGATCTCTTGACTGTCGGTTGCAACAACCACCCTCGACACGGCCTGTGCCTTGGCGGCCTGCTCGCAGACATGCACGACCATCGGCTTGCCGGTCTCGCTCGCAAGCGGCTTGCCGGGAAACCGAGTCGACTCCATCCGCGCCGGGATGATCGCGATCGCTTTGCCCCTGGCCACGCCGCTCAGCCCTGCCGCAACTCGGCCAGCAGCTTCTTGATCGCGTCACGCTTCTGGCGGATCTCCCGGAACCCGATGTCCTTGATCGCGATGCCCGAGGCGATCTTGTCGGCCTCGGTCGCGGCTTCCAGATCTCGGTGGTCGGTGGCCTTGGTCAGCAGGGCGTTCATCAGGCCGTAGTTGATTTCCATGCCCGTCGCGTCGCTGTCGCGGCCGTGGGCTTCCAGGGCCTGGCGGAAGGTCGTGACCGCCTCGTCGCCCCACTCCATGGCCAGGAACGACTGGGCCAGCATGTGCAGCGTGCGGACGCGCAGCTTGGGCTCGCCCTGGGCCTGCTGGAGGTTGGCGATGGCGTCCTCGAACTGGCCCTGGTCGAAGTACCGCCGCCCCAGCTCGAACCTCAGGGACATGTCGGTCGGGTAGGCCTCAACGCGAGCCACGTACACCTTGGTTTCGGCCTCGAGCACGGCCTTGCGTTCGAGCGCGAGCTTCTCCTGGATGGCGGTATCCTGGGGATTTTCTTTGGCCGTCTTTTCCAGGGCCGAGAGCTTGCGGCGCCAGGCCCGCATCTTGATATCGTCGGCCGCCTGGCGGAAGCGGAATTCCTTGGTGAGTTGGTAGGCCTGTTTATAGAGCTCGTAGGCTTCTTTCTCGTCCTTGGGTGTGCCGCGCTCCAGCAGCCGCTTGGCTAGTGCCGAGATGGTGGGTGGGTCCTCGGGCCGCTCTTCCATGTCGGCCCGGGCGCGTTCGATCAATCGCTCGATCGTGCCCTCGCCCTTCGAGAGCGCTTCCTCGTCCTGCAACTGCTGCTGCTTGGCCGCGTCGCGGACGTTCTTGCGGAAGCCGCCTTCTTCGCCCACGTTGTCGTAGCCGCCCTGGCTCATGGTTGCCTGGGCCGAGAAGTTCTTCACCGCGTTGGCCAGGTCGGTGTCGGCGGGGTTGAGCTGCACGGCGATGGTGCCGGCCTCAACCGCCTCGTTGTAGGCACCGACCTTCGCGAACAGCTGCATCAGCTTCTTGAAGTGGAGCGGGCTGGGCCGCTTGGCCTGCTTGGCCAGTGTCATCGAGCGCTCGAGGCACCAATAGCCCTGCTCGTCCAGGCCCGCGTTGGCAGCCGCCTCGCCCGCCCGCATCGCCGCGTCGCCGTCGCTCAGCCGCGTCGCCCAGTTCAGTAGTCCCGCGAGGAACTTGTCTACCGGCGTTTTGACCTGAAGATCGACCTTGGGCTTTTTCTTTGGGTTGGCGGCCACGAAGGCCGCCGCGGAGCGGAAGAAGTTTTCCATGGCCGAGATGTTCGAGGGATCCTGCCGCAGCCCGCTCAGCCACATGTTCATGGCGTACTCGTAGCTGGTCGTCTCGTGCGAGGTGCGGGCGTGCTCGAAGAACCGCTCGGCGGCTTCTGGGTTGAACGAGGGCCCCGGCTGGGCACCCTTGCCCGAACCCTTCGGCTCGGTCACGGCGGCTTCGGGCTCGCCCTTGCCGTTTGCTTCGGGAGAACCCGCGTCTTCCTTCTTCTTCTTGCCGCCGAAGATCGCCAAATTCCTGCTCCCGTCTGCTGCTCAAAGCCCGACCAACTGGCATGGAGCCCGATTCTAGGGCCAATGCCCGCCTGCCCCAAGCGGGCACAATATCATCCCCGCGATGCCCCAGCACGCTTCCAGCACATCCGAGCCTATCGGCTCGATCGACCCCGCCCGCCTGCACCTGCGATTCCATCCGGACGCCGCCCTGCGGGCCAAGGCCCGCCCGGTGGGCGAGGTCACCGACAACGTCCGCGAGGTCGCCCACCGGATGCTCCAGATCATGCACGAGGAAGAGGGCATCGGTCTTGCAGCCCCGCAAGTGGGCCTGCCGTGGCGGATGTTCGTGTGCATGGTGCCGGCGGATCCACACGCCGCCCCCCAGCCCGAAGGCGTGCAGGAGGACACCGCCGGCAAGCCCATCGTCTGCATCGACCCCACGCTCACGCCCGGCGGGGCCCTCGAATCGTTCGAGGAGGGCTGCCTCAGCCTGCCCGATATCCGCGGCCAGATCAACCGCCAGGTCGAGGTCTCGATGGAAGCCACCGGCCTGGATGGCAACCGATTCACGATCAATGCCGCCGGCCTGCTCGCCCGCTGCATCCAGCACGAGGTTGATCATCTCGACGGCGTCCTGATCATCGACAAGTTCGGCCAGCTCGACCGCCTGCGCACCCGATCGGCCCTGCGTCGCCTCGAACGCAAGGCCCGCTAGTTCCCAAGAAACAGGGCAGGGAGGCCCAAATTGCCCATGCGTGTGGTGTTCTTCGGCTCGGGAGCGTTCGGCGTGCCCACCTTGCGTGCGCTGGCCGAGCGGCACGAGGTCGCCGCCATCGTCACGCAGCCCGACCGTCCCGCCGGTCGAGGAAAGAAGCTGAGCCCGACGCCCATCGCCGCCGAGGCCGAAGCGCTCCTGCCGGGCGTCGAACTGTTCAAGCCCGAGAAAGTCAACACCCCGGATATCCGAGACCACATCCGCGGCATCGACGCCGAGGCCTGGGTCGTCATCGCTTTTGGCCAGAAGCTGGGGCAGAAGCTGCTCGCCGAGAAGTTCGCCATCAACCTGCACGCCTCACTCTTGCCTCGTTGGAGGGGCGCAGCGCCCATCAACGCCGCGATCCTCGCCGGCGACGAGTCCACCGGCGTCAGCGTCATCACCCTGGCCGAGGAGATGGACGCCGGCCTCGTGCTCGGTCAGGCCAGCCGCCCGCTCGACCCCAGCCTCACCATCGGCGAGCTCCACGAGGTGCTGGCCCGGGACGGCGTGCCTGTTGTTCTGGGCGTTCTCGAACGCCACGCCGCCGGCACGCTTACGCCCATCGAGCAAGATGCCGACAAGGTCACCCTCGCTCCCAAGCTCTCCAAGGCCGACGGCTGGATCGATTTCGCCGACACAGCCAGCGCCTGCCGCAACCGGGTGCACGGCCTTACCCCTTGGCCGGGTGTGAGCATCAACCTCGCGGGTACTGCGCTCAAGCTGTTGCGTGTCGCCGCCGAAACCTCGGACCACACCGCGGGCCCCGGCACGCTAATCGATCCGGCGGGATTGATCGCTTGTGGCCACGGGACCGCGCTGCGACTGATCACTATCCAGCCCGCGGGCAAGAAGCCCATGGACTTCGCCGCGTTCGCCAACGGGCGTTCGCTCACCGGCGGTGAACTCGCCACACCGGAGCGCCAGCCATGCGCACGCTCTGGGACCTGATCCCCCGCCGGAAGATCGAGCGCCCGCCGGTGCCCGCCAAGCCCGTGGCCGTTGCCGCGCCACGGGCGAAGCGTGCATCACCCGCGGCGGACCGCTACGAGGCCGTCGCGCGCCTCATGCTCGCCAGATACAACATCCGGGTACGCAAGTGGCGCAGCAGCACCAGCGGCGTCGCGTGGCAGGTCCACTACGCCGACGGGAGCGTCTCACGCCTCATCGAGTCCCCGCGCCCGCGCGGCCCGATCTCGGCTGCGGTCTTCCTGCACGAGGTCGGCCACCACGCCATTGGCCTTGGCACGTACAAGCCGCGGTGCCTCGAGGAGTATCACGCCTGGCTCTTTTCGTTGCAGCAGATGCACGCCCACGGCCTAAACATCACGCCCAAGGTTCATGAGCGCGTTGATCACGCCCTGCGCTACGCGGTCTACAAGGCCAAACGCCGGGGCATCAAGGCGCTCCCGATCGAGCTCTTGCCCTATGACGGCAAGGGCCCCATCACGCCCATCCCCTACCTCGAAGAGTGACAACCTCAAACGAGGCCCCGGCACCAGCACGGGCTCTTCAAGCCGCCTGATCGCGCCCCGGGGCCATCTTCCGCGCGGGCGGGCTGCACAACAGCGCACCCTTGCAACTCGGGCACGTGGAGTTCGACACCCCGCGGATGTCCTCGCCGCACCGCGTACATACGCCCTCCCGACAAGACCACGCCGCGTGCGAGGCCCACCGCATGAGCGAACCGGCCGCCCCAGCGTGCCACGCGATGATGGCCGCGAAGGTCGTGGTGGGGGTGTCATTGTGCGAGAGCGAAGCGCCGGCGACCAAGCCGGTCAGCACCAGCACGTGCCAGAATACCGCCGCCGATCCCGTGCCCAGGTACAGCAACGCGCTCGTCGCCACACCGCCTGCCAAAAGCACTAACGCGTACGCCACGGGCTCGACCATCGATGCGGCAACGCCCCAATCGCCCAAGCTCGGCGCGAGCGTCTCGGCCCCAAAGTCCTGAGCGATCGGCAGCCACATGCCAAAGCCGGCAACCCATGCCAGCGGCAGCAGCGCCGTCAGGCCCGCCGTCCGCCGCGCGAGCCCGAAGGCCGCCAGCGTGTACGCCATGCACAGCAGGCCCAGGGCGAACAGGCCCGCCTGGGCGTCGAAGGGCAGAACCCAGTGCGCCGTCGCGGCGGCACCGAGCACCGCAAGCAACCACACCCCAACCGCCGATCGCACGACTGTCGATTCTCCCGGCATAGGCGAACACTCCTCGGCTTGGCTATCGGCCACTACACGATCGCGCCATGGCTCCAACGCAAAAGACGCCCGTGCGGGCGTCCGTCTGCGCGGGCTGGGTAAGCCCGAGGCCTGATAACGTGGGTCGGGCCTACTCCATGTCGTCCATCACGGCCTTCACCGCCGCCTCGAGTTGCGGGTCGACACCCTCAACCTCGTGGCCGGGGTTAACCTCAACGAGCACGTCGGGCACGGCACCGTTGTTCTCCATGTCGGTGCCGTCGGGCAGGTACCAGCCGCGGAA